>NZ_JAWQRR010000049.1:0-75296 GCF_033446045.1 Plantactinospora sp. KLBMP9567 | reverse complement strand
GGCCCGGGGGGCCGGGGGCGGCGCCGGCAGCGCCGCGGGCGGCCGGGGGGCGCGCCCCCCCCACGGCCGGTGGGTACGGATTCCGGCGGTACTGGCCGACGACCCGGGCACCGAGGCGGCGAAGGAGAGCGTCGACCGGCTGCGTACCGCGCTGCGGGCGGTGCCCGGCGCCGACGCGCTGGTCGGCGGCGAGACCGCGTACCAGTTGGACACCGACCGGGTCACCGCCCGGGACGACCGGGTGGTGATGCCACTGATCCTGCTCGTGGTCTTCCTCGTGCTGGTGGTGCTGCTCCGGGCTCTGGTCGCGCCCCTGCTGCTGATGGCCAGCGTGGTGCTGTCGTACGTCGCCGCGCTGGGTGCGGCCGGGCTGATCCTCGACGCGCTGGGCCACCCGAGGCTCTGGGTGGCGCTGCCGTTGCAGACGTTCCTGTTCCTGGTCGCGCTCGGCGTCGATTACACCATCTTCCTGATGACCCGGGCCCGGGAGGAGGTCGCCGTGCTGGGGCACCGGCGGGGCGTACTGCACGCGCTGACGGTCACCGGCGGTGTGATCACCAGCGCCGGGGTGGTGCTGGCGACCACCTTCGCCGCGTTGAGTGTGATGCCGCTGGTGCCGTCGGTGCAGACCGGGGTGATCGTCGCGGTGGGCGTACTCATCGACACGTTCCTGGTGCGCAGCCTGCTGGTTCCGGCACTGGCGCTCTCGGTCGGACCCGCCACCTGGTGGCCGGGCCGGCTGTCCCGGCGTGCGGCGCCGCCGGCCGCGCCGAGACCGGTCGATCCGGTCCCGGCGGCCGTGGTGTCGCGCTGACCGGTGCTGCCGCCGACTGCCGGCGTCGCCCGGCCGACCCCCTCCGGCACGGGGGGGGAGGGGGTCAACCGGGCGGCGCCGGTCGGGCGCGGCGCTGCCGGGCCGCTTCGTAGAGCGCGACCGTGCCGGCAGTCGCGGCGTTCAGCGAACTCGCCGACCCGGCGATCGGGATCCGGAGCATCCGGTCACAGGACTGCCGCCAGGCGGCGCTGAGCCCGGAGGTTTCGTTGCCGACCAGCAGCACGGTGGGGCCGGTGAGGTCGTGTTCGGCGATCTCCACCTCGCCGGCCTCGTCGGTGCCGAGGACCTGCACCGGCAGCCCGCGCCCGCGCAGCGCCGTCACCCAGTCCAGCACGTCGCGGTGCGACCCGGTACGGACCACCGGGATCGCGAAGAGCGAGCCGGTGCTGGCCCGGACCGCCCTCGGGTCGTACGGGTCGGCGGCGTGCCCGACCACCACCAGCCCGGCGGCGCCGAACGCGTCGGCGGAGCGGACCAGCGTGCCGATGTTGCCCGGTGCGGTGGGCCGGTCGAAGACCACCACCAGCGCGTCCGGCCCGGTCGGGATCCGGTCCAGCCGGTCCGCCGGTAGACCCACCACGGCAACCAGTTCGGGCTGGTCCTCGTCCTTGCCGCCGAGTTCCCGCAGCAGGTCGGGGGCGACCGCGACCCGGCTGCCGGTGGTCTGGTCGAGCAGGTCCCGGGCCCACCGGGACAGCGGCACCCCGTCCGGGTGCAGCAGGGCGTGCACCGGCCAGCCCTGCCGCACCGCCAGGCTGATCGGCCGGACACCCTGCACCAGGAACTCGCCGGCCCGCTGCCGCTTCGTCCGGTTGGTCAACAGAGCCGACCACTGCTGGAAGCTGGCGTTGCGGGTGGTGACCCGCAGCGTTCTCGCCGCCCGCGCCGGATCGGTCGGGCCGGTCCGGCCGGAGGAGTTGGTTTGGTCGGGGAAGTTGGTTTGGCTGGGGGAGTTGGTCCGCGCGGAGGTCCCGGGCCGGCCGGCCGGGCTCCGGCCGACGCCGTCTGCACGCACCGGACGACGATACCGCCGGCCGGTCGCGGGCCTACGACGGCAGTACCGCGACCAGCGTGTCGTGTCCGGTGGGCCGTGGCTCGGTCACTTGGTCGCGCCGCTGGTGAACCCGTTGTAGATGAAGCGCTGGAGCAGCAGGAAGACGATCAGCGTCGGGACGATGACCAGGATGACCCCGGCCGAGATGACCTCCCACTGCGCCCCGAACGGTCCCTTGAACCGGAACAGCGAGGTGGAGATGACCCCGAGGTCCCGGTCCGGCATGTAGAGGAACGGGATGTAGAACTCGTTGTACATGGTGATCCCCTTGATGATCACGACGGTCGCGATCGCCGGCTTCAACAGGGGAAGGATGATCCGGAAATAGATCGTGAGGTGGCTGGCGCCCTCGATCGCGGCGGACTCGTCCAGGTCCCGGGGAATGCCCCGGAGGAACTGCTGGAAGATGTAGATCGAGATGATGTCGGTGCCGAGGAAGAGCACGATCGCCGACCACCTGGTGTTGAACAGGCCGAGATTCTCCACCACCTGGAAGGTCGCCACCTGGGTGGTCACCCCGGGCACCAGGGTGGCCAGCAGGAACAGCAGGATGATGGTCCTGCGGAACCGGAACTCGAACCGGTCCAGGGCGTACGCCGCCATCGAGCCGATCAGCACGGTACCGGCCAGCGACACGGCCAGGATGATCGACGTGTTGACGAAGGCCCGCAGCATGCCGCCCTGGGTGAACGCCGTGACGTAGTTGTCGAGGTTCAACCAGTTCCCTGGCGGGTCGAACGGCGCGCCGTTGATGAACTCCTCGTTGGTCTTCAACGAAGCCATCAGCAGCATCAGCAGCGGCGCCAGCACGACGAGGGAGGCGACGACGAGGGAGGCGTACTTGAGGACCAGCGCGATCCGGGCGCCGAGCGTACCCGGGCCGGTGGCGGCCCGGGCCCGTCGCCGCGGTGGTGTGTCGGGGGAGCGGAGGGCGGGCAGGCTCACGACAGGTCCACCCTCTCGTCGGGCACCACCCGGCGCTGGATCCAGGTAAGCAGCAGGATGATCAGGAGGAGTACGACGGCCATCGCCGAGGCCAGCCCGACCTTGTAGTACTTGAACGCCATGTCGACGGTCTGGATCACGAACGTCTCGCTGCCGTTCGCTCCGCCGGTCATGATGTACGGGATCTCGAAGACCGACAGCGATCCGGAGACCGCCAGGATGAACGACAGTCCGACGATCGGCCGGATGCCGGGCAGGATCAGGTAGCGGAACTGGTGCCAGCGGTTCGCCCCGTCCATCTCGGCCGCCTCGTAGAGCTGGGCCGGGATCGACCCGATGGCGCCGAGGAAGAGTACGAAGTTCAGCCCCAGGTAGCGCCAGATCGACGTACCGGCGAGCGAGTAGTTGATCACGTCCGGGTCGCCGAGCCACTGCTGCGACAGGTCGCCGAGCCCGAAGACCCGCAGCGCCGAGTCGAGGGTGCCGCCGGGCTGGAAGAAGTAGAGGAAGACCATCGCGATGGCGACGCCGTTGATCAGGTACGGGAAGAAGATGATGCCCTTGAAGAGGTTGCGGAACCTGACGTTGAAGCTGAGCACGGTGGCGAAGTAGAGCGCCAGCGCGATCTGCAGCACCGACGCGCCGACGTAGTAGAGGCTGACCCGGAGCACCTCGAAGAGTTCGGGGCGGGTCGCGATCTCGACGTAGTTGTCGACGCCCACGAACTCCTTGCTCGGGCTCAGGCCGTTCCAGGAGGTGACGCTGTAGCCGAACATGTTGAGCACCGGGACGTAGGTGAAGACCGCGAGCAGCGCCACCGGTACGAGCAGGAAGAGGTACGGGGTGCGGGTCTTCCGCCGACGCGGCACCGACCGGCGCGGGCCGGTGGGTCCGAGCCGGTGCCGCAGCAGCGCGCCGGTCGACCCGGAGAACCGACTCGCGGTGTTCGGCGGAGTTGCCATCCAGGGACACAAACCTTCCGGGTCGACCGGGCCGTTCGTCGTCGTGCCGGCCGCTACCCGACCTTCGACCTCGTCTCCGCCCACTTCCCGTTCAGGTCGGCGAAGATCTGATCCTTGGTCTCGTTCTTCGCACCGCGCGCCGCATCCACGATCCGCTGCCGGTACGTGCCGTCGAAGAGCGCGACCTCGGCGGCGTTGCCGATCTTCTCGGCCAGCCCCTCCTCGCCCTTCGGTGCCGGGTTGAACTCGATGAACTCCGTGCCGGCGGCGGTCAGGTCGGCCAGGGTGCCCGGCATCGCCTGGTCGATCACCGGTGAGACCCCGCCCTGGTCGACGGCGTAGTTCGACTCGTCGGCGAACCAGTCGACCCAGGCGCGGGCGGTCGCCTTGTTCTTCGAGTTGACGTTGATGCCGTTCTTGTAGTCGCCGCCGATGACACTGTGGAACTTGCCGTCGACCTGGGTCGGGAACGGCAGGTAGCCGATGTCCGCCTTGTCGGTGGCGACGCCCTGCATCTGCACGATGGACCAGGAACCCAGCATCATCGTGCCGACCCTGCCGGTGCCGAGCATGCCCTTGGACTGCTCCCAGTTGGTGGTCGTCGGGTCCGGCTCGGTCAGCCCGCGCTGTACGGCGTCGAAGAGCAGCGAGTCCATGATGTGGTGTTCCTTGCCGGGCGCCCACGGGGCGTCGTCCTTGGCCAGCTTGATCGCCGCGTCCGGGTCGCCGCTGATCCCGCCGCGGTTGCCCTCCCACTGGCCCAGCGGCCACTTGTCCTTGTAGTTGGTGTAGAGCGGGATCGCGTCGGTCTTCTCCTTGATCGCGGCCAGCGCGCCGAGGAACTCCTCCGGGGTCTTCGGCGGCGCGGTGACGCCCGCCTGCTGCCACACCTTCTTGTTGTAGACGAAGCCCTGCGCGTTGCCGGTGATGGCGAGGCCGTAGACCCTGTCCTCGAAGCGCTGCTCGGTGCGGACGAAGCGGTATTTCTTCTCCAGTTCGGCCACCGTGCCGAGCGGCTCGAAGAAGGTCGGCAGCAGGTCGGCGGTGACCGAGTTGGGGATGAGGAGCACGTCGCCGTACTCCTTGGTGTTCATCCGGATCCGGACCTCGCCCTCGTAGTCCGTGATCGCCTCGAACTTGACCGTGGTGCCGGGGTACTTCGCCTCGAACTTCTTCTTGTAGTCCTGGAAGACGGTGTCGACGATGTCGGTGCGCTGGGTCAGCACCGTGATCTCGCCGGTGACGGCGCCGTCGCTGCCGCCCTCGTCGTCGCCTCCGCCGCACCCCGTCACCACGGCCAGCACGAGCGCGAGGGCGGCACCGGCGACTCCGTACTTTCTCATATGCGCGTCCCACCTTTCGGTGTCCACATTGACATTGCACGGCGTAGTGGCGCGCCCCGGGGAGGGTGGGATAGGCGTCGCGACTTGCAGGGAACGTACACGCGGGTTACAGCCGTGTCAATGACGTGACAACGCCTTAGGGGAGCTGAACTGCAAAGTGGATAAAACGGTTCATGCAGCGCCTCCGTGTATGCCGTGTGACCAGCGAGGGAGACCCGGAAAGCCGGATCCACGATACACACGGGATACACGGAGGCTCGCCGTGAACCGGGTTATGACCCGGCCGCTGGCTCGCCTCGCTGGACGATCCCGATAGAGCGGTGCAGATACCCGGACTCAGCGACGGCCGACGCAATGTCTTTACCCGTTGGTCGGGTCGACAAGGCGACCGTAGGGATAGCTAATGTGGCGGTATCGGCACCGATGGGTCCCAGGCGGAAGTGACGTCGAATGGTCCGTCGAATTGTCCGCCGGGTCCCGATGTCGGCAGGGGGGGTCAGCCGCTAACGCGCCGCTGCCGGCGCCAGGTCTCGACGACCCGCTCGACGTCGAAGGTCGGCAGCCGTGTCCCGGTAGCGGCTTGCCGGCCCCGGGGAGGTTGTCGAACTCGCCGCGCTCCTGGGCCTCGCGGATCTGACGTTCGACCCGGGACTCGGGTCTGCTCGACATCGATCGTTCTCCCGTCCCGCCCCGTCGGCCTGGGCATATGTCCCCGCACCAATCCTAGGCCGGCCCGGCGGAACACCCCTTTGCTGTGGGCGGGCTCAGCAACGTGGTCGATGCGGCGCCGCCCGTGTCATGCTGCACCCACCCGGGGCGGCGACGTCGTCGGCGTACCCGGAGTTCCCGCCGACCGAGCTGAGGAGTTCCCCGCTGTGTCAGCCAGCGAAGCGGCACCCGCGGCACCCGCGGTACCGGTCGCACCCGCCCGGCGGTTGCTGCGACCACTGCTGTTCGGCCTGACCCTGACCGCCGTCCTGGCGCTGCTGTTCGGGGTGCCCTGGTGGACGCTGCTCGCCGCCGGCGCGCACTGGCCCACCCCGGTCTTCGCCGCCGGCACGGCGCTGTTCGCCGTGGCCCTCGCCGCGTTTCCGGTGCTGATGTACCTCGGGCACGGCCGGGGGCGGGACTGGGCGGCCCGGACCGGCGACACCCTGCTCGGCGTGGTCTGGGTGCTCTTCGTCTGGGCGGCGCTCGGCAACCTGCTGCGGGCCGGGCTGGCGGTCGGCGGCGTCGCCGACCCGGCCCGGTCCCGGATCACCGCCGCCGCGGTCGCGGTCGTCTCGGTGGTGCTGCTCGCCTGGGGGTACGTCGAGGCCATGCGGCTGCCCCGGGTCCGCCGCGTGGACGTGCCGATCGGTCGACTCGGCCCGGGGCTGGACGGTCTCCGGATCGTCCTGCTGACCGACACCCACTACGGGCCGATCGACCGGGCCGGCTGGTCGGCGCGGGTGGTCTCCGCCGTCAACGACCTCGACGCCGACATCGTCTGCCACACCGGTGACATCGCCGACGGCACCGTCGCGCAGCGCCGGGCCCAGGCCGAGCCGCTCGGGCGGGTGCGCGCCCGGCTGGCCCGGACGTACGTGACCGGGAACCACGAGTACTTCGGCGAGGCGCAGGGCTGGCTCGACCACATGCGCGACCTCGGGTGGGAGCCGCTGCACAACCGGCACCTCGTGGTCGAGCGGAACGGCTCCCGGCTGGTGGTGGCCGGGGTGGACGACGCGACCGCCGGCTCCTCCGGACGCCCCGGACACCGTCCCGACCACGCCGCCGCGCTGGCCGGGGCCGACCCGGACCTGCCGGTGGTGCTCCTCGCCCACCAGCCGAAGCAGGTCGGCGCGGCGGTCGCGCACGGCGTCGACCTGCAACTGTCCGGACACACCCACGGCGGGCAGATCTGGCCGTTCAACCTCCTGGTCCGGCTCGACCAGCCGACCGTGCGGGGGCTGACCCGACACGGTGACCGGACCCGGCTCTACACCAGTCGCGGTACCGGCTTCTGGGGGCCGCCGCTGCGGATCTTCGCACCGAGCGAGATCACCGTGCTGACGCTGCGCCGGCCGTGAGCCGCCCGGTCGCCCCGGTATGACGCGCGACCCTTCGGGGTAGGAGTCACGCCGACGGATCTCGATCATTCCGGAGGTGGCCCGGTGACCAGTCGCATCGCCCAGTGGACCCTCGACGTGCGCGACGTCGACCTGATGGCCCGGTTCTGGTCCCAGGTGCTGGGCTACCGGATCGAGCCACGGGACGACGGCAGCGCGAAGCTGTGGCCTCCGGACGAGGCGCCGATCACGGCACCGAGCATCTGGCTGCAACCCACGGCGCCGGAGAAGGTCGGCAAGAACCGGCTGCACGTGGACCTCGGGATGGACCGGGGCGACCCGGCTGCGGAGGTCGAACGGTTGGTTACTCTCGGTGCGAGGCGGGTGGACGTGGGGCAGCGCGGGACCGAGCCGTTCGTCGTACTGGCCGATCCGGAGGGAAACGAGTTCTGCCTGCTCGACCGCCCGACCCGCCGCGCCTGACCCGGGCGTCCGGCGGGTGGTGGTCGAATTGCCCAGAGATTGATGCTGGTGTATTTTCCCTGGCAGGATCCGACCGGATTTGGGCGGACCCGGCAGAGGGAGCGCGCATGTCCGTATTCGGCACATCCACCCTACGGCGGGGACTCTGCGTGTTCGCACTGGCGGCGATCTGTGCCTGGAGCGCCGCGCCGCAGCGGTCGGCCGCCGCGACCGCCCCGTCGTTGCCGGCCGCCTCCGATCGCGCGCTGTACGCGACGCTGCTGCCCGCCGCCGGGGAGGTCGAGACACCGCAACTCGCCGTCCGGTGGCCGGGCCGGCCCGGTGCGGCGTTGAGTGTCTCCCTGGGCAACGCCGGGCGGTACACACCGCTGGTGGCCGACCGGGTGCTCGACACCGGCGCGAACCTGGTCGCGCTGCCGCTGCCCGCCGGGGCGACCGGCACGATCCGACTGCTGATCCGGGACGTCACCGGAAGGGTGCTGCACCGCTCGACCCGGGACCTCGGCGCACTCCGGCAGACCTCCGCGTTCGGCTGGCCGGCCGGCGACACCCGGGCGGCTGCCGCCCCCGGCCTGTACGCGGGCGGCAACTTCACCCAGGCCGGTGGCGCCGCGGTCGACCGCCTCGCCACCTGGAACGGCTCCGCCTGGTCGAGGCTGGGCGCCGGGCCGGACGGCTCGGTCACCGCACTGGTCGTCTACGACGGCGACCTGATCGCCGGCGGCAGCTTCCTCACCGCCGGCGGGGTACGGGTGAACGGCATCGCACGCTGGGACGGCACCACCTGGTCGCCGTTGACCGGTTCGTCCGGCACCGGGGTGATGACCACCTCGCTCGACTTCGTCGACGCGCTGACCGTCTTCGACGGGGACCTGATCGTCGGTGGGCAGTTCCTCCGGGCCGGCGGGGTGGCCGTCAACCACATCGCCCGGTGGGACGGCGCCGAGTGGTGGCCACTGGCCGGGTCCGGCGGCACCGGGGTGGACGTACCCTCGGTCTGGGACCTGACCGTGCACGACGGCGCGTTGATCGTTGCCGGCGGGTTCAGCCAGGCCGGCGGCACCGCGGCCAACCGGATCGCCCGGTGGACCGGCAGTGCGTGGTCGACGCTCGGCACCGGCTTCAACGGCGACGTGCTGGCGCTGGCCGTCTTCGACGGCGCGTTGGTCGCCACGGGTGGGTTCACCCAGGCCGGCGGCACCGCCGCCGGCTATGTGGCCGAATGGACCGGCGGCGGGTGGGCCGCCCTCGGAGCCGGGCTGAACGCCGAGGGGCGGGCCCTCACCGTCTTCGGCGCGGCGCTGGTCGTCGGCGGCACGTTCACCGAGGCGGGCGGGGCGGCGGCGAACTACCTGGCCCGGTGGGACGGCTCCGGGTGGTCCGCGCTGGGCGGTGGCACCGAGGACATCGTGCTGGCCCTGTCCGTCCACGATGGCCGCCTGATCGCCGGGGGTTTCTTCACCCGGGCCGGCGGGGTCGCGGTGAACCACGTCGCGGGCTGGAACGGCAGCGCGTGGTCCGCCCTCGGCGGGACGGCCGGAGTCGGCACCGACGCCGGGGTGTACGCGCTACACACCGTCTGACCGCCTTCCCCGGCCACCACGCCGACGCAGCGGTCCCACCCGCGCGGGCATCGGTGTTTCGGCGATGATGCCACGGGGGCATCCTGATGACTCGGTGGCATCACGCTGACCGGGCATATGCCCGCGCCGAGACAACGGTGGCCGGGCATCTCGCGTCAGCGGCGCGCGGCCACACTCTCCGGCACTCCGTCGGCGTACGCGTCGACGAGCTGCCGCTCGGCGGTGCGCAGGTAGTCGTCGAGTACGGCGTGTGCCCGGTCCACCTCGCCGCGGCGGATCAGCTCCAGCAACTCCCGGTGTCGTTCCAGATAGGGCTGGTGGAAGGTCTGCGGCGCGGCCATCACATGGAACGCCAGCCGGATCTCGGCCAGCGCCTGCCGCATGATCTCCTCGATCCGGGGACTGCCGGTCAGGCCGGCGATGGCCTGGTGGAACTGCATGTTGGCGGTGCCGACGTCGAACCACCGCTGCTGCGCCGCCGCCTGTTCGCCCTCGACCAGCGCGGCCTCGAGCGCGTCCATCGCCTCGGCGGAGCTGTTGCCGGCGTTGCTGACCGCCGCGCACTCCAGCACCCGGCGCACCCGGTAGATGTCGACCACGTCCTGCACGTCGAGCACCCGGACGAAGACGCCCCGATTGAGTTCGTGCACGACGAGCCGTTCGTGCATCAGCAGCCGGAACGACTCCCGTAGCGTGTTGCGGGAGACCCCGAGTGCCGCCCCGATCATCTCCTCCGAGAGCCGGGTGCCCGGCAGCAGGGCCCCTTCGGTGATCCGCGCCCGCAGTATCTCCGCCACCCGCTGCGCGGTGCTCGCCCGGGTGATCAACGAGCGGTCGTCCTGGAGCTTCGCCAGCCACGTCACGCGGTCATTGTCCTTCATGCCGTCGGGCCCACAATCGAGAGAAGGTCCATGATACGACGAGGTTACAAGTCAACATGACCATTGACGGATTGTTCAACAGTCTGCCAATCTGAACTCACGGCGTTCACCACGGTCCCCCAGGAGGTGCGATGTCGGTCATCCTCGATCTGAACAGTGACCTCGGCGAAGGCTTCGGGGTCTGGCAGCTGGGCGACGACATGGCACTGCTCTCCGTCGTGACCAGCGCGAACGTCGCCTGCGGCTTCCACGGCGGCGATCCGACGATCATGCGCCGGGTCTGCGCCGAGGCGATCAGCCGGGACGTCTCCATCGGCGCCCACGTCGGCTACCGGGACCTGGCCGGCTTCGGCCGCCGGGCCATCGACATCGAGCCCGACCGGCTCTCCGACGACGTGCTCTACCAGCTCGCCGCGCTGGACGGGATCGCCCGTAGCGAGGGCGGCCGGGTCCGGTACGTCAAGCCGCACGGCGGGCTCTACAACCGCACCGTGACCGACCAGGCGCAGGCCGCCGGGGTGGTCACCGCCGTCTCCGCGTACGACCCGAGTCTGCCGATCCTCGGCCTGCCCGGCTCGCAACTGCTGCGCCAGGCCGACGAGGTGGGGCTGAAGACCGTCCGGGAGGCGTTCGCCGACCGTGGCTACCAGGCCGACGGCAGCCTGGCGAAACGCGGCAGTCCAGGGGCGCTGGTCACCGATCCGGACGCGGTCGCCCGGCGCTGCGTCAAGATGGCCACCACCGGGCAGGTGACCGCCGTCGACGGCGCTTCGGTGTCGGTACGCGCCCGCTCGATCTGCGTGCACGGCGACACCCCGGGGGCGGTCGAACTGGCCCGCCAGGTGCGCACCGCGTTGCAGGAGGCGGGCGTCAGCCTCGCCTCGTTCGTCTGACCTTCCGGGATCCACCAGCACGACCGCTGGATCGGTGACCGTCGGCCGGGCGGCCCCCCCGCCGCCGGGGACCCGCGCCCCCCCCACCAACGCCGGCCCCCCCCCGGGGGGGGGGGCGCCGGGGGGGGCGCCCCCCCCCCCGCCCCCCGCCCCCCGGCTCCCGCACCTCAACGGCTGCCGCGCGATGCCGCGGGCGGCCGCCTCAACCAAGTGATGCGCCGGCTCCACCTTCCGGTTGGCCTTCCAGATCCGGAACCGGCGCGGCTATCGAGGAAAGGTCGAAGATCACCTTGGATGTGCAGAAGTTGACCCAGAGTGTACGTGGCCGGCTGAGGCTGATCACCGCCACCGGTATCGGTGCCGCCCTGCTGCTGATGCCGGGCACCGCCGGAGCGCAGCCCGCCGGGCACGCCGGCCCGGCAGGCGAGTGCTACGACCGCACCCGCCCGACGACGTACGAGGAAACCCGGATCGACACGCCCGCCCAGCCGGGCGGGGTGCAGGTGCCGAGCACACTGATCGAGATCGGCGGCTTCACCTCGTTCGTCACCCGGCTCACGGCCGAGCTGTGCGGGGTGCGGTCGGTGGGCCAGGCCGACAAGCTGCTCAGGTCCCGTGGTGCCGAGCTGTGGCGGACCGCCGTCGAACGCGCCCAGGGCAAGCGCTGGATGGGCAGCATCGAGCGGTACGACGACCGGCCGCTCTACTGGTCGCGGCTGACCGCCACCCGTGACCTGCGACAGTGGACGCCGCGGTTCCGGCTCACCGACACCGCCCGGGCGGCCCTGCTGAAGACCTTCGAGTACGCCTCCCGGGGCATCTCCTCGACCGACTTCTCGACCAGCCGCTCGGTGACCCGGGTGCTGGTCAGCGGCTTCGACCCGTACCAACTCAACGGGGAGATCCGCCGGTCCAACCCGTCCGGCGCCTCGGCGCTGCAACTGGACGGGCAGGAGTACCAGGTCGGTGACCGGACGGTGCAGATCCAGGCCGTCTCGCTGCCGGTGACCTGGAGCGGCTTCGACCTCGGCTACGTCGAGGACGCCTTCGGACCGCACCTGACCCGGAGCAGCCGGGAACGCGCCGACCTGATCATGACGATCAGCCAGGGCGGTCGGGCCCGGATGGCCATCGAGCAGTGGGCCGGCGCCTGGCGCGGCGGCAGCCCGGACAACAACAACGAGGGCACCGCCGAACTCGTCCCGCAGGTGACGGACTGGCCGCAGCCGGCCACCAACCCCGAGTTCATCGAGACGACCCTGCCGTACCAGCAGATGATCGACGCCGGCACGACACCCTGGCCGACCGCGCTCAACCCGCGGATCTGCGAGTGGACCGGCAACACCCGGCCGGACCCGACCAAGGTCTCCTGCCACGACAACGGCCCGTCCCCGGACGCGCAGGCGCAGGCCGGCGGCGGCGGGAACTACCTCTCCAACGAGAGCATGTACCGGTCGAACCGGCTCCGGCTCGCCCTCGGTGCCACCGACGTCCCCGGCGGGCACCTGCACATCTCCTCGCTCGTCTATCCGCAGAACCCGCTGGACATCATCGACGCGCCGTTCGCCTCCGACCGCGCGCAGACCATCGAGCAGACCGTCGCCCTGGTGAAGGCCGCGGGCGCGGCCGTCTCCTGATTCGTCGGCCGGGCCCGGGGTGCCGGCAACCCCCGGGCCCGGCCGGCACACCTCCCTCTCGAAGAGCCCGTTGCGCGCCCCGGGTAGGACGGCGCCGGGCCTTCGCCATCGTCTTCGCCTAGAAAGGCCTGACCATGCGCAAGATCACCAGCATTGCGGCCGCTGTCGTCCTCGCCGCCGCGCTCGCCGGCTGCGGCGGGTCCGACGGCGCCGGCGCGACCGACGAGGTCAAGCTCGCCGGACTGTGGCCGCTCAGCGGGCCCAACGCCACCCAGGGCACCGACGTGCTGCACGGTGCCGAGCTGGCCGTGGAGATCATCAACAACGACCATCCCGGACTGGACCTGCCGCTCGGGCCCGGCAAGGGGTTGCCCGGGCTGGGCGGCGCACCGGTGAAGCTGATCACCGGCGACACCCAGGGCAAGCCCGAGGTCGGCGCCGGGGAGGTCGACCGGCTGGTCACCGGCGAGAAGGTGGCTGCGGTGATCGGCTCGTACCAGTCCGGGGTGACGCTGACCGCCAGCCAGCGGGCCGAGCGGCTCGGCGTACCGTTCGTCAACGAGGCGTCCTCGTCGGTGGCGCTGACCGAGCGGGGCTTCAAGTGGTTCTTCCGGACCGGGCCGACCGACGAGACCTTCGCCCGGTCGATGTTCGACTATCTCAAGGCCCGGCAGGCGGCCGGCGCCCAGGTCCGCTCGGTCGGCGTCTTCCACAGCAACGACCAGTTCGGCAACGACGGCGCCGGGGTGACCGAGAAGGTCGCCGCCGAGGCCGGCCTGCCGGTCACCGTCAACGTCGGGTTCGACCCGACCGCGGCAGACCTGGGTTCCCAGGTGGCGCAGGTGCGCAGCAAGAGCCCGGACGTGCTCTTCGTGCTCGCCTACACCGACGCGGCGATCAAGCTGATGAAGACGCTGGACCAGTTGGACTACTACCCGCCGGCGCTGCTCGCCTACGGCACCGGGTTCGCCGATCCGGCGTTCGCCACCGGGCTCGGACCGCTGGCCAACGGGGCGTCCACCCGGGCGGCCTGGTCCGGCGAGATCGCCGAGAAGCGGCCGGCCGCCAAGACCGTGGCGGAGCTGTTCCAGCAGCGGTACGGCGCCCCGATGACCGAGAACTCGGCGCGGGCCTTCACCGCCGTACTGGCGCTGGCGCAGGCGATCGACACCGCCAGGTCGGTCGAGCCGGCGAAGATCCGGGACGCGTTGCGCGGGCTGGACATCCCCGGCGAGAAGACGATCATGCCGTGGACCGGGATCACCTTCGACGACAAGGGACAGAACACCGGCGCCGCCGGGGTGGTGGAGCAGATGATCGAGGGGAAGTACCGCGTCGTCTTCCCGGCCGACCTCTCCTCGGTCGCGCCGATCTGGCCGATGAACCGGGCCCAGCAGTGAGCCGGGGGACCGGCGGGCACCACCCGGGGGAGACGACATGACCGACCTGCTCCAGTCGGTGGTCAACGGGCTGCTGATCGGCGCGGTCTTCGCACTGGTCGCGGTCGGCCTGACCCTCATCTACGGCGTGATGGACGTGATCAACTTCGCGCACGGTGAGATGGTCATGCTCGGCATGTACACCTCGTTCTTCGCCTGGTCGCTGCTCGGCCTCGACCCGTTGCTGTCGATCCCGCTCGCCGGGGTGTCGATCGCACTCACCGGCGCGCTGATGTACTTCGGCGCGGTCGGCCGGGTGCTCGGCAAGTCCCCGCTGGCCCAGGTCATCGTCACCTTCGGGTTGCAGGTGTTCCTGCGCGGGCTGGCCCAGTTCCTCTGGACCCCGAACACCCGGACCGTGCCCCGGCCCTGGGCCGCCGGGCTGCGCTGGGAGATCGGCCCGGTGGTGATCGGCGGACCGCAGGTCATCATGGCCGTCGGCGCGTTGCTCGCCACCGGCGCGGTCGCGTACTTCATGAACCGGACCCGGCTCGGCGGCGCCGTACAGGCCGCCGGGGAGGACCCGGCGGCGGCCTCGCTGATGGGCATCGACCCCCGCAAGATGTACGCGCTCTGCTGGGTGATCGCCGGCCTGGCCACCGGCGTTGCCGGGGCGCTGCTGATGAACTCCTACTCCGCCTCGCCCACCGCCGGGGTGAGTTTCGTGCTGATGGCCTTCGTGGTGGTCGCGTTCGGCGGCTTCGGCAGCATCACCGGGGCGGCCCTGGCCGGCCTGCTGGTCGGCGTCGCCCAGGGCGTCGTCGGGCTGTACGCCCCGAGCTACACCCTCGCCGCCGCGCTCGCCCTCTATCTGGTGGTCGTACTGCTACGACCGCAGGGACTGCTGGGAACCAGATGACCAACTCGATCGAGGGGGGACGATGAGCGCCCCGACCGTACTGGACCGGCCCTCGCCGGCCCGGCTGCCCGTCGCGGCGGCCCGGCGGCTGCCGTCCTGGAGCACCGTCGTGGTGATCCTGGCGGCGCTGGCCGCGTACCCGCTGGTCTTCGCGGACTCGGCGGCACACAACATCGGCATCCTGGCGCTGACCTTCGGGATCGCGGCGACCGGCTGGAACCTGCTCGGCGGCTACACCGGGCAGATCTCCTTTGGGCACGCGCTCTACTTCGGCACCGGTGCCTACACCACCGCGCTGCTGGTCAGGCAGGGCTGGTCGCCGTGGCTGGCGATCGCGCTCTCCCTGCCGCTGGCCGCGCTGCTGGCCGCCGCCGTCGGCTGGCCCTGCTTCCGGCTGCGGCACCACTACTACTCCATCGCGACCATCGCGGTCGCAGAGATCGTCTTCATCCTGGTCACCAACCTGCCCGGGCTCGGCCAGGCGAACGGCTGGGAACTGCCGGTGGTCGAGCAGTCCCTGGCCAACCTGCAGTTCTCGCTGCTGGACAAGCGGCCGTACTACTACGTGGCGCTCGGCTTCTTCTGCCTCGCCGCGCTGGCGGTCTGGCTCTTCCTGCGCGGCCGGGCCGGCAACTACGTCCGGGCCATCCGGGACGACCAGGAGGCCGCGGCGGCGGTCGGGATCAACGTGCACCGCTACAAGCTCGCCGCCGCGGCGCTCTCCGGCGCGGTCACCGCGCTGGCCGGCGGCTACTACGTGATGTACGTGCTCTTCGTCGACCCGCCCTCCGGGCTCGGCCTGGACCTGTCGGTGTCGTTCACCCTGATGGCGGTGCTCGGCGGGGTCGGCCGGTTCTGGGGGCCGCTGCTCGGCGCCTGGGTGCTGGTCTTCGTCCAGGACGTCACCCGGCAGGAGTTCTCCGGCAGCGGCCGCTCGATCGACCTGCTGCTCTACGGCGCACTGATCGTGCTGGTCTCGATCACCGAGCCGGGCGGGCTGCTCGCCATCGGGCAGCGGCTCTGGGCGCCGATCGTCCGGCGGCTGCGCCGTACCCGTGCCGGGAAAGCCGCTCCGGAGCCGGCCGGGTCTGCTGAGGTGAAGTCGTGACCAGGCGCGGCGGGAACAGCGGGTGGCCGGGTCACGGCGCCGACGGGTCCGACGAGGTGGGGCGATGACCGGGACGCTGCTGAGGATCGACAACCTCTCCTGCCGGTTCGGCGGCCTCTGGGCCAACCGCGACGTCAGCTTCGAGGTGGAGCAGGGGGCGATCGTGGGGCTGATCGGGCCCAACGGCGCCGGCAAGAGCACGCTCTTCTCGATGGTGGCCGGCGCCCAGCGGCCCACCTCCGGCCGGTTGGAGTTCGACGGCCGGGACGTCACCGGCTGGCCGCCGCACCGCGCCGCCCGGGCCGGCGTGGGGCGTACCTTCCAGCTCATGCGGGTGTTCGGCTCGATGAGCGTGCTGGACAACCTCAGCACGGCGGCGTTCGCCCGACATCCCCGGCTGCGCGACGCCCGGCGGCGGGCCGGCGAGGTCGCCGAGCTGACCGGGCTCGGCCCGGTGCTCGACTCGCCCGCCGCGTCGCTCACCGCCGCCTGGAAGAAGCGCCTGGAGATGGGGCGGGCGCTGGCCACCGAGCCGAAGCTGCTGCTCCTCGACGAGGTGCTCTCCGGGCTGACCCCGACGGAGGCGCGCGAGGCGGTCGAGATCGTCCGCACCATCAACCGGGGTGGCGTCACCATCCTGATGGTGGAACACGTAATGGAGGTCATCATGCCGCTCTGCCACCGGGTGGTCGTGCTGCACTACGGGCAGAAGATCAGCGAGGGTACGCCGGAGCAGGTCGCGCACGACCCGACGGTGATCGAGGCGTACCTGGGGAAGGCGCTGTAGATGCTGACCGTGCGGGATCTCCACGTGGACTACGCCGGGGTCGTCGCGCTGCGCGGCGTCGACCTGCGGGTCGAGGCGGGTGAACTGGTGGCGCTGGTCGGCGCGAACGGGGCCGGCAAGAGCACCCTGCTGGCGGCGGTCTCCGGGCTGCACCGCCCGGTACGCGGCAGCGTGACCTTCCTCGACGAGGACGTCAGCGGGCTGCCGGCGTACCGGATCGCGCGCCGGGGCGCGGTGCTGGTGCCGGAGGGGCGGCGGCTCTTCGGCCACCAGACGGTGGTGCAGAACCTGCTGCTCGGCGGCTACCACCGCACCGCCGGAGAGCGGGAGGCCGACCTGGCCCGGGTCTACGACCTCTTCCCGGTCCTTGCCGAGCGCTCCGGCCAGCGCGCCGGGACCCTCTCCGGCGGCGAGCAGCAGATGGTGGCGCTCGGCCGGGCGCTGATGAGCCGGCCCAAGCTGCTGATGCTGGACGAGCCCTCACTCGGCATCTCACCGAAGTTCACGAAAATGATCTTCGAGGTGCTGGCCGAGATCCGCCGCGCCGGCACCACCATGCTGCTGGTCGAGCAGAACCTGCGGGCCGCGCTGGAGCTGGCCGACCGGGCGTACGTGTTGCAGACCGGCGAGGTGGTGATGTCCGGCCCGGCCGACGAGCTGGCCGCCTCCGACGAGGTACGGCGCTCGTATCTCGGGCTGTGAGTTGGCTCGGGAGAGTGAACTGGTACGACGGGGAGTGTGCGACGGTGCGGATCATTCCGGTGGGGCTGCGTGCGCTGCTGCTGGAGGTGACCGAGCCGGCGCACACCGCCGCGCTGGTCGCCGAACTGTACCGGCGGCGGGACCGGGGCGAACTGGCCGGCGTGCAGGACGTCGTACCCGGTGAACTCACCGTGCTCGTCGACGGGCTCGACGACCCGGCGGAGCTGGCCGGGCGGCTCGCCGGTTGGCGGCCGACCTCGGCCCGGCCGCCGGACGGGCCGCTGGTCGAGGTGCCGGTCCGGTACGACGGCGCCGACCTGGCCGAGGTGGCCCGGCACTGGCAGGTCACCGAGGCGGAGGTGGGGCGGATCCACAGTGGTCCGGAATACCGGGTCGCGTTCTGCGGTTTCGCCCCCGGCTTCGGCTACCTGACCGGCCTGCCGGAGCGATACCACCTGCCCCGGCGGGCGGTGCCCCGGACCCGGGTACCGGCCGGCTCGGTCGCGCTGGCCGGCGGCTACGCCGGAATCTACCCCCGGGACTCGCCCGGCGGCTGGCAACTGCTCGGCAGCACCGACCTGGTCCTCTTCGACCCGGACCGGGACCCGGTCGCCCTGCTCACCCCGGGCGCCCGGGTCCGGTTCCGGGACGTCGACGCCGTCGGCGGGTGGGACGGGCGGACCGGTGCGCGGGAGCGGCACGGCGCCGGGCGCGGCGAGGCACCGGCATGACCGGGGGACGCTTCGTCGAGGTGGTCCGGTCCGGCGTACTCAGCACCGTGCAGGACCTCGGCCGGCCCGGGCACGCGCACCTCGGGGTACCCCGATCGGGCGCCCTCGACCTGCCGGCGCACCTGCTGGCGAACCGGCTGGTCGGCAACCCGCCCGGGGCGGCGACGATCGAGACGACCGTCACCGGCGTCGCGGTGCGGGTCGACCAGGCCGGCACCGTGGCGGTGACCGGCGCCTGGGCGCCGGTCACCGTGGACGGGCGCCCGGCGAGCTGGTCGGCCCCGGTCTCGGTGCCGGCCGGAGCCCACGTCGAGGTGGCCGCCGCCCAACGCGGGCTGCGCAGCTATCTCGCCTTCGACGGCGGGATCGCGGTCCCGCCGGTACTCGGCAGCCGGTCGACCGACCTGCTCTCCGGGCTCGGCCCCGCGCCGCTCGCCGTCGGGGACCGGCTGCCGCTGGGCGAGGTGCCCGGGCCGCCCGCCCCGGTCGACGTCGCTCCGACCGGCACCCTGGCCGAGGAGCTGACCCTGCGGGTCCTGCTCGGCCCCCGGGCCGACTGGTTCACCGACGACGCGGTACGTATCCTCGCTGCCGGCCGCTACCGGGTTTCCACCCTCAGCAACCGGATCGGGGTACGCCTCGACGGGCCCGCGCTGACCCGGCGGATCGGCGGGGAACTGCGCAGCGAGGGCGTCGTCCTCGGCGCGGTGCAGGTGCCGGCGGCCGGCTCGCCGGTGATCTTCCTCGCCGACCATCCGACCATGGGCGGCTACCCGGTGATCGGCGTGCTGCACCCCGACGACCTGCCGCAGGTCGCCCAGGCCGCCCCGGGCAAGCCGGTACGGTTCCGGGTCGTCGAGCCCCGGTGGCGGCGGGGTTAGACCGGAGACAAGATCATGCTTGGATGGCAGCAGCGGCCGGGTACGCCGCCGCCGTGGAGAGGAGCAGACGTTGACATCCTCCACCGCCCTAAAGGGCGGGGATTCCCTTGGTCACCCTCGGGTTTTCCTGCTTCGACACCGACTGCCTCGTCCGGGCGTCCGCCCGTTGAGGTCTTACCCCGGCTCCACAGGCCGTAACGGAGAGCCCCTCCGCCAGAATGTTGCGGGCCGCGTTGACGTCGCGGTCGTGGACGGTCCCGCATCGGCAGGTCCACGTCCGCACGTCCAGCGGCTTCCGTTCAGCAAGAACGCCACACGTCGAGCAGAGCTTGGACGACGGGAACCAGCGGTCCACCACGACCAAGTCCCGACCGTGCCAGTCGGCTTTGTATTCGAGCATGGTGCGGAACTGCCGCCAGGCCGCGTCGCTGATCGCGCGGGCCAGCGTGTGGTTCTTGACCATGTTACGCACGGTCAGGTCCTCGATCACGATCGTTTGGTTGTCACGAACGAGTCGAGTGGTCAGTTTGTGCAGGTGGTCCCGACGCCGGTCGGTGATCCGCGCGTGGATCCGGGCCACCCTCAACCGGGCCTTGGCCCGGTTCACCGACCCCTTCTCCTTCCGGGCGAGTTGGCGCTGGGCGCGGGCCAGGGCGGACCGGTCGCCGCGTTCGTGGCGCGGGTTGGTGACCTTCTCCCCGGTACTCAACGTGAGCAGGCTGTCCAGCCCGGCGTCCACCCCGACGGCCGTGTTCGCGGCCGGGGGCGATTCGATCACATCGTCGCAGAGCAGGGACACGAACCAGCGTCCCGCCGCGTCCTGCGACACCGTCACGGTGGACGGCGACGCGCCCTCGGGCAACGGCCGCGACCACACGATGTCCAGCGGCTCGGCCATCTTGGCCAGGGTCAGCCGGCCGTTGCGGCAGCGGAACGCGCTGGTGGTGTACTCCGCCGACTTCCGCGACTTCTTCTTGGACTTGAAGCTCGGGTACCGGGCGCGTTTGGCGAAGAAGTTGACGAACGCGCCTTGCAAGTGCCGCAGGGCCTGCTGCAATGGCACGGACGACACCTCGTTGAGGAACGCCAGTTCCTCGGTCTTCTTCCACCTGGTGAGCATCGCGCTGGTCGCGTTGTAGGTGATCCGTTCCCGCCGCAGGACCCACGCCTCGGTACGGGCCCGCAGGGCCAGGTTGTAGACCTTCCGGACGCATCCGAACGTACGCGACAGTTCCGCTGCCTGCGCCACGGTCGGGTAGAAGCGGTACTTGAACGCCCGCTTCACGGTCCTGGACACGCTCACACGTCAACGCACCAGCCGGTAAGCCCTGCGGTGACGCGCGCGGGTAGACGCCTATCCGCCCTGGCGGCGGATCGGCTATCCCCGCCCAGCTCCGCTCCGCAAGGGTGCCGTTTCCTCTCCGGCCTGAAAGCCGGAGTATCCACGGAAGGAATCCGATGACCGTGGCCACCCGTCCCGGCTTCCACCTGGCGATCCCGGTCGACGACCTGGCCCGGGCCCGCGCCTTCTACGGCGGCGTGCTCGGCCTCGCCGAGGGACGTTCGGCGGACGCCTGGGTCGACTGGGATTTCTACGGCCACCAGGTGGTGACCCACGTCGTACCGGCGGCCCGGCAGGCCGATGCGGGACGCAACCCGGTGGACGGGCACGACGTACCGGTGCCGCACTTCGGGCTCATCCTCTCGACCGACGACTTCCACGCCCTGGCGGACCGGATCCGGGCCGGCGGCGGCGAGTTCGTGATCGAGCCGTACCTGCGGTTCGCGGGCGAGCCGGGGGAGCAGTGGACGATGTTCTTCCGCGACCCGGCGGGCAACGCCCTGGAGTTCAAGGCGTTCCGGGACGAGTCCCAGATCTTCGCCAGGTGAGCCGAAAACCGCTGGACAGCGTACGGCGGCCGACCTAGCGTCTGCCGCGTCCGTGCCCCGACGTGCGAAGAGGTGCATTTCATGAGGGTCCTGCCCGCCCCGAGCGGCAACTCCGGGACGACCGCACGAATCCTCATCACCTCTTCGCACGAAAGGAATATCAGGAGTGGACCTACCGCGTAGCTTCACCATCCGGGAGAGCGGCCAGCGCATCCACGACCCGTTCGACAGCACCAAGCTCGCCACCCTGGGCGAGGTGCTGCGGCTCCCGCCCGCCGCCCGGCTGCTCGACCTCGCCTGCGGCTCCGGCGAGATGCGCCGACGTGGTGGAGATGGTTGTCGCCGACCAGGACAGCTGGGACCGCTACGCCGCGGCACAGTGGCTCAACCTCCGGCGCTGGCTCGACGAGAACCCCGGTGTCGAGCTCCACGCCGAACTGCGCGCGGAACTCGACACCGCTGCCGCCCGGCACGTCAGATACCAGCGGGAATATCTGGGCTGGGGCGTTTTCGTGCTGATGGACCGCTGAGTCCGGACGGGTCGTGCTCCGCCGCCGGAGCGCGGCCCGACGGGCGGCCGCCACGCCCGGCCGTCGTTGCGGGTCCGACAGATATTGACCGTCCGGGACGCAGCGGGGTTACATGATTCGGTGACCTCGTTCGAGGTGATCAGTATGGGGCAGGTGGGGGTGGACATCTATCCACTCCAGACCAACGCCCGGCTGCCCGACGTCGAGACGTTCAAAAAGTTTCTCGGTGGCAGCGCCACCAACGTCGCGGTGGCGGCGGCCCGGCACGGCCGGCGGGTCGCCATGGTCACCCGGACCGGCGCCGACCCGTTCGGCGACTACGTGCACCGCGCGCTGCGCGACTTCGGCGTGGACGACCGCTGGGTGAGCGCCGTTGCCGGGCTGCCGACTCCGGTCACCTTCTGCGAGATCTGTCCGCCCGACGACTTCCCGAGCTACTTCTACCGCTACCCCAAGGCGCCGGACCTGGAGATCCGCCCCGAGGAACTGGACCTGCCCGCGATCCGGGCGGCCGGGGTCTTCTGGTTCAGCGGCACCGGGCTCTCCGAGCTGCCGAGCCGGGACGCGCACTTCGCCGCCCTCGGCGCCCGGGGGCGTGCCCCGAACACCGTCCTCGACCTGGACTACCGGCCGGGATTCTGGTCCTCCAGGGAGGATGCCCGGGCGGCGTACGAGTCGGCGCTGCGGTACGCCACCGTTGCGGTCGGCAACCTCGACGAGTGCGCCACCGCCGTGGGGGAGCGCGAGCCGCACGCGGCGGCCGAGGCGCTGCTCGCCCGGGGCGTACGGCTGGCGGTGGTGCGGCAGGGCCGGGCCGGAGTGCTCGCCCGGACCGCCGACGAGTTGGTCGAGGTGCCGCCGGTGCCGATCGAGGTGGTGAACGGGCTCGGCGCCGGGGACGCCTTCGGCGGCGCGCTCTGCCACGGGTTGCTCGCCGGCTGGCCGCTGGACCGGACCGTCCGGTTCGCCAACGCGGCCGGCGCGCTCGTGGCGTCCCGGTTCGCCTGCTCCGCCGCGATGCCGACCAGTGCCGAGGTCGACGAACTGCTGGCCGAGCCCCGTCACCCGGTCGGTTAGCCGGTCAGGGCTCGACGCGCAGCCCCGCCGGGTCCGCGAGCCGCTCCCGGAACGAGGCCGTGGTGTTGAGCAGTGGGAACGGCTCCGCCGGCACGTCGACGCCGAGGAACCCGCAGAGCGGCTCCCAGCCCTGCACCACGTCGAACTCTCCGAGCCGTTCGGCCGGTACGGTCGCGCGCACCTCCGCGACGTGGTCCGCGTAGACCTTCAGGGCGTGCTCCCGGTCGTCGAACCGGCCACCGAAGGTGCCCTGCCAGATCAGCGCCTCCGTCAGCTTCGGCTGGTCCAACAGCTCCGGATGGGCCTCGAACGCCTGGCGCAGCCCCGGCGGCGCGGACTCCGGGTCCATGGTCCGGGACCGGTAGATGGTGCTGCGCACGCTGTCGTACCAGCGCTCCGGGTCGCGTACGGTCAACAGCACCCGGGCCTCGGGATAGACCTCGATCAGCTCCCGCCAGAAGTAGACGCTCGGCCAGTCCACGGTGCTGTGGTAGCCGTCCAGCAGCCTGGACCAGTCGACCGGCTCACCCCGGGCCGCCTGCAGCCAGTCATCGATGGTCCGCGGGTGTTCGAACAGCTCGGCCATGTGGTGGCACGGGCCGAAGCCGAGCAGTTCGAGCGCCTCCTTCGTCGACCTGGTGCCGGTACGCCCGAAGCCCACCCCGATGACCCGCACCTTGCCGCCTTCCTGTACCAGCCGTCCGTCCCGTCCCAGTCAACAGCGTCGGCCGGTCGGGCGGAACGACCGGCCGGACGCGATTTCACGGCGCCGGCCGGTCCGCCAGGTCGGCGGGATCGAGGCCGAGCGTCGCGAGCAGGCCCGCGTGACGGACGGTGTCGACCCGGTCCGGTAGCTCCCGGTCGATCCAGTCGGCCCTGACATTCTGACCGCGACCGCGCAACCATTCCATGATCTTCAGCTTGTCGATTTCCACTCGTCCCTCTCCTCGCACGCGATTTCGGTCAGCTGCGGTAGACCATGGGACGGATCTTGTCCGGTCCGTCGCCGATGGCAGCCGCAGGTCTGCCATCGAGCCTGATCCGGCCTGTGCTGACCGCCGACGTTCCGTCGCGTTCAGGTGAGCGCGTTGGCGGGCCAACCTCAAACAGTACGCCGTGCCGGAGCGTCGACGGGCGGCGTGGATCCTCCGGGGGCGACGGTGTGCCGTACCGAGCCGGCCGGAGCGACGGTCGGCGGATCCGGTGGCCGGGGCGCGCGGCACCGCCACACCCCGGCGCCCGGGCGCGTACCCGCCGATCGCAGGGGAGGTGGCATTGGCCGACCCGTTCTCCGGCCGACGACGAATTCCGACATTGAGGGCGTACGGGGAATCTGGTTCGGGGCTAGGCTGAGGTTGTTCCCCTGGACCCCGGCGCTACGGGTTTACGGACTCCGTGCACCACCGCCGAGATGAGGGTCCAGCGATGACAAGGTTCGGCAGCCCGGCGCGGTCGAACGGCACCGAAGCGGCCCTCTGAGCCCCCTGGCCGGCCGTCCGCGGAAGCCTTTCTCGCCACCCGCCCCGGCCCGGCGGTTCGCGCCATCACGACCGCCGAGCATCCGGCGGCCCCCACAGCACCGGCCCGGGCTCAGCACGCCAGCCGCCCGGGTCGGACGGTACGGGATCCTGGGCCTCGGTTCGAGGCCCAGGATTCCGCCACCGTCGGCTAACCCGGGCGTGCCCGCCCGAGGAACCGCCGGGCAGCGCCGGCATCCGGTTGCCAAGGTGAGGCCGTCCCGAGCCCGCCGATACTGATCGACCGCCTGGTAGCGGACCGTCGGAGCGCATCGGCCCGGCGGGCCGGCTCGCCGACGAAAACGGCAGCCGCCGGCCGAGCGCCGCGCAACCTCACCCCTGGACCGAGAAGGATGGCTGATGATGCTTACCGCAGCTCAACGCGAGAC
Source organism: Plantactinospora sp. KLBMP9567 (assembly GCF_033446045.1). Taxonomy (NCBI): domain Bacteria; kingdom Bacillati; phylum Actinomycetota; class Actinomycetes; order Micromonosporales; family Micromonosporaceae; genus Plantactinospora; species Plantactinospora sp. KLBMP9567. The sequence continues at coordinate 50,719 of NZ_JAWQRR010000049.1, read as the reverse complement.
GAGGGTTCCGTCGGCACCGCCCTCGTCACCCCGACTGTCGCTTCCCCCCGCCCGAACCCGCGGGGCGGTCCTGGACGGCGGTTGGTGGCCCCGGTCCTGGGATCCGGTGGCTGAACTCCCCGGACTTGTGCTGGCTCTCTCCGGCCGCTACGGACGGATCCGGAACGTGGTACTCAACAGCAGCGCGTGGGACGTGCGGTTCCGCCGACTCGCGGCCGGCGACGACGTCGTCCGGGTGGGCTGGTTCAGCTCGCTGGATGCCGCACTGTTGATCGCCACCACCGACCGTGGAGACCAGCTCGACCTGCTCGTCGTGCCGCCCGGCAGCACGGCCGCGGCGGCCGAGCGGGCGATGGCCACGGCAGCCGATCCGACCAACACCATGCGCGCACCGGCGATCCTCGCCGAGGGTGCCGGTGCGGCTCCTCGAACGGAGAGCACCGGGCCACGAGGGCGGTGACAAGCCGAGCGGACCCCCACGGGTCCGCCGACGGGCGCGTCACTCCCTGACGACCGGCGCCGCCGGCGAGCCGCCCCGGTCGGCGAGGGCCAGCCTGGCGGCAGGTCCGGGCCGGTCAGTCCGACCGCTTCGCGCAGTCCTGCCCGGCGACGGCAGGACCGCTGGCGAATCCGTGCGGTGTCCCGGAGGATCCAGGTCGGGACGGATCGGCAGGACCGCCGTGTGCGAGTGCTCAGCCACGTCGGCCGGCTTTCCGGCATCCACCGGCAGGCGGTTGTCGAGGTCCTCGAACACGACGAGCACGGTTATGTGGCAGCCTCCGGTTTCGGCAAGCGCGCGGACTGGTACCGCAACGTCGTGAAGACCCCGGAGGCCACCATCCAGGTCGGCAACCGGACGCTCGAGGTGACCGCCGTGCCGATTCCCGCCGACGCGGGCGCGGAGATCATGGCCCGGTACGCGCCGCGTCACCCTGCGGCCGCCCGAAGGCTCTGCAAGATAATGGGCTTCGAGGTCGACGGGAGCGTGTCGGACTACCGCGAGGTGGGCAGGCGGATCCCCTTCGTGCGGTTCACGCCACGACGCTGACCGACCGTGCTCCCCCGCCGCCCGGCAAGCATCACCTGTCCCCGGCCGGGTCGGTCAGCAACTCGGTCGCGCCGGCCCGTTCGGCCAACCGGGCGCAGCCGGCCGGGTCCCGTTCGCCGTCGGCGACCACGACGTCGTAGCGGAGCCGTAGCTCGGTGCCGGGCACGAACGGGTACTCCTGGTCGAAGAACGGGGCCGGGCCGAGACAGCCGTACGGCTCGGTGCGGACGAACCACCGGGTGGGTGCGCCCGGATTCGCCGGATCGTCCCGGAAGACCAGCGTCGACGCCAGGGTCTCGGCCGGCCCCATGCCGTCGTGCCGGCCGACGAAGCCGAGCCACGGACCCCGCCAGCCCATCAGTTCGTCCGCGCCGACTCCGGTCGGGGTCACCACCCGGCCGCCCCGGAACGAGCGCGGTCCCTGCCAGAAGAGTCCGCCGTAGCCGGCATTGTCCCGGCCCTGGGTGGTCGGGCTGCCGATCGTGATCACCGCGTCGCCGTCGTTGCGCAATGCGGTCTCGAACCGCAACCGCCACGCGCTCTGGTTGGCCCACACCGCCACCGCCAGTCGACGCCGCTCCGAGACCACCGGGCGGCCGTCCCGGCCCACCCAGCGCAGCCGCTGTACGAGGCGTACGGCGTCGGGGTCGCTGCGCAGCGCCGGGAAGTCGAGGTGCTCGACCACCCCGATGTTGTCGAGCTTGCGGTACCCCTGGCCGCGCAGGTAGGTCGATCCGCCCCAGAAGTTGTCCGGCCCGAAGTGGGAGATGCCGAAGCAGAGCCCCTTGTGCCAGAGGTGGTCGTGCGGCCGGTACAGGCTGACGATGTTGCCGGCGAGGGTCCGCAGCGGGTGGAAGTAGGGTCGCGGCGCTTCCTCCCGGGGTTCGGCCGGGGTGTAGACGTAGTGGAACAGTTCCGCGCCGCCCCAGCCGACCCGCACCGACCGGCCGACGTCGTGGGTGACGGCCAACCCGTTCCCCGGACCGCCGGTGACCCCGGCCGGGTCCGGTACGGCGGCGGGCAGCGGCGGCCGGGCCGCCGGGACGGGCACGGCCGGTGGCGGTGTGGCCGCGGCGGGCACCAGTGGACTGCTCACCATCGCGGTCCGTCCCCCTGCATCCGCCGGTAGAACGGCGAGTGCTCACCCAGGTCGTCCGGCCGGACGGGTCTGCGGGTGAACGCCGACGCGTACACCCCGGCGACGAGTCGCATCGTCCGCCGGGTATCCGCCGAGGTCACCGGCGGCGGGGTACCGGCACGCAGGCTCCGGACCACCTGGGCGAACTGCGCCTGGTGACTGCTGCGGACCCCGGCCGCGCCGGTCCGCCAGGCCGCGAGCACCTCCTCGGCGTACTCCGGTGCGGGGGTGATCCGCCAGTCGTCGTCGCCGTAGCCGTACAGGTGGGTCACCTCGACCGTGGCCCGCTCGAAGTCGAACCGCAGGTAGCTCTCCTCGCGAATCGACAGCAGGCTGTTCACCACGCTGGCCACCGCGCCGTTGGCGAAGCTGACGTGCGCCATGCTCAGGTCCTCGGTCTCGGAGCGCCGGGCCTGCTGCCGGGCCAGGGCGGAGACCTCGGTCCAGTCGCCGAGGATCGCGCAGAGCAGGTCCATCTGGTGGATTCCGTGGCCCATCGTCGGGCCGCCGCCCTCGGTGTCCCAGCGCCCGCGCCACTCCACGTCGAAGTAGGACTGCGGGCGGAACCAGGTGGTGTGGCAGACCGCCATCAGCGGCCGGCCCAGCACCCCGGCGGCGAGCAGGGCGCGCAGCCGCAGCGCGCCGGTGCCGAACCGGTGCTGGAAGACGGTGGCCAGCGCCGCCCCGTACCGCTGCTCCGCCTCGGCCAGCTCGTCGAGTTCGCCGAGGTTCAGCGTCGGCGGCTTCTCGACCAGCACGTTGGCCCCGGCCCGCAGACCTGCGAGGGCCAGTTCGTGGTGCGAGCCGGGCGGGGTGCAGACGTGCAGCAGTTCGGGCCGCTCCTTCTCCAGCAGGCTGGCCACGTCGGGGTGCCGGGCCGGTACGTCGTACCGGTCGCAGAACGCCGACAGCCGGCCGGCGTCGGTGTCGACGGCACCGACGAGGCGCACCTCGTCGTCGAGTTGCCGCAGCGCCTCGGCGTGCAGCCGGGCGATGTTTCCGGTCCCGACCACGGCGACGCGGATGGGTTCCACAAGGTGCTCCTTAGCGACGTGGTGCAAGGGTGCTCAGTCGCGCCGGGCGCGGAGCGGGTCGTACGGGGAGAGGAAGCCGCACATGCCGAGCGTCGTCTGTTCGGGTTGGACGATCCGGGTGACGGTGGCGCCGGCGAGGTGGCTGTGGTCGCCGCCCCGCAGCGCGTCGAGCTGTTCTCCGGTCTGCCGGCTCACCGCCGCCGGCCCCTGCTCCCACCGCTCCTGCCAGGCGTCGAGCTGCGGGCGTACCAGGGCGGCGGCCGCCGCGTAGAAGTCGTCGAGCGCGGCGGTGTCGCCGGCCGCGCACCGGCGGCGGAGTTCGGCGAACCCCTCGATGGCGAGGTCGCGGCGGGCCCGGGCCCGTTCGGCCGAGGGCGGGGCGGATCCGTTCGGCCCGGTCAGCGAGACCGCCCGCCGGTACGTCGCCACGTCGGCGAGCTGTTCGGGCGGCAGCGTGAGGACCGCGTCGCCGGCCTCCGGCAGCCCGCTGTTCTGCATGATCACGACGACCTGGAGCGCGCCGTCGTCGTTGACCGCCCGATGGATGGTGCCCGGGGTGAACCAGAGCACGTCGCCCGGGGCCAGCGGCGATTCCTCGAAACCCCGCCGGGTCAGGGTCTGTAGCCGCCCCTGGCCGCCCACCACGACGTAGCACTCGGTGCAGCACAGGTGCACGTGCGGCGTGCCGCCGTGCAGGCCGTCGTCGGTCTGCCAGGGATAGACCCGCAGGTTGGTGATGCCGACGGCGCCGGGAAAGGGTGGCGGTGTGCCGTCGTCGGCGGTCACGGAGCGTGCTCCGCGGCGAACGCCTCGATCTCGGCCCGCTGCCAGGCCCGGTCGGCGAAGACCACCCGGTGGGTCAGCCGGAGGGTCTCGTCGGGGGCGAGCACCACCTCCTCGTCGAAGGCGGGCGAGGGGTTGACGGCCGGGAACGGGGTGTTGCGGACGAACCACTTCAGCGGGACCGCCGCGCTGGAGGTGCCGGCGAAGACGAGGACGGTGCCGCCGCCGTCGACCTCGTCGTGCTCGGCGGTGTACGCCAACCACGGGGACTGCCGGCCCATGGTCTCCGGGCCGCCGCCGCCGTCGGCGGTGATGATCTCGCCACCGGTCCAGCCGCGCGGCCCCCGCCAGAAGAACCCCGTGTAGCCGGCGTTCGGCCGGCCGTGCGTGGTCGGGCTGCCGACCCGCAGCTCCGCGCCGCGGATGTTGCGCAGTTCGGTACGGAAGTCGAGCATCCAGGTGCCGCGTCCGGGGTCCACCCCGTGGATCCGCAGTTCCCGCCGCTCCGCGACCCAGTCTTCGTCGGTCGAGGTGATCCAGGTCAGCGACTCCCGCAGGGTCAGCTCGGTCGGGCTGGCGTCGACCAGGTCGAAGGCGTCGTGCCGCATCCGGCCGACGTTGTCCCGCACCTGGTAGCCCTCGCCGTGCACGTACGAGTTGCCGCCCCAGAAGTTCTGCCCGGACAGGTGCGAGATGGTCATCTGGAGCCCCTTGTGCCACCGGTGGTCGTTCGGCCGGTACGCCGAGACCAGGGCTCCGTCGAGGGTACGCAGCGGGTGCAGGTAGGGCTTGGGTGATTCGAAGGCCGGGGTCGGGGGGTCGTACACGTAGGTCGCGATGTCCACGCCGTCCGCGTTGACGACGACCTGACGGCCGTGTTCGTGGGTGACGCTGAGCCGGGCGGTGGTGTGGGACGCGGAGGTCATGGAAGCGACGGTGCCTTTCGGTGGCGTGCGGTAACCGCTTTCCCGAGCTAACCGCCTTCCATCTGCAACGTCAAGATCCAGCACGGCCCGAAAGACTTTCGGCGGCCACTCCGCGACCTGTGCCGGCCGCTCGACCTGCCGGGGCGGACGGAGTGGGCTGGTCCGCTGCCGTCACCGGCCGGCTGGTGCGGTGGTAACCGGCCGGGAGGCCACTGTGGACCCGATCGCGGGGCCCGGCGGTAGGGTGCGGATGCCGGGCGGGGTCGCCGGCCCGGACGCCACACCGACCAGCTTCGCGGGGCAGCCACCATGATCAAGCGATCGTCCAGAACCGTCACGCTGATGGATGTGGCCCACGAGGCCGGGGTGTCGGTGGCGACGGCGTCGCGGGTGCTCAACGGCAGCGGCACCCGACAGGTGCGGGCGGATCTGATGGACCGGGTGCTCGCCGCCGCCGCCACGCTGAACTATTCCGCCAACGCGCCCGCCCAGGCGATGGCCCGGGGCCGCACGAACGTGGTCGGGCTGTTGGTACACGACATCGCGGACCCGTTCTTCTCGTCCATCGCGGCCGGCGTGATGCGCGCCGCCGAGCGGCACGGCAGCATCGTGATGATGTACAGCACCACCGGCCGGACCGAGCGGGAACTCGACTACCTGGCGACCCTGCGCGGCCAGCGGCCCCGCGCCGTCATCCTGGCCGGCAGCCGGACCGCCGACCGGGCGCTGCGGGACCGGCTCGGCGCCCAGTTGCGGATCCTGGAGGAGGCGGGCGCCCGGGTCGCGCTGATCAGCCAGCGCGTCCTGCCGATCGACACGGTGCTGCTGGAGAACCGGGAGGGGGCCAGACTGCTCGCCCGTCGGCTGGTCGAGCTGGGGCACCGGCGGTTCGCCGTACTCGCCGGGCCGCGGCACCTGCTCACCGCCCGGGACCGGCTCGCCGGGTTCCAGGCCGGGCTCGCCGACCGCGGTGTCACGCTGTCGAGGACGCAGGTGGCGTACGGCGACTTCACCCGGGACGGCGGTTACGCCACCATGCGGGAGCTGCTCGCTCGCGACCTCCGGACCGGTTGCGTCTTCGCGGTCAACGACGTGATGGCGGTCGGCGCCATCTCGGCGCTGCGCGACCACGGGGTACCGCTGCCCGGCGGGATGGCGGTGGCCGGCTTCGACGACATCGTCACGCTCCGGGACGTCACGCCGTCGCTCACCACGGTGCGACTGCCGCTGGAGGAGGTCGGCACCGCCGCCCTGGAACTCGTCATGCAGCCCCGGGCCGAACGGCCCCGACTGCGCCGGATCCGTGCCGAGGTGGTCGTCCGGGACAGTACGCCCGCGCTGTGCTGACCCGCTCGGAGTGGCTGTCGCGCCGGGTGGGTGGGAGCGGTGCCGGCCGTCCGGCGGCTCTGCGCGAGCAGCGCCGGGGACTGACCGGGGTGGTCGAGGAACTCGGCGCTCTGCCGGCGGCGACCGCCCGGTGAACTGGTCGACCGCTCAGAGCCGTCGCCACCAGGTCTGCTCCACCAGGTCGTGGCCGAAGCTGTGGTGTGGAGCCTGTTCGCGCAGCTCGAAGCCGGCCTTCTCGTAGATCCGCCGGGCGTCGGCGAGTACGTCGTTGGTCCAGAGCATGATCTCGCGGTAACCGGCCCGGCGGGCGAAACGCAGGCACTCGTCGACCAGACGGGTGCCGATGCCCAGCCCCCGGGCCTCCGGCTCGACCAGCAGCAGGCGCAACTGGGCCACCTCGTCGTCCCGGCGGACGCAGAAGACGCAGCCCACCGGCGCGCCGTCCAGCTCGGCGATCCAGGCCTCCTCGCGGCGGGGGTCGCGCCCCTCGACGTACTCGGCGACGATCCGGGCGGCCAAGGCCTCGCAGGTGATGTCCCAGCCGTACTCCTCGGCGTACCGGACGCCGTGCCGGTGCACCACCCAGCCGAGGTCGCCGGGACGGACCGGCCGCAGCAGGTACGCCCGGGGCGGCGTCGCCTCGCCGAGCACTCCCCGGATCGTCCGCATCGCCTCGACCAGCCGTTCCCGGTCCGCCGCCGGCAGCCGGGTCAGCAGGCCCTCGATCTCGGTCTGGGTCCGCTGGTTCAACAGGTCGTACGCGGCCCGCCCGGCCTCGGTCAGCGTGACCACCTGCCGGCGGGCGTCGACCGGTGACTGGCTGCGCTCCACCAGTCCGTCGGCGGCGAACCGGGACAGGATGCGGCTCAGGTAGCCGGGGTCCAGTCCCAGTTCGCGGCGGAGTGTCGGCACCTCGGTGGCCGGGCGCTGGGCCAGCTCGTAGATCACCCTGCCGTCGGTGAGCGAGAAGGGCGTGTGGACCATTCCTTCGTCGAGCACGCCGATGATCCGGGTGTAGAAGCGGTTGAAGTCGCGTACCGCGCTCGCCTGGGGTGTCAGCGGGGAAGCCATATGCCTATTTCAACAAATCCTTTGCCAATGTCAAGAGTCTTGCCTTCTTCGGTCCGACCGCAGCTAAGCCCAGGTCGGGTGCCGGGCGGCCGGTCAGGTCTCCGCGCCCCGGTAGTTGTACAGCTCGTCGACGAACCGGCGGCGCAGCGGCGGAAGCCGGCTGGTCACGCTGAAATAGCCGCGCGCGGCCAGCATCGCGAACCGGCCGATGACCGGCTTGTAGATCGGGTCGTCGCCGTTGGTGCCGTTGGTCCGCAGCGAGTCGGCGACCCGGGCGAAGCCGTACCGGATCATCTCCGTCTCGTAGTCCGCGATGCTCCCGAGCAACGGCTTGGCGCCGGCCGCCGCCGCGACCAGTTGTCGGTGCAGCAGCGCGGCGTCCCGCAACGCGGTGTTGGCGCCCACCCCCCGCCCCGGCGTCATGGTGTGGATCGCGTCGCCCAGCAGGGTCACATTGCTGCTCGGCCAGGGCTGCACCGGTACCGAGGTGGCGACCTTGATCGGGATGACGCTGCCGGTGTCGCTGAGCCGCAACAGTTCGCGCAGGTTCGGATGCCAGTTCCGGGTCAGCTCCCGGGCGACCTCGGCGAGGCGCTCGCCGCGCAACTCCAGCACGTCGGACGGGAAGCGGTCGGCGGCGCTCCAGATGATCAGGTTGATGCAGTCCCGGGTGTTGTCGAAGAGCAGCCCGGGCCACTGCCCGATCAGCCGGGCGTCGGTGACCCCGACCCCGGGCTTGACCGAGCCGCGCTGGTCCCACCCGAACTCCATGACGTGCAGTACGCCCATCACGCCGCCGGCACCGAAGATCAGCGAGATGCCCCGGTGCATCTCCTCGGTGAGCAGGCCACGGGTCTGCTCGGTCAGCGGGATCTTGCTCGCGATGTTGATGCTCCCGGCGTCCCTTACCTCGGCGTGCGGCAGGTACTGCCGGCGTACCGCGGAGTGCGTGCCGTCGGCGGCGACCAGCAGGTCCCCGGTGGCCGAGGTGCCGTCGGCGAAGTACGCGGTGACCCGGCCGTCGTCGTGCTGCGCGTAGTGCGTGAACGTCTTGCCGAAGTGCACTACGTCGTCCATACCGGTCAGCAGCACCTGGCGCAGCGTCATCCGGGAGACCGACTGGTCGATGCTGGTCGGGTCGGCCTCGGGGCGCAGCGCGAAGGAGGCCGTGCGGTGCAGTTGCTCGGTGAGCACGTTGAAATACCGGGGCGGCTGGGCGCAGGTGGCGAGGAACGTGGTGAACAGCTCCGGCGGCAGGCACTCCCGCAGCGCACGGCAGCCGGTCGGGTTGATCCCGACCCGGTAGCCGAGCAGGCCGTCGCCACGGTCGCGGTACCGCTCGTAGACGGCGACGCTGATGCCGGCCCGCCGGAGGCCGTGCGCCAGGCACATGCCCCCGGTACCGGCACCGATGACGATCACATGCATCGGGCTGGTGCGCATCAGGTCCCTTCCGCGGCCGTCGCGTCCGGGCCGTCCCAGCGGTAGAAGCACCGCGCCATCGCGTCGCGCGGCGACCGCCAGTTCGGCGAGTACGGCGAGATGTACGCACCCAGCCGCTGTTGCACGCCGACGAAGAGCGGATGCCGGTTCGCCTGCTCCAACCGGGCCGGCGCGGAGTCGTCGGTCTCCATCAGGTGCAGGCAGAGATCGTCGAGGTGGTAGAGCGAGCGGTGCCGCACACCGGTGACGGTGTGCAGGTCGGTGTTGTCGGACTCCGCGAGGATCTTCGCGATCTCCTCCTCGGTGCCCGGGACGATCCTGCCGACGATCAGTACGCGATTCATTGGACTCCTTCGGTGGATGCTCTCGCCGTCAGGCTGGGGAGGGAACGGAACCGCCGGGCGGGCTGGCCGCCCCGGACCCGGGTCCGGCAGGGCCTCCGGACCAGGTGCGGCCCGGACAACCTGCCGGCCGTCCGATCGGGCTCGATCACCATGCCGGCGCTGACGTCACCCGACCGTCACCGACCGCCGGCGCCGTCGTCGTCCTCCGGTGACGCGGCGGTGACGCCGCCGAGCCAGAATGCGCCGCCGTGCCGCCCGCCGCCGCGCCACGATGCGGCGCCGCGCCGCAGCGACGGAGAGACCGGCTGCCGTGCCGGTGACGCGGGGCCGGGGATCAGCGCCGCACCGGCATCGCCGGCAGCGCCGACCGGTCGGGGTACGCCCCCGCGCGCCCCGGCGACGGCCGGGCACCCGACAGGCGGGCCCCCCTCGGCCGGGCGATGGGCGCGAGCAGGTCACTGAGCAGGGCGGACATCGTCTCGGACGGCTCTAGCTGAAGTTCGCGGAGCAGCAGGTCACGGTAGACGTAGAAGGCCTGGAGCGCCTCGTACGCGTTGCCCTCGTCGAGGTGGATCTCGACGATCAGACGGTGCGGCGTCTCTCGCAGCGGTTCGGCGCGGACCGCCTCGAGAGCGGCCTGCAACGCCTCGCCGTGCTGCCCGGCGTGCAGGTGACCCCGGGCGATGTCCTCCAGCATGTGCAGGCGGAGCTGGCGCAGCCGCTCGCGCTCCAGCAGCACCCACTCGTCGTACCAGCCGGGGAGCAGGTCGTGCCGTCCGGCGCCACGGATCCTCGCCGCCCAGCGGGGGTCGCCGCCGTCGCGTACCCGCTCGGCGGCCCGGACGAGGTCGTCGATGTCCAGCCGTACCGCCGGATCGAGCCGGACCGTGTCGCCGGTGGTGAGCACCGGGCAACTGCCCTCCTGACGCAGCCGCCACAGCGCCGTACGCAGGGACGACATCGCCCGCTCCTCCGGGGTGTCCGGCCACAGCAGACCGGCCAGGTGTGCCCGGGTCGCGCCCGGCCGCAATCCGACCAGCGCGATGATCCGTTGCAGTCCACGGGGTACGACCACCGGAGTCCCGTCGTGCAGCAGGTTGAAGCCGTCCAGCAGGAACAGGTGGATCGTCCGGCCGAACTGGCGCGGTGACGGGTGGGCCGGTGCCCGGCGTGCCTCGTCGCGCGGCTCGCTCTCGTCAGGAGTCACGGCCCACCCTCCTGCACCCGGAACCCGTGTCCCGAAGTCCGCCCTGCCCGGACCGCCCCGCCCGGCTCTCCGGTATGCCGATGCCGCTCGGGGGGCGTCGTGCCCGGTCGGGCACCGACACCGCAAAGCGTGACGAACGTTATCAATCACCGTTACGCTCGGTCAATCCGCCGGTCGGCAATCCGACCTGGCCGTTCGGTCCCTGCACAACCGCCCTGAGCTGGGCATGAGCGGTCGCGGACGGTCGCCGCAGCGCTTCGTCCGAGCCGTTCTGCCCAGGCACGGGCGGGCATTGTGCCGGACCGCCGTCACCAGAGCGTCACCGTGTCGGGGAGCAGTCGTACGCGATCGGGTGACATTCCGTTGACACCCGGTGGGCAGGGTGGTCACCAGTCGTTCGGACGAGGTCGCAGTCGGGGGAGAAGCCGGGGGAGAGGCTCTTGTCGCGGCCGGGTGCCGGTGTCACCCATCCGGATCGCGGAATCGCCCAGGGAGGCTGCGTCATGGATCGCTCACTGATCGTCGCGAAGGTCGTGCCGGCCGCCGAAGGACAGGTCGCGCAGATCTTCGCCGAGTCGGACCGGACTGAGCTGCCCCGACTGGTGGGTGTACGGCACCGTTCGCTCTACCGGCTGCACGACCTGTACGTGCACCTGATCGAGACGGAGAGTCCGGGTTCCGCCGCCGTGGAGAACGCCCGCCGACACCCCGAGTTCGTCCGGGTCAGCGAGCGGCTGGCCTCGCACGTCACGCCGTACCTGGCGAACTGGCGGGTACCGGCGGACGCCATGGCGCGCTGCTTCTACCGCTGGGACGCCCCGACCGACCTGGGGGCACGGCGATGACCGGGGTTACGCCGACCGGCACCATCCCGCGCCGGCGTGGCACCGCCGACCTCGACCAGCAGCCGTGGACACGTTGCCGCTCCTGCCCGGCGCTGCTCTACCGCAAGCGGCTACGGCGCAACCTCGACGTCTGCCCCGAGTGTGGTGACCACCGCCGGTTGGACGCGCCCGACCGGATAGCCCAGCTCGTCGACCGGGACACGTTCCGGCAGTTGCCCGGCCCGGCGACCCAGGTCGACCCGATCGGATTTGTCGACTCGATGCCGTACCCGCAGCGGCTCGCCGCCGCCCGGGCGGAGACCGGCCTGGCCGAGGCGGTGCTCTGCGGTACCGCCACGCTCGGTGGGTACGGCCTGGTACTGGCCGTGATGGACTTCCGGTTCCTCGGCGGCAGTCTCGGCTCGGTCACCGGGGAGCTGATCACCCGGGCCGCCGAGCACGCCCTGACCAACCGCCTGCCGCTGTTGCTGGTCACCGCGTCCGGTGGCGCCCGGATGCAGGAGGGCGTGCTGGCGCTCATGCAGATGGCCACCATCAGCCAGGCGATCGCCGCGCTGCGCGAGGCGGGACTGCTGACCGTCAGCCTGGTCACCGATCCCACCTACGGCGGAGTGGCCGCGTCCTTCGCGACCTGCACCGACATCGTGCTCGCCGAGACCGGTTCCCGACTGGGTTTCGCCGGTCCCCGGGTGATCCGGGAGACCATCCGGCAGACGCTGCCGGCCGACTTCCAGACCACCGACTTCCTGCTCCGGCACGGCCAGGTCGACATGGTGGTGGAGCGGCGGGCGCTGCGGGCCAGGCTGCGCTGGCTGCTCGCCGCTGCCGCCTCGGCCCCGGGCCGTCCGGCCCGGACGGCGTCGACTCCGGACCGTGCGACCGGAGCGCTGCCGCCGCCGAACGGCCTGTCGGGCGCCGCGGCCGACCCGGCCGCCGGGACGTGGCGCGGGGACGCCGGCCCGGACGACTGGACCGATGCCTGGCGGATCGTCCGGTCCGCCCGGCACACCGGCCGGCCGACCACGCTGGACTACCTGGCCACCGCCTTCGACGGGTTCGTCGAGCTGCACGGTGACCGGCTCGGCGTCGACTGCGCGGCGGTCGTCGCCGGGCTGGCCCGGCTCGGCGACCGGTACGTCGCCGTGGTCGGGCACCAGAAGGGGCACCAGCCGAGGGAGCTGCGGGCCCGCAACTTCGGGATGGCCAGCCCGGCCGGCTACCGCAAGGCGATGCGGGTGATGCGACTCGCCGCCCGCCTGGGACTACCGGTGGTGACGCTGATCGACACGCCGGGCGCCTACCCGGGGGTGGAGGCCGAGCAACAGGGCCAGGCCGCCGCGATCGCCGAGAGCATCCTCGCGATGACCGGGCTGCCGATCCCGGTCGTCGCGGTCATCATCGGCGAGGGCGGCAGCGGCGGGGCGCTCGCGTTGGCCGTGGCGGACCGGGTACTGATGCTGCGCAACGCGGTCTACTCGGTGATCAGCCCGGAGGGCTGTGCCGCGATCCTCTGGCACGACCGGGCGGCCGTGCCGCAGGCCGCCGACGCGCTCCGGCTGACCGCACCCGATCTGCTGCGGCTCGGGGTCGCCGACGAGATCGTCGCCGAGCCGTCCGGGGGTGCGCACCGGAATCCCGCCGGCGCGGCCCGACTGCTCCGCCGGGCGTTGCTGGAGAACCTGGCGCCGCTGCTCGAGGTACCCGCCGCAGAGTTGGTCCGGCGCCGTCGGCGGCGTTTCCGCCGGTACGGTGCGGCGGCCAGCGTGCTGCCGTCGGAAGCGGGGCCGGAGTGACCGCCGCGGCGATCCCCGAACAGCCGGGCCCGGCCGGACCGGCGCGACCGGCAGCGGGAGAGCGGTGCACCGGCGACGGACGCGTGCCAGGGCCGGACGTCCCGGACAGCCGGCCGGTACGCCCGGACCCCCCGGACGGCGCGCGGGACCCGGGCGACGCCACCGCGCAGTCCGACCGGGGCACGGAACCGTCCGTGCCGGCCGACCGGGGGGCGGAACCGCCAGTGCCCGCTGACCGGCGGACGGAACCGGCCGTGCCGCTCGACCGGGGCACGGAACTTGCCGCACTGCGCCGGCAGGCGGGCCGGTTGCTGGCCGAGACGGCCGGACCCGTACGCCGGATCCACCTGCGTAGCGGCGACACCGTGCTGGAGATCGAGTGGCACGGCGTACCCGGTTCGCCGGGACCGGCCGGCGCACCCGGCCACGCCCCGGCGGACGCCGCCACCCGTACCGCGTCGACCGGCGGCGTCGATGGGGTGGCCGACGGTGACGGCCGCCGGACCGTCGTCGCGCCGATGGTCGGCACCTGCTACCGGGCCGCCGAACCCGGCGGTGCTCCGTTCGTCGAGGTCGGGGACAAGGTGGAGCCCGGTCAGGTGGTCTGCATCGTCGAGGCGATGAAGCTGATGAACGAGGTGGTCGCCGACCAGGCCGGCCGGGTCGCCGAGGTGCTCGTCCGGGACGGCGAGCCGGTCGAGTTCGGGCAGCCACTGATCGCCCTGCTACCCGCGTGACTTCCAGGACGGTGCGGCGATGTTCGAGAAAATCCTGATCGCCAATCGCGGCGAGATCGCGCTCCGGGTGGCCCGAGCCTGCCGTGAGCTGGGCGTACGCACCGTGGCGGTGTACTCGGTCGCGGACCGGGAGTCGGCCGTCGTCCGGCTGGCCGACGAGGCGGTCTGCATCGGGCCGCCGGAGGCCCGGCAGAGCTACCGCAACGCCGCCGCCATCGTCGAGGCGGCCCGCCGGACCGGAGCACAGGCCGTGCACCCGGGTTACGGGTTCCTCTCCGAGGACGCCGACTTCGCCGAGATCTGCGCCGACAACGGGCTCGTCTTCATCGGACCGTCGCCGGAGGTGATGCTCGCACTCGGCGACAAGGCGCGAGCCCGGGCGCTGATGTGGGAGGCCGGGCTGCCGCTGCCACCGGGCAGCCTGGCGACCGTCGAGACGGCGGCGAGGGCGCGCGATGTCGCCGACGAGATCGGCTATCCCGTGATCATCAAGTGTGCCGCCGGAGGCGGTGGACGCGGGATGACGGTGGTCTGGTCGGCCGACGAGTTCGGCGCGGCGTACGAGCGGACCAGGATCGCCGCGCAGGCGGTCTTCGGCGACGACCGGGTCTACCTCGAGCGGTATCTCGTCCAGGCCCGGCACGTCGAGGTGCAGGTGCTCTGTGACGGGTATGGCAACGGCGTACACCTGGGCACCCGGGACTGTTCGGTGCAGCGGCGGCACCAGAAGCTGGTCGAGGAGGGCCCGGCGCCCGCACTGTCGGCCAGTACCCTCGACGCACTCGCCGAGTCCGCGCTGGGCGGCGCGCTGCGCGCCGGGTACACCGGGGCCGGGACCTTCGAGTTTTTGGTCGACGACGCCGAACGGTTCTCGTTCATCGAGGTCAACTGCCGGATCCAGGTCGAACATCCGGTCACCGAGATGATCAGCGGGGTCGACCTGGTGCACGAGCAGTTGCACATCGCGGCCGGGGTGCCGCTGCGGCTCCGCCAGGAGGACGTCCGGATCTCCGGGGTCGCGGTGGAGTGCCGGGTCAACGTCGAGGACCCCGACCGGGGGTTTGCGCCAACCCCCGGTCGGTTGAGCAGGTTCGTCCCGCCGAGCGGACCGTTCACCCGGGTGGACACGCACGGCTACCCCGGCTACCTGGTGGGGCCGTACTACGACTCACTGCTCGCCAAGGTGGTGGTCTGGGCACCGGACCGGGATCTGGCGCTCGGCCGGATGGAACGGGCGCTGCACGAGTTCGACATCGAGGGGCCCGGCGTACGCACCACCATCCCGTTCCTGCGCCGGGTACTCGATGACGCGGGCTTCCGGAAGGGGAGGTACTCGACCGGTCTGGTCGACCGGCTGCTCGGCACCGCCGAATCGCCGTCCGATCCGATCCGGTCCGGTTCCGCCCTCCCCGAAGCCCCCAACGTTCCTGAAGCCTCTGCGGTTCCTGAAGCCTCACCCGTTCCTGCCCCTGCCGTTCCCGAAGCCGCCGCCGCTGCCGTTTCGGCCGCCCCTGCCGTCGCGCGGAGCGCCCTACCCACGACCGCCAACCATCCGAGGAGGAGCAGATGAGTGTGAGGCACGAGGAACCGACATCACCCGGGCCGACCCAGCGGGAGCCGGTTCCGGGGCCGGTGACGGCGGCGGAGATCACCGCGATCCTGGTCCGGCACTGCGGGCTGGACGCCGACGCCGCGGCCGCCGCGCCGAGCGCCTCGCTGGAGGAACTCGGCATGGACTCGCTGGCGCTGCTCGAACTGCAGGCGGTGGTGGCGGACCGCTACCGGGTCCAGCTTCCCGAGGAGGCCGGGCGGCTCAGCATCGCGGAGGTCGCCGAGCTGGTGGCCCACCAGTACGAGCCGGCAGCGGCTCCCGCGTCCGGGGCGGGCCGGCCGGGCCACACCGAGAACGATGTGCTGATCGCGGCCCCGTTGCCGCTCGTGTGGGAGCTGACCAACGACGTCGCGGGCTGGACCGGGCTGTTCACCGAGTACCAGTCGGTGGAGATCATCGAGCGGCGCGGCGACACCCTACGGTTCCGGTTGACCATGTATCCCGACGAGAACGGGGTCACCTGGAGCTGGGTCAGCGAGCGTACCGCCGATCCGGTGCGCCGGGAGGTGCACGCACACCGGGTCGAGACTGGACCGTTCGAGTACATGCGGATCCACTGGCGCTACGCCGAGGTGCCGGGCGGCACCCGGATGACCTGGACCCAGGATTTCGAGATGCGTCCGACGGCGCCGGTGACCACCGCCCAGATGACCGACCGGATCAACGCGAACAGCCGGGTCCAGTTGGACATCATCCGGGACCGGATCGAGCGGATCGCCGCCGAGCTGGAGGCGACCGCGCCGGCACCGGCCGCGTCGACCGCCGGGGCCGGCGATGAGTGAGCCGGGCCGCCGGTTGGTGGCCGCCCGCGACATCGCCCCGGACCGCCGCCGAGGTGGCGAAATCCGGGTACTGCTCGGCCCCCGCACTGTGGGCAGCGGCTCGGGCTTCCTCGGGGTGGCGAACCTCGCCCCCGGCGAGCGGATCGCCGAGCACTACCACCCGTACAGCGAGGAGTTCCTCTACGTCGCTCGGGGCGCGATCGTGGTGGACCTGGACGACGAGCCGGTGCCGGTCGGCACCGGGGAGGCGCTGTACGTGGCGGTGAACGTCCGGCACCGGCTGCGCAACGTGGCCGACGAACCCGCCGAGGTGGTCTTCCAGCTCGGTCCGCTGGCCCCGCGCCCGGAACTCGGACACGTCGACACCGAACCGTCCAGCACCGACCCGGCGGCCGGTCGGCCCGGGGCCGGTGTCCCGGCGGCACGGCCGGACGGCGCGGACCGGGTGGTACGGCCGGACGGCGCGGACCGGGTGCTACACCCGAGTGGCGCGGAACGGGTAGCACGGCCCGACGGCGCGGACCGGGCGGCGGCGGGCGCGGTGGCCGCCGGCCCGGAGGCCGGGCCGTGACCCGGCGCCGCAGCGTGGTGACCGGGATCGGAGTGGTCGCGCCGGGCGGGGCGACCCGGGACGAGTTCTGGGCGACCATCACCACCGGGCGCACGGCGACCCGCCGGATCAGCTTCTTCGACCCGTCGCCGTTCCGCTCCCAGGTGGCCGCCGAGTGCGACTTCGATCCGGTCCGGGCCGGCCTCGGCGTCGCGGAGCGACAGCGCGCCGACCGGTACGTCCAGTTCGCGCTGGCCGCGTCGATCGAGGCGCTGGCGGACAGTGGGCTGGAGCTGACCGACGCGACGCGGGAGCGCACCGGAGTGGTGCTCGGCTCGGCGGTAGGCGGCACCATGCTGCTGGAGCGAGAGTACGTGCAGGTCAGCGACTCCGGTGCGGACTGGCTGGTGGACCCGAACCGGGCCGGCCCGTTCCTCTACCAGGCGCTGATGCCGAGCAGCCTCGCCGCCGACGTCGCCTGCCGGCACGGTACGCACGGTCCGGCCCAGGTGGTCTCCACCGGCTGCACCTCCGGGATCGACGCGATCGGCTACGGCCAGCAGCTCATCGAGGACGGCGAGGCGGACGTGGTGCTGGCCGGCGCTTCGGACAGTCCGATCTCCCCGGTCACGGTCGCCTCGTTCGACGCGATCAAGGCGACCACGCCGGACAACGACGATCCGGCGCACGCCTCGCGGCCGTTCGACCGGGACCGGCACGGGTTCGTACTCGCCGAGGGCGCCGCCGTGCTGGTCCTGGAGGAGGCGGAGCACGCCCAACGGCGCGGGGCGCGGGTCTACTGCGAGGCCGCCGGATACGCCAACCGGAGCAACGGCTACCACATGACCGGGCTGCGTCCGGACGGCGTCGAGATGGCGCTGGCCATCAACGACGCGATGGCGCAGGCCCGGTGCGATTCGGCGGACGTGTCGTACGTCAGCGCGCACGGCTCGGGCACCCGGCAGAACGACCGGCACGAGACGGCCGCCTTCAAACGTGCGCTGGGTGCCGCGGCGTACCGGGTGCCGATCAGCTCGATCAAGTCGATGGTCGGGCACTCGCTCGGGGCGATCGGCGCGATCGAGATGGCGGCCTGCGCGCTGGCGATCGAGCACGGCGTGGTGCCGCCGACCGCGAACTGGGCCAACCGGGACGCCGAGTGCGACCTGGACTACACGCCGAACACCGCCCGGGAACTGCCGGTGCGGGTGGCGCTCTCCGTCGGCAGCGGCTTCGGCGGATTCCAGTCGGCGATGGTCTTCACCCGCTTCGACGGGCCGGACCGGTGACCGGCGGGGCGGATGGCGCCGGATCGACGACCCGCGCGGTGGATGGCGCCGCAGTGGTGACCGGCGGAGCGGACAACGCCGGGCCGACGACTTGCCGGGCGGATCGGAGCGGATCGGTGACCGATCGGGTGGACGGGGGCGGGGAGCGGCGGCGGGCGGTGGTCACCGGGATCGGCGTGGTGGCGCCGAGCGGGATCGGCGCCGACGCGCACTGGAAGTGTGTGCTGGCCGGGCAGAACCGGATCCGCCCGATCACCCTCTTCGACCCGGAGCGCTATCCCAGCCGGCTGGCCGGCGAGGTGACCGACTTCGACGCGCTGCACTACGCCGACAACCGGCAGTTGGTGCAGACCGACCGGTGGACGCACCTGGGGTTCGCGGCGGCCCGGCTCGCGCTCGCCGACGCCGGACTGCCGGAGACGGCCGACGATCCCTACGGGTACGCGGTGACCCTGGCCAGTTCCTCCGGCGGCAACCTCTTCGGGCAGCGGGAGCTGCAACGGCTCTGGCGCGGCCCGGCCCGGACCGTCGGGGCGTACCAGTCGATCGCCTGGTTCTACGCGGCGAGCGTCGGTCAGCTCTCGATCCGGCACCAGTTCAAGGGCCCGTGCGGGGTGCTGGCCGCCGAGTCGGCCGGTGGGCTGGACAGCCTGGCGCACGCGGTACGGATGGTCCGGCGTGGCACTCCGGTGGTGCTGGCCGGCGGCACCGAGTGCCCGCTGAGCCCGTACGCGCTGACCTGCCAGATGCGGAGCGGACTGCTGAGCACCTGCCCGGAGCCGGCGTTGGCGTACCGGCCGTTCGACGTGGCGGCCAGCGGCTACGTACCGGGGGAGGGCGGAGCGATCTTCGTGGTGGAGGACCTGGCGCACGCCCGGGCCCGGGGGGTGCCCGGCTATGCCGAGGTGGCCGGCTGGGGTGCCAGTCACGACGCCCGGCACACCGACCGGCTCGCCGCCGGAGACCCGGTGCAGTACGCCCGGGCGATCCGGCTCGCCCTCGACCGGGCCGGGGTGGCGCCGGCCGAGGTCGACGTCGTCTTTCCGGACGCGCTCGGCGTGCCCCGCTACGACCGCAGCGAGGCCGAGGCGCTGCGGGCGGTGTTCGGGACGCGGCCGCCGCCGGTGACCACGCAGAAGCCGCTGACCGGCCGGGCACACCAGGGCGGATCGGCGCTGGACGTGGCGACCGCGCTGCTCGGCATCCGGCACCGGATGCTGCCGCCGACCGCCGGGCTGGACCGTCCGGCGCCCGGTTGCGAGCTGGACTTCGTCCGGGAGTCCGGATCGCGGCGGGTGGACGTGGCGCTGGTCGGGGCGCGCGGATTTGACGGTTTCAACAGCGCCGTGGTGGTCCGGCGCGGTCCGGTGTAGGCCGGGGGAGCTTGCAGAGGAGGACCGGGATGTCGAAGGCCAGGGTGTTGTTCCTGATCCGGGTGCCGCGCGAGCGCACCGAGGACTTTCTGAAGGCGTACGAGCAGATCCGTTACCAGGTCGCCGAAGGCGTGCCGGGGCATCTGGTGGACCAGGTCTGCGAGGCGTCGAGCGATTCCGAGCAGTGGCTGATCACCAGCGAGTGGGAGTCGCTGGCCCACTTCGAGGCGTGGGAGCGCAGCCCCGGACACCGTGAGCTGGCCGCACCGCTGCGCGCCTGCATCACCGAGGCCAGGTCGATCCGGTTCGTGGTCCGGGAGGAGACCTCGGCCGGCCGCCGCTGACGCCGGCCAACCCTCGCGCCGGGTGGCGTGACCGGTGGCTTTCAGATCGATGGATGCGGATGTAAGTTGAATCCATTCATCTGGGAGCGCCCGGTGGCGCCCGGCGCGAGGAGAAGCCATGCCCGTCCCGTCGTCCCGCCGGGCCGCGTTGGCGGCGTCACTCGTCCTCGGGGTCGCCGTCGCGGCGGTGGTCCCGCCGGGGCCGGCGGTCGCGGCGGCCCCGGGCGTGACCCGGCTCGGCGACACCCAGCTCGACCCGACCGCGCTCTACTTCGTCTCCTACGACGGACTGGTCAACAACAACTCGTACGGCGACGGCATCGTCAGCCACGCCGGCTACCAGTACGCGGCCTGGTACACCTCGACCCGCAACGCCGTCCTCGCCCGCCGGCAACTGCCGTCCGGCGCGTGGCAGACCCTCCAGTTGCCGCACCGGCTGACCACCGACGACTCGCACAACTCCATCGCGCTCGGCATCTCGGCGGGCGACGGCCGGCTGCACGTCGCGATGGACACCCACGACAGCGAGATCTACTACGTCAAGTCCGAGGCCGGGCTGGTCTCCGCGCCGGGCTCCCGGAGCTGGCTGGCCAGCCGGTTCGGTGCGGTGCAGCGCAGCCTGGACGGGGTCGGGTTGGGCGCGATGACGTACCCGCAGTTCCGGGTCGCGCCCGGCAACCGGCTCCAGTTCAGCTACCGGACCGGGCGCTCCGGCGACGGCACCAACGAACTCGCCGAGTACGACGGCTCCACCTGGCGCCGGCTCGGCCGCTGGCAGTCGGCGACCGGCTCGTACAGCGCGAACGGCGCCACCAGCACCACCCGGAACATGTACCTGCACGGGCTGACCTACGGTCCGGGTGGCCGGCTGCACGCCGCGTTCACCTGGCGGGAGGGCAACTCTGCGGTCACCTGCAACAGCGGTGGCCTGACCAACCACGACACCGGGTACGTCTACAGCGATGACCAGGGACGGACCTGGCGCAACAATGCCGGAGCGGCCGTCGGGACCACAAACTCCGGCAACCTGGTGTCGATCACCAGTCCGGGGCTGGTGGTCGACCCGCTGCCGCCGAACTACGGGCTGATCAACCAGGAGAGCCAGGACGTCGACTCGACCGGCAACCCGCACGTGATCATCAGCTACGTACCCGGCCGGTTCACCTCGTGCGTCACCTCGTACGCCTCGGCACGCCGGGCCAACGGCCGGGCCTTCCACCTGTTCCGCGACTCGTTCGGGACCTGGCGCAAGACGGAGATCCCGGTGCCGTTGAACGCGACCGGCCGTTCCCAGATCGTGCTCGACGCCGCCGACAACGCCTATGTCGTGCTGCCGTACGGCCGGATCGTCACCGCCAGCCGGGCCAGCGGCTACACCGACTGGACCGTACGCTTCGACGGCGCCGGGTTGAACGCCTTCGGCGAGGTGATCGTGGACCGGACCCGGGTGGAGAGCGACGGGGTGCTGTCGATCCTCTACCAGCGCGCCTCCAGCGGCACCACGCCGTCCCCGATCCGGGTGGTCGACTTCCGGCTCGGCTGACACGGCGCAGGGGCGTCGGCAGCGGCCGTGACCCGCCGCTCGCCCGTTCGGCGCACCTGACGGCGCGTTCGCCGCTGCGGCGTGCGCCCGACCGTCGGGGTGCGCACGTCGGCACATTCAATGGATCTGATCGAAGGTGATGGATGCATTGGAGGTGGGTACCCATGTCGGCGACCATGCGCCGGTGTGCCGGTGCGCTGCTGGCGGCCGTACTGGCGACCGTGGCGATCCTGCTGCACACCGGCCATCGGGTGGAGGCGGCTGCCGGGGTCCCGGTACTGCCACTCGGCGACTCGATAACCGACGGCTTCAACGTGCCGGGCGGATACCGGATCGACCTCTGGCAGAAGGTGGTCGCCGGTGGTTACACCGTCGACTTCGTCGGTTCCCAGGCCAACGGCCCGGCGAGCCTGGGCGACCGTGACCACGAGGGCCATTCCGGCTGGCGGATCGACCAGATCGACGCCAACATCGTCAACTGGCTCGACACCTACCAGCCGCGCACCATCCTGCTGCACATCGGCACCAACGACATCTTCCAGAACCGCGACCTGCCCAACGCCCCGAACCGGCTGGCCGCGCTGATCGACCGGATCACCACCACCGCGCCGGAGGCGAAGCTGTTCGTCGCCACCATCGTCCCGGCCGGGTCCGCGAGCACCGACGCCCAGGTGCGCAGCTTCAACGCGGCCATCCCGCAGATCGTGCAGACCCGGGCGAACGCCGGCCGGCAGGTCCACCTGGTCGACATGTACGCCGCGCTGACCGCCGCCGACCTGGCCGACGGCGTGCACCCCAACGCGACCGGCTACAGCAAGATGGCCACCACCTGGTACAACGCCCTGCTGGCGGTGCCCGGCAGCCTCACCGACGGCGGCACCACCCCGACCCCCACAGCCACCCCCAGCACCCCGCCGACCGGCGGTCCCAGCACCCCGCCGACGAACCCGCCGGCCGGCTGCACCGCATCGGTCTCGCTGAACTCCTGGAACGGCGGCTTCGTCGCGACGGTACGGGTCACCGCCGGCTCCGCCGGCACCACCGGCTGGACGGTCGACGCCACCCTGCCGTCCGGCACCACGATCACCAACGCCTGGAACACCCAGCGCAGCGGCAGCAGCGGTGCCGTCCAGTTCACCAACGTGAGCTACAACGGACGGATCGCCGCCGGCCAGTCGACGGAGTTCGGCTTCCAGGGCACCGGCACTGGCGCCGGTCTGACGCCGAGCTGCGTCGCGAGCTGACCGCAGCGCGAGGCGCCGCGCACCGGTTCCGGACTGTTCATCCGAACCGTGTCGATCGCGACCGCCGGCGTCTCGACCCGACCCACCTGTCCCGGGCAGGACCCGGGGCAGGTGGGTCGTTCGTGCGAGCCGTTCACCAGTGAACCCCTTCGACCTCCCCGTGCGGTCCGTCATGGCCGGAGTTGATGTCGGTTCAGGTGGAAGGTGCTTCAGTCTGGTGGGATCCAATCGAGGAATCGGGCAGTCCCCGGAAGCTCGCGTACCGGCGCAACACCATGAGTCGGGCCGCCCCGGGCGGTGAGCCGGTCCGTACTCCTATCAGGCAGCAGAGTTCGGCCGCTGCCGTCACCGTGCCGGGCACGGCCCATTCAGCTCGGCACGCGTCCGGCATGTCGCGACCGGGCGGCCGGCGGGGCCGCCAGCCGGGCGTTCCGGCCCCAGCTCCAGGTGGTGCCGACCCGGGTCGGCATGTATCCCGGCTACGGCGGGCCGTTCACGCTGGCCGACCTGCCGGACAACCGGCGGGTGGGTCACGCGGACAACCAGCTCGCCGCGCGAATCGTCGACGGGGCCGACGAGATTGCTACCCTCGTCGGAAGATGGGAGCAGATCCGGGGCTACGCGCTCCCGGTGGACCAGTCACTAGAGCTGATCAAGAAGGTAGCG
Organism: Plantactinospora sp. KLBMP9567; assembly: GCF_033446045.1. Classification (NCBI taxonomy): domain Bacteria; kingdom Bacillati; phylum Actinomycetota; class Actinomycetes; order Micromonosporales; family Micromonosporaceae; genus Plantactinospora; species Plantactinospora sp. KLBMP9567. The sequence goes on along the minus strand of NZ_JAWQRR010000049.1, from coordinate 27,600 downwards.
ACGTCATGGAGCTGACCGGCGCCGTCTGGCGCAAGAGCACTCGCAGCGGCAACAATGGCGGCAACTGCGTGGAGGTGGCCCGCAACCTGCCCGGGGTGGTCGGCGTACGGGACAGCAAGGACCCGCAGGGACCGGCGCTGGTGTTCGGGTCGGCGGCGTGGCGCGGCTTCGTCCAGGGCCTGTCGACGCGCTGACCGCACCGGAGGTGCGCCGGTCACCCGTCCCGGCCGGCGTTTCCGCCGAGGATCAGCGCTTCCGGCCGATGCCACCGGCCATCAGCAGCTCGGCCACCGTGAGATCGTGGTCGACGGGAGTCTCCGGCCGCCATTCCGGCAGCGGCACCAGACCCGGCTCGACCATCTCAAGATCGCCGAAGAACCCCTGAAGCTCCTCCAGCGTCCGGAACCGGCCGGTGCCGAGCACGCTGAGGTACGTCTCCTCAAGCTCGGCCGCTTCCGGGAAGGACGCGCAGAAGCTGGTCATGAAGAGGTGACTGCCGGAGGGCACCGCGTCCATGTACGCCTGGGCGACGCCCTTCGGGTCCTCGCTGTCGTGCAGGTGGTGCAGGATGCCGACGAGCAGCACGCCGACCGGCTGGGAGAAGTCGATGAGACGGCGCACCTCGGGGTCGGCCAGCACGGACTTGGGGTCCCGCAGGTCGGCCGTGACCACGGTGGTGTTCTCGTTCTCCACCAGCAGGGCCCGGCCGTGGGCCAGCACGATCGGATCGTTGTCGACGTAGACGACCCGGGCGTCGGGCGCCGACCGCTGTGCCACCTGATGGGTGTTCTCCCGGGTCGGCAGCCCGGAACCCAGATCCATGAACTGCCGGATCCCGGCCTCTTCCACCAGATAGCGGACCCCTCGGCTGAGGATCTGCCGGTTGTAGGCCGCCACCTCCGGAAGCTGCGGCACGATCTTCAGCATCTCGCCGACCACCGCGCGGTCGATCGCGAAGTTGTCCTTACCGCCGAGCACCACGTCGTAGGCGCGCGCGATGCTCGGTTTCGAGGTGTCGACGCCGGGAGAAGCCGGCCGTCCCTGGTCCGCCATGAATCCTTCTTCCGGAAGGTCACATCCGTGTGTCCCGTGGGATCCTATAGGAAGTCCGGTAGCTCCCTCTGTGGGGTCTCTGACCATCGTGGACGGACGGCGCGCGGGCCGGATGCGCGGATCAGCCAGGCTCGACCGTCCGGTACGTCGCCACGTCGAAGTCGGCGTACGCCCCGTCGGCACCCAGATCCTGCACCCAGAGCCCGACGAAGGCGCCGGTGAAACCCCACGCCTCCGGCTCGCCCTCGCCGGTGCTCCTCGACGTGTACTCGTCGGAGAGGATCGTCGCGTCCAGTGCGACGGGGAGTCCCTGCCACTCGTCGCCGGGCTCGGCTCCCTCCGATGTGGAGACGAACGAGTAGCCGAACGTGACGAGCGGGCCGTCGAGCTGCACGCGCAGCCGTACCCGGTCGGCTCCGGTCGCGTCGACGCGGCAGCCGGGGTGCTCGACCAGCCGACCGGTGTCGCAGGAGAGCACGTCCAGCACCCGACGGCCATCGTCGTCCACGCTCAGGTAGAGGTAGTGCCAGTTGCCGCTGTTGTAGTACGCCGTGATGCCGGCGAGCTGCCGGAAGGTGCGCGGCCGGAACTCCATGGTGGCGTCGAGCACGCAGTGTTTGGCGGTCACCCGGCGGGCGACGATGCTCGGGCGCTGCCGGCCCACCGGGGACTGCCCGCCGTAGACGCGCAGATGCGACGGGCGGGCGTCGAGCCGTACCCAGTCGGGGGTGGCCGGGCGGCGCAGGGTCGACCAGTCGGCTCCCAGCACCGGAGCGTCGAAGTCGTCGCGCGCCACGTACCCCTCGGACCGGTCCCCGGCGGTCCCCTCCGGCCGCTGGCCTGCTGCCGTCGTTCCGACCGGTGCCGGAACGGTCTCGGCCGGAACGCCACCGTCGATGCGTGGCCAACCGGCCTCGTCCCAGGTCACCGACTGGATTGCGGTCTCCCGCCCGAGCACGCACCGGCCCAGCGGGGAGTACGGCCGGGCCACCAGGTGAGCCATGAACCACTGCCCGTCCGGCGTGCACACCAGGCTGCCGTGCCCGGCCTTCTGCAACTCCAGGTCCGGGCGCCCGGCGGAGGTGAGCAGCGGTCCACCGGGCGCCACCTGGTAAGGGCCGGTCAGCGCCCGTGACCGGGCGACGGTGACCTGATGCGTCCAACTGGTGCCGCCCTCGGCGGTGACCAGGTAGTACCAGCCGTCCTTGCGATAGACGCGCGGCGCCTCGGTCAGCCCGGCGGCGGTACCCTCGAAGATCATTCGCTCCTCGCCGACGAGCCGGCCGGCCGCCCGGTCGTACCGCTGGAGCTGGATGCCGGCGAACCGGTTCCGCCCCGGGCGCCAGTCGGCGGCCATGGAGAGCAGCCAACTGCTGCCGTCCTCGTCGTGGAACATCGACGGGTCGAAGCCGCGCGCGTGCAGCGCCACCGGGTCGGACCACGGCCCGGCCAGGTCCGTGGCGGTGGTCAGGTAGTTCTGCGAGTCCCAGTAGCCCCCGGCGAAGCTCGACACGTCGGTGAAGACGAGATAGAACACACCGTCCCGATAGCTCAGGTCGGGCGCCCAGACCCCGGCCGAGTCGCCGGCACCGCCGAGGTCGAGCAGCCGGCGCTCGGTGAGGATGCCGCCGAGCGGCCGCCAGTGCACCAGGTCGGTGGAGTGGTGCAGGCGTACCCCTGGATACCACTCGAAGGTCGAGGTCGCGATGTAGTAGTCGGAACCGACCCGCAGGATGCAGGGATCCGGGTGGAAGCCCGGCAACACCGGATTGCGGATCAGGCCCTGCTCGCGCAGCACGGCCCCCGGCTCTGTTCTCGCGGATGTCATGTCGTCCCTTCCCCGTGGCCGGAGCCCTCGTCCGGCGTCAGCCAACCGCAATCATGCACATCAACATCCGGGAATGGGGATCGGGATCCCGCCGGTGCGACCCCGGTCGCGGCGGGCCGGTCCGGAGGGATCGCCGAGCAACCCGTTCCGGGGCCGGCCGGGCGGGCCGGATCGGTGTGTCCCTCCGACGACCGTCCGAGCCGGCGACGGCGCTCCGTACCGCCGCTACCAGTGCTGATATCAAAAAGGATATCGGCAGATCGCCCCGATGGTCTTGGACGGCGAGGGCCGGCCGGTGATTGGGTTTCCGCACTCGACCGCCGGACCGGGGCGTGCCGGCGCTGCTCAGGCGCACACACCCGGTCGGGCCCGATCGGAGGGGAAACTCATGCCCGAAACTCGACTCGACCGCCGGGGCCTGCTCCGGACCGCCGCCGTCGGTGCCGCCGCGACCGGGCTCGCCGCCACCGCCTCGCCGGGACTCGGGACAGCCGCCGTCGCCGCGCCACGCCCGGCTCCGGCCGGCCGTACCAGATCGCGGGGTGCCGGTGCGACGTTCCGCTGGTTCGGTACGGCCGGCTGGCGGATCGACATCGGCACCCGGACGGTACTGGTCGACCCGTACCTGAGCCGGTACAGGACCGGGCTCTTCGAGGGCGGGGCGGACCTGGCCACCCCGCTGACCGTGGCCACCGCCGCCGTCGACGAACACGTGGGCCGGCCCGAGACGGTACTGGTCACCCACTCGCACTGGGACCACTTCAACGACGTACCGCACATCGCGACCACGACCGGGGCGCGGGTGCTCGGCACCATGACGACGTACCAGCTCGGCCTGGCCTCCGGTATCCCGTCCGGGCAACTGGGGCTGGTGAAGGGCGGTGAGGTGCTCGACTTCGCCGACTACACCGTCGAGGTGGTCGCCTCGCTGCACAGCCGGAACGCGGCGTACTCGATCGGCATCCCCGGAGTGCGACTGAGCCGGCCGCCGAAGCCCGCCACCGTCGCCGACCTGCCGGAGGGCGACACCCTCGCCTTCCAGGTGACCGTCAAGGACGGTCCGGCGGTCTTCTTCATGGGCGCCAGCGACTTCGTGGAACGCAACGTGACCGGGCTGCGGCCCGACATCGCGATGATCGCGATGGCCGCCAGCACCTCCACCCACGAGTACCTGCCCCGGCTGCTCGCGGCGCTGGACTATCCGGAGATCGTGGTGCCGGTGCACTGGGACAACTTCGAGACCGAGTTGCGGAATCCGCCGCCGATCGCGCCGGCCGACCGGCCGCGGTTCGAGGCGATGCTCACGGCGATCCGGAGAGCGGCGCCGAGGAGCCGGATCGTCGTTCCGGAGTACCTGACCGGCTACACCTTCGGCTGATCGGTGCCGCGTGCACGCACCCGGCCATCCGCGATATCGGGATTGATATCGTTCCTGCTCAGCAGCCTGCCCGCACCGTGAAAGGAGCGGGCGGCGCACTCGACGAGACCCCTCAGGGGTCAGGAAGGCAACGCATGACGATCGGCATCCCGCCGTCCCACCCCGGGCGGATGCGCCGGCTCGGCACACTGCTCGGCACGGCCGCGCTGCTCGCCGCGTGCGGCACGCCGAGCAGGCCGCCGATACCGGAGCCGACCCTGACCGCCGATCCGGCGCCGACCGCCGTCGAGTGCCCCGACGGCTTCCTGATCACCGCCGGTGAGGTGGAGCCGGCGCTCGGCCTGCGGGCACTCGGGATCGAACTGCGCAACTGCGGCACGGCTCCGTACCGGCTCGACGGTTATCCGGCGGTGCGGGTGCTGGACCAGGAGCGGCGGGCGCTCGATGTCACGGTCGGCAACGGGTCGGCGCCGGTGAGCAGCCCGGACAGCTACGACGTGCCACCCCGGCCGGTGGTGCTGCAGCCCGGCGAGACGGCGAGGGCCCGGGTGCTCTGGCGGAACACCGTCACCGAGTCCACCGAGCCGGCCACGAACGCGAGCTACCTGGAGATAACGCCCGCACCCGGCTCACCGGCCCAACTCGTCGCGCCGCGGGGCGGGATCGACCTGGGCAGCACCGGCCGGCTGGCGGTGAACGTCTGGCGGTGAGCGTCGGGCGGTGAACGTCTGGCGGTGAGCGTCGGGCGGTGAGCGTCTGGTGGTGAGCGTCTGGCGGTGAACCTGCGGCGGCGCGGGACAGGACCGGCTGGACACCATCCGGCCCGGCCGCTTGTGGCGACCGGGCCGGATGCGGTGCCGGGATCAGGCCGGAAGTCGCCAGACCTGGTTGGCGCCGCCGAAGCAGTCCCAGATCTGTAGCCGGGTGCCGTCGGCCGAGCTGTTGTCGGTGGCGTCCAGGCACTTGTTCGAGGCCGGGTTGCGCAGGGTGCCGTTACTCTGCGCCTGCCACACCTGCGCGCCGGTGCCGTTGCAGTCGTAGAGCTGCACCTTCGCGCCGTTGGTGGTCGCGGCGGCGGTGATGTCGGCGCACTTGCCGAGCGCCCGCAGAGTGCCGTCGGTGCCGACCGTCCAGCGCTGGGCGTCGCTGCCGTTGCAGGCGTAGAGCTGGATCGCCGTGCCGTTCGCGGTGGAGGCCGCCGCGACGTCGACGCACTTGCCGCCGATGCCGGTGATCTGGCCGGTCCGGCCGCTCGGCGGCGGGGTGCCGCCGCCCATCACCGTGTCATAGATCGCACTGACCAGCGAGGTCGCGTTGTTGGTGTCCTGGGACAACTCCCAGTTCATCATCCCGCCGGCATTGGCCAACGCCCACTGGGTCTTGCGCTTCACCGTCGGGATGCCGTTGTAGCACTGCTGCGCCCCGCCGGCCGTGGTGCAGTCCCGGTTGGCGTTGGCCGGGTCCATCGCGACCAGTGCGGAGTAGGTGTAGTAGCCGGGCCGGCTGTAGAACGGTACGCCGAGCACGGCCTTGCTGGCCGGCAGGCCGCGCGACTTCCAGCCGTTCACCGCGTTGATCGACCAGTCGTAGTTGGCGTGCGGGCTGCCGCCGTCGTACGCCATGATGTTCAGCCAGTCGACGTAGCCGAAGACGGCCGGTTGCACCCCGTTGACGGTACCGCCCTCGGAGACCACCGCCGCGGTGAGCAGCTTGCCGCGGCTGCGGAGCTGCCCACTGAGCTGCTGCATCAGTGCAGTGAAGTTGTTTGCCGAGGTGCCGGGGTCCGGGTACTCCCAGTCCATGTCGACACCGTCCAGGTTGTACTGCGTCACGAAGCTGATCACGCTGTTCACGAACGTGGTCCGGCTGGAGGCGTTGGACGCGAGCGCCTCGAAGGCCGAGTCGTCCCCGTTGTTCCAGCCGCCGATCGCGATCGACACCTTGACGTTGCCGCTGTGCGCCCGCGACACCAGTGAGGAGAGCTTGCTCGGGTTCTCCACGGCCCGCAGTGTGCCGTTCGCGTTCGGTAGTACGAACGCGTAGTTGATGTGGGTCAGCTTGTTGTACTGGATGGCGTTGACGTCGCCGGCCCAGCTCGGCAGGTAGCCGACGCTCTTGAAGTTGTTGGGCAGCACGACGGCCTCGGCGGAGGAGAGCGGTGCGAGCGCGACGGCCGTGCCGGTCGCGGCGGTGGCGAGCGCGAGTGCTCCGGTGAACAACCTGGACCGGATGCCGGGGCGGCGTCCCGGCGGGCGGACCCGCTCGGCGCTCAGGGTGGGTGACATCGACGTTCCCTTCTGTCGCAGGCGCCTCAGCGACTCGATCCGGCCTGGTGGGGGTGGGGGTCGCTGCGGCACCGGCGCGGCGGCAGCGAGGTTCGGCGCCGGCACCGGGCGAAGCGGGATCGGGATCGATGTTGCTGAGTTGCTGAAACATTAGGAAAGTTAACTAATAAAGTCAATGCACCGTTTCAGGTGAGCCGAGGTCGCTCGGCTGGTCGGGTGAATGGGGACCGCTGCGCGTCGCTCGGCGGGCATCCGTCCCGCCGTCGCCCGGCGGTGACCCGGTTCGGCCCGTGGTGGGTGTCTGGTGGCTCGAGGCCCGCCGTGCTCCTTGCTGGGCGCATGGACGGGGCAGCTCGACAGTGTGCCTACCAGGTTCGGTGCCGGGGCGGAGGACGCCGGGCCGGGCGGCGGTTCAGCGCGGCCGGAGGCCGTCGAGCAGCAGGTCGCAGACGGCGTCGAGCTGCTGCTCGATCTCCGGGTCGGCCCACTGGGCGCTGTGCGTCGGATCGTGGAACCGTGCGGTCGCGTGCAGCACCGCCCGGGCTGCTCGCGGCACGTCGCCGACGGCGAAGTCGCCGTCGGCGACCCCGTCCGCGATGATCCGGGAGAGCTGCGCGACCAACCCGTCCAGCGATGCGGCGATCACCGTACTGGCCTCGCCGACCAGCACGATGTAGGTGGCGAAGAGTTCAGGGTCGTCGAGCGCCGTCACGCGCTTCGCGCCGTGCAGCGTGTGCAGCCAGGACCGCAGCCGCTCGGGCGCCGGCGCGGTACTGGCGGTCACCGCCGGCAGGTCCGCGTGCACCCGGTCCAGCCACCGGTCGGCGACCGCCTCGCGCAACGCCGTCTTGCTGGCGAAATGCCGGTAGACGCTGCCGTGGCTCACCCCCAGTGCCCGGGCGACGTCCACCACGGTCGCCTTGGCTGGGCCGAAGCGGCGGAGGACCTCCTCCGCCGCTTCGAGGATCCGTTCCGGGGTCAGCGTCGAGTCGGCCATGGGCACTATTTCACCGTTCGCTGTCCAGGTGCTCCATCAGGGGGGCGGCGTAGCGGGCGCCGGCGGCGGAGTCGACCGGTACCGCCCGCTCGATGGCGGCCAGGTCGTCGGCGTCGAGCTTCAGGTCGAGCGCACCGAGCGACTCGGCCAGCCGGTCCCGGCGCCTGGCCCCGACCAGCGGCACGATGTCGTTGCCCCGGCTGAGCACCCAGGCGATCGCCACCTGCGACACGGTCGCCCCGCGAGCCTGCGCGACCTCGCGCAGCGCGTCCACCAACAGCAGGTTCGCCTGGAGGTTGTCGCCGGTGAAGCGGGGGCTGAACGAGCGGAAGTCGCCGGGGGAGAGCTGGCGGTCGGCGGTCCAGTGCCCGCTGAGCAGCCCTCGGGACAGCACCCCGTACGCCGTCACGCCGATGCCCAGCTCGCGACAGGTGGGCAGGATCTCCGCCTCGACGGTCCGGGACAGCAGCGAGTACTCGATCTGCAGGTCGGCGATCGGGTGTACGGCCTGCGCCCGGCGGATCGTCGCCGCGCCGACCTCGGAGAGGCCGATGTGGCGTACCCGGCCGGCGGACACCTGCTCGGCGATCGCGCCCACGGTCTCCTCGATCGGCACCGCCGGGTCGAGCCGGGAGAGCCGGTACACGTCCACGTAGTCGGTGTCGAGCCGGCGCAGGGTGTACGCGAGGAAGTTCTGTACCGCCTCGGGGCGACCGTCGATGCCGTTCCAGCCGCCCTCCGGGTCGCGCAGCGCGCCGAACTTGACACTGATCGCGACCTGGTCGCGGGCGCGCTCGCGCAGCGCGCGCCCGAGCAGCATCTCGTTGTGCCCGGCGCCGTAGAAGTCGCCGGTGTCCAGCAACGTGACCCCCGCGTCCAGGGCCGCGTGGATCGTCGCGACGCTCTCCGCGTCGTCGGCGGGCCCGTAGAGGTCGGACATCCCCATCGTGCCGAGGCCGAGGGCGGAGACCGTGGGTCCGTTGCTGCCGAGTGTCCGGTTCTCCATGTTCTGCTCCTGTTCGTGTCTGCCGGTCGCTGCTTCGGGCGGGCCGGCTGCCGGGTTCCGGCGGCGTCGGGATGCGGCGACTCCAGGCTGGCCGGTGGGCGGGCCGGGTGCCGGCGCTTCACCAAGTATGGACTGTCAACTGACAGAATCCAAACTCTGTCAGCCCAAGTGCCGAGCGCGGCTGGACTGATCGGCCGGTTATCGGTCCGGGGCAGGGGTAGGAGAGCCGGGGTGCGGAGAAGCCCCGGTCAGGAGGAAGCCATGAAGACCACCTGGAAGCCCGTCGACCAGCACGGGGTGATCAGCAGCAAGCAGTCGCGGGAACTGCCGGACAGTGCGTTCGCCTTTCCCGGCAAGCGCAAGGAGCCGCTCACCGACGCGTCGCACGTGCGCAACGCCATCGCCCGGTTCGACCAGACGCACGACGTCAGCGACGCCGAGCGGGACCAGGCGTTCGCGAACATCCTCGCGGCGGCGAAGCACTACGACATCCAGGTCGCCGAGTCCGACTGGCGGCAACTGGGCAAGCGTCCGCACACGCCGAATCCGGCACACGGTGGACGCAGCTCACGCGGTTGAGCGGCGCGGGCATCGCCCGGTGCGGTCAGGCCGCCCGGTGGTGGGTGTGGGCCTGGGTCGTCCCGGGCCGGGCCCGGACCAGCCGTAGGCGCGGCGGTGCCGGTGCCGGCTCCTCCTCGAACGTCGCCCGCCAGCCCGGCCCGGTCCGCTGCCCGTGTCGGGACGGCGGCTCGCCCGATTCCATCGTCGGGCGGGACAGGCCGAGAATGATCAGATAGCCGGCCAGGATCAGCCCGTGACTGAGGATCCGGTTCGGGTCGACCCGGCCGGCGATCGCGTCGTTGACCGAGAGCAGGGTCAGCACGGCGACGAACGCGGTCAGCGTGGGCACCAGGCCCAGCGGCCGGGTACGGCGAAGTGCGATCCAGGTGAATCCGGCGCCGAGCGCGACGTTCCAGGCTGCCGACTCGTGCCACAGGTGGTCGGGGCCGCCGCCGAGTACGACCTCGAGGCCGTGCGGATGCCCGGTCGCGCCGATGCCGGCGATCTGGGCCGCGCCGAGCAGGAACTGGGCGACGCCAACCACCCCGAGCGCGACCCGGAGCGTACCGGCCAGCCGGGCGGCCCGCCCCGGTCCGGGAGCGGCCGCGAGGAGCCGGTCGTCGATCTCCATCGGCGGCGGTACGACACTGGTCCGGGCGAGCCTGTTCAGCGCCGTCGCGCTCTCCAGCCAGCTCCGGCACTCCGCGCAGCCGGCGAGGTGGCGGTCCACCCCGGCCCGCTCTACCGGAGCCTCCTCGCCGTCCAGCCGGGCCGACAGGGCTTCTCGATACTGTTCGCACCGCACACACTCATAGTCGGGCCTGACGGTCCGCCGGTTCCCCCGGGGGTAAGCATTCTGCAGCCGAGCCTGCTCGACCGGGGTTCACCAGCATGATCGACCCGTTCGGCGATCAGATGCCCACCGGGGGTATTCGAGGTGGCCGCCGGTACCGGTAGCTTTGGGGCATGCCTCCCTCCGGCGTCGAGAGCGACGAGATCACCAGGCTTGCGCTGGCCGCCAAGGCCGGCGACCGCTCGGCGGCAGCGGCCTTCATCCGGGCGACCCAGCACGACGTGCAGCGGTTCGTCTCCCACCTGGTGGGTGCCGGCGAGGCGGAGGATCTGGCCCAGGAGACCTACCTGCGGGCGATGCGCGCACTGCCCCGCTTCGCGGCCAGGTCGTCGGCGAAGACGTGGTTGCTCTCGATCGCCCGGCGGGCCTGCGTCGACCACGTCCGGACCGCCATGCGCCGTCCCCGGGTCGCATCGCTGTCGGACTGGCAACTCGCCGCCGATGCCGAGCTGGCCCGGGGCAGCACCGGCTTCGAGGGCGCCGTGGAACTGGCCCGGCTGCTGGCGGACCTGCCGCCGGACCGCCGGGAGGCGTTCGTCGCCACCCAGGTGGCCGGGCTGAGCTACGCCGAGGCGGCCGAGGTCTGTGACTGCCCGGTCGGCACCATCCGGTCCCGGGTGGCCCGGGCCCGGGAGGACCTGGTCGAGGCCATCCGCGCCGACGGCTCCGGCCGCCGGCTCCGCTCGACGAGCTGACCGCCGCCGGCTCCCCTCGACGAGCTGACCCGCCCGCGCGACCGTGCGGTCCGCCCGCCGGAACCGGGGGCGGTGCCGGCCGCCGGATCAGGAGAGCGCGGCCTCCGCCGCGCCGGGCTCGGGCCCGGAGATCGGCAGGCAGACCCGGAAAGTGGTACGCCCCGGCTCGGACTCGACCCGGATGTCCCCGTGGTGCTTGTTGACCACGATCCGGTACGAGATGTCCAGCCCCAGCCCCGTGCCGTCCCCGATCGGCTTGGTGGTGAAGAACGGCTCGAAGATCCTGGACCGGACGTCGGCCGGGATGCCCGGTCCGGTGTCGACGATCTCCACCACGATCGAGCCGTCGTCCCGCCCGGTGCGTACGGTCAGCACACCCTCCTCGCCGATCGCGTAGAGCGCGTTGTCGACCAGGTTGGTCCACACCTGGTTGAGTTCGGCGGCGTAGACCGGGATCGCCGGCAGGCTGCGGTCGTACTCCTTCACCACCTGGACACCGGGCTTGACCTTGGCGCTGAACATCGCCAGCGTGGCGTCGAGCAGGTCGTGCACGTCGACCGTCCGGTGCGGGGCCCGGTCCAGTTGCGAGTACTGCTTCGCCGCCCCGACCAGCCCGGTGATCCGGCTCAGCGCGTCGTCGATCTCGCCGAGCAGCAGTTCGGTCTCGACGGTGTAGGTCAGCCACCGGATCGCCGGTTCCAGGTCGTCCGGGCGTACCGCGGCGCTGACCTGCTCCAGCCACGGCACGTCGATGCCTCCGGCGGTCAGCGTCGGGGCGATGTCCCAGCCGCCGGTGACGTCGTGCTCGTCCAGCCAGTCGGCCAGGGCGTCCTCGGCGTCGCTGGTCTCCAGCGGGGAGAGGGCGGGCGCGGTGACGGCCTGCTTGACCGCCTTCTCCTGGAGTTCGACCAGGCGTTGCAGCCGCTCCCCGTCGAGGCGGCCGTCGGCGATCATGGCCAGCTTGTGCCGCATCCCGGCGACCCGGTCCCGGAGCACCGAGCTGGCCCGGACGGCGGCGGCGGCCGGATTGTTCAGCTCGTGGGTCAACCCGGCCGACAGCGAGCCGAGGGCCAGCAGCCGTTCCCGCTCGCCGACGACGGTCTGGGTGGCCCGCATGCCGATGAAGAGCCCGTCCAGCAGGTGCATGGCCATCGGGAACCAGCGCCGCATCGCCGTGCTGATCACCTCGGCCGGCAACGTGAAGAGCGTCACCTCGGTGATCGCCCGCATCCCGTTCAGGTAGGTCTGCACCCGCTGCTCGTTCAGGTACGGCTGGGTCGCCCCGCCGTACACGCCGCGCTGGTCGGTGCGGGTGATCTCGACCCGGTCGCCCTGCACCATCCGGATCAGCGAGACGGTGCCGTCGAGCAGCACGTAGAAGCAGTTCGCCTCGGCGCCCTCGACGAAGATGTCGGCCCCGGCCGGCAGCCGCTGCACCCGGCCGTGCTCGTGGATGTAGCCGAGCTTCTCCTCGTCCAGCGACTCGAACAGGAAGAGCGTACGCAGTTCCTCGATCGCCAGCCGTTCGTCCGATCCGCCCATCTCGTCACCCGATCCGTGTTCGTGAGCCGTCTTCCACTCGACAATGCTTCACTGCGCCGCCAGGTACTGGTGGGCCAGTGAGACCACCATCGCACCCTCGCCGACGGCCGAGGCGACCCGCTTGATCGAGTCGGCCCGGACGTCCCCGGCGGCGAATACCCCGGGCAGGCTCGACTCCAGCGGGTACGGGTCGCGGGGCAGCGACCACCCGGCCGGCCGCCGGCCGTCGCTGCTCAGATCCAGCCCGGTCAGTACGTATCCCCGGGCGTCGCGGGCCACCACGTCGGCCAGCCAGTCGGTACGCGGCTCGGCGCCGATGAAGACGAAGAGCCAGGAGGCTTTCACGGTGCGCTGCTGCCCGACCCGGTTGTCGCAGATGACGAGCTGCTCCAGATGGTCGGTGCCCTCGCCGCCGACCACCTCGGAGTGCGGGTGCACCTCGATGTTGCCGATCCGTTCGATCTGCTCGATCAGGTAGTGCGACATCGAGCGGTGCAGGTCGGGGCCGCGTACCAGCAGGTGCACCCGGCGGGCGTGCCGGGCGAAGTAGACCGCCGCCTGCCCGGCCGAGTTCGCACCGCCGACGATGTAGACCTCCTGACCGGCGCAGTTCGGCGCCTCGGTCGACGCCGAGCCGTAGAAGACGCCCCGGCCGGTCAGATCGGCCAGCCCGGGTGCGGAGAGCTGCCGGTAGGAGACCCCGGTGGCCAGCACCACCGTGTGGGCGGCGATCGACGAGCCGTCGCTGAACCGGAGCAGCCGGGTCGCCCCGGCCGCCTCCAGCCCGATCACGTCCCGGGCGGTCAGTAGTTCGGCGCCGAACTTCAGCGCCTGCCGGCGGGCCCGGTCGGCGAGCTGCGATCCGGAGACTCCGTCCGGGAAGCCGAGGTAGTTCTCGATCCGGCTGCTCTGCCCGGCCTGGCCGCCGGTCGCCTGCCGCTCGACCAGCACCGTCCGCAATCCCTCGGAGGCGCCGTAGACCGCCGCGCCGAGCCCGGCCGGGCCACCGCCGACCACCACCAGGTCGTAGAAGTCGGCGGCCGGGGTGGTGGAGAGCCCGCACCGGTCCGCCAGTTCGGCCTCGGTCGGCTTCACCAGCGCGCTGCCGTCCACGGTGATCACCACCGGCACGTCGGCCGGGTCGGCTCCGGCGGCGGTCAGCAGCCGCCCGCCCTCCGGCTCGTCGGCCAGCAGCCAGCGGTACGGCACCAGGTTGCGGGCGAGGAAGTCGCGGATCTCGAACGACGGCGCGGACCAGCGGTGGCCGATCACCCGTACCTCGTCCGGGGCGGCTTCCGGGGTCGCTGCCCAGGCCTCCAGCAGGCTGTCCAGCACCGGATAGAGCTTCTCCTCCGGCGGATGCCAGGGCTTGAGCAGGTAGTGGTCGAGGTCGACGACGTTGATCGCGTCGATCGCCGCGTTGGTGTCCGCGTAGGCGGTCAGCAGCACCCGGCGGGCGGTCGGAAAGAGGTCCATGGCGGCTTCGAGGAACTCGATGCCGTTCATCTGCGGCATCCGGTAGTCGGCCAGCAGCACCGCGACCTGGTCGCCCCGGAGTTTGATCTCGCGCAGCGCGGTCAGCGCCTCCTCGCCGGAGGAGGCGCGGACCACCCGGTACCGGTCGCCGTAGCGCCGCCGTACGTCCCGGGCCACCGCGCGCGACACCGCCGGGTCGTCGTCGACCGTCAAGATCACCGGGTTCGCCATGGCACCAATGAAAGCATCCGGAACGGGCCTTGACGAACGTCGATAGCGACCCGCCGGTAGCGTCGGGCGGTTCAGTCCCGATTCGGTTGGATCAGCCGGATGCCGCCGACCGCCGGCCGGTCCAGGGTGGCCAGCGCCGCCGGTGCCTCGGCCAGCCCGATGGTCTGGGTGACCAGTTCCGCCGGTCGGAGCACCCCGGCGCCGACCAGCGCCAGCAGTTCCGGGTACGCGTGCGCGGCCATCCCGTGGCTGCCGCGCAGTTCCAACTCGTACCCGATGACCCGCTCCATCGGCACCGCCGGGTGCCCCTTCGCGGCCGGCAGCAGCCCGACCTGCACGTGCCGGCCCCGGCGTCGCAGGCTCTCGATCGACCCGGCACAGGTCGGCGCGCTGCCCAGCGCGTCCAGCGACAGGTGCGCGCCCCCGCCGGTCAGTTCGCGGACCGCCCCGGCCACCGCCTGCGGGCCGGGCAATGAACCTTTTTCCATCTCCCCTTGCGGTCCGTCGTGGCCGCAGGTGGAAGTCGGGGGCGGTTCAGGTGGAAAGAGGTTCAGCGTGCCGGCGTCCAGGCAGGCGGTGGCACCGAACCGGCGGGCCAGCTCCAGCGCGGCCGGGCTGACGTCGACCGCCACCACCCGGGCGCCGCAGGCCACCGCGATCATCACCGCGGAGAGTCCCACGCCGCCGCAGCCGTGTACCGCCACCCACTCGCCGGCGGCCACCCGGCCCTGCGCGACCACCGCCCGGAACGCGGTGCCGAACCGGCAGCCGAGCGCGGCGGCAGCGGCGAAGCTCAGCTCGTCGGGGAGCCGGACCAGGTTCACGTCGGCGTGCTCGACCGCGACGAGGTCGGCGTACGAGCCCCAGTGGGTGAAGCCGGGCTGGGTCTGCCGCTCGCAGACCTGCTGGTCCCCGGCGAGGCAGGCGGGGCAGGTGCCGCAGGCGCAGACGAACGGGGCGGTGACCCGGTCGCCGGGCCGCCAGCCGTGCACCGCCGGACCGACCGCCGCGATCACACCGGCGAACTCGTGCCCCGGCACGTGCGGCAGGCGGATGTCCGGATCGTGCCCCTGCCAGCCGTGCCAGTCGCTGCGGCACAGCCCGGTCGCCCCGACCTCGATCACCACGCCCGCAGGGCTCGGCACCGGATCGGGCACGGTACGCAGCTCCGGCCGCCCGCCGAACTCCTCGAACACCACCGCCCGCATGTCGATCATCCTCACACGCGTGAACCCCCGGACCCGGCCGGGCCCCTGCCGTCGGCTCGCGACGAACAGGGGCCCGGCTCGACCGGGTCGAACTCAGGAGCGGCGCTGGTCAGGATGGACCGCAAGGGAAGGTCGAGAAAGGTTCGTCGTCTGGCCAACGTGGACCCGGCGGGTCATCGAGGTGAGTGGTTACACATCAGGAGAACATTTAGTATTGGCGATGATCTACCCAAACGATCGCTCAACCGGCACCCTTTCACCGCAATTATCCGGTCCGCTGGGGGCGGTTGCAGCCTACCAGGCCCGGACGCGGAGACCGCGACGCGCGACGTGACCGGATCGGGGTCGGTGACGCGGCGTGACGGTCGACCAGTGGGCGTGACCAGGCAGCAAAGTGCAGGTGGCAACTTGCAATCTGGCATCTTGCCGGCCTCCGGCCGGGTGTGGCCGTCGTCGCGCCGGAGCGCCAATACAATGGCACAAGCCGATACCTTGACTTACCGTCGGCCGCAGCGCATCGTGAGATTCCAGATGTCGTTGGGAGTTACGGGGTAACTCATTCCCGGTGGGCCAACTATTGCCGCCGGGGCCCTGCCATCGGAACCCTACGACAGCGCCCGAGCGTGGGCCAGGAGGCGGCCATGGAACTCAGCCCGTTCGCTGGTACCTATCTGACCGACCCGGCCACGGTGTGGCGGGATCTGCTGGACCGCCCGGAGAGCGTGCACTACGCCGAGGACCTGGGCATGTGGTTGATCAGCCGGCACGAGCACGTCCGGCAGGCGTTCGGGGACGCGGACAGTTTCGGCAACGCCCTCACCCTGGCCCCGGTCTACGAGATGTGTCCCGAGGCGCTGGCGATCGTGATGCGGCTCGACGTACCAGCGACGACGGCCGCGGCCGACTCTCCGGTGCACACCCGCACCAGGCGGGCGCTGCGGGCCACCTTCGCCAACACCGGCCCCCGGGTCGCCGCCCAGTACGGGCCGATCGTGCGGCGCCGGGTCGACGAACTCGTCGACGCCGTCACCGCCCGCCGGGGCGAGGTCGTCGACCTGATCGGAGAGTTCACCGCCCTGCTGCCCCTGCTGGTGGTGCTGGACATCCTCGGCGTACCCGATCGGGACGTGGCCCGGATCCGGCAGTGGGCCGACGGGCAGATCGCCCTCGTCTGGGGCCAACCCGACCCCGCCGAACAGGTACGCCTCGCCCAGGGCCTGCTCGACTTCTGGCACTACTGCCAGGACCTCGTCGGCCAGCGCGCCGACGGCGACCTCGACGGCGACGACTTCGTCTCCCGGGCACTGCGCTACCGCGACGGCGACGACGAGATCCTCACCGTCGGCGAGGTCGCCTCCATGGCGTTCAACCTGCTCGTCGCCGGCCACGAGACCACCGCCGGACTCCTCGCCCACGGCCTGGAACAGGCGCTGTCCGTGCCGGGACGGTGGGAACGCATCGCCGACGACCCGGCCGGCGTCCCGGCCTTCCTGGAAGAGGCGCTCCGGTTCGGTCCCGCCATCGACGGCTGGCTGCGGGTGACCCTGCGACCGGTCACCATCGGCGGCGTCACCATCCCGGCCGGCCAACGGTGCCTGCTGCTCATCGGCGCCGCGAACCGCGACCCGGCGACGTTCACCGGTCCGGATCGGTTCGATCCGGACCGGGACGACGTCAAGGATCATCTCTCCTTCGGTTACGGTCCGCATTTCTGCATCGGTGCCGCACTGGCCCGCCTCGAGGCCCGGATCGCGCTCGTACGGCTCGCGGAGGCAATTCCCGGCCTGCGTCTGGTGCCGGGTCACGTAAGTACCTACAAGCCCAATGTCGCGTTCCGTGCGCACCGGGTGCTGCCCGCGGTCGTCGATATCGGCAGTGCGCCGAGGGAACGGCAGGAAGATCCACCGGACGCGCTTACCGCCCGTGCCGCCTAGCCGATCCCGTGCCGACCGGCCAATTCGCGTCCCGAGTCCCGGCCCGCCGATACCGGCCCGGCTGACGGCGGGGCCGGGTCAGGGCATCCGGGTACGCCGGACCGGGCGCGCCGGAGTCGGCCGACTCGGATCACGCTCTGTCAATGAGCCGCAAGGGATCGATCGACATCGTCACATCGACGGATGGCCGGTGTCTCCGGTCTCCGACCGATGATTGCGGAGTGTCGCCATTCGCCGCTCACGGCGGAAGGGATGAATCCGGGCAACCGGTGGTGGTCCGTTCCTTCGTAGATCGTTTTCGTACCGTCAAGTAGATCGGCGTGCGAGGTTTTTCACTTACCGTCAACGATAGGTGGCGCGTAAGGCTTCACACCCGTCGCTGCGGAGGTAAGAATTGGCCCCGGCAAATGCCGGGTCATGATCTGTGCTGCGCGTCTCATGATCTGGTGCGAGTGATCGGATCGCTGACCAACGAAGGTGAGCAAATGGACGCTGCGTCGTCAGGTACCGCTGAGTCGATGGCCACCCGACAGTTCCAGCGCGAACTGCGCCGCTGGCGTACCCGCAAGGGGCTGACCCAGCGCGCCCTCGCCGACCGCGTACGGTTCAGCCGGGAGACGGTGGCGGCGGTGGAGGCGGGCCGCCGGTACGGCAGCCAGGAGCTGGCGGTGCGTTGTGACGACGTACTCGGGACCGGGGGTCTGCTCACCGCGCTCTGGCCGCAGGTGGCGGTCGAGCAGATCGCCGCGGACGGACGGCGCGGGCCGCGCGGCGCCGCAGCCGGACGGGTGGACCCGACCGGGGCCGACCCCGAGTCCACCGTCGAGTCCACCGTCGGGGAACGACAGTCCGTGGTGGACGCGATCGACGAGCTGCGGGGCCTGATCGACCAGATGTTGCGGGTGCACTTCCCGGCGGAGTCCGACCGGCGGCCGGAGGAGGTGCACCGGCTCACCGAGGAGGCGCACCGCCTTGCGGCGCAGGTGCACCGGTTGCACGACGACGACGCCGGCGACCCGGACGACCCGCGGTCGGCGGAGGAGTCCCGGCAGCCGGTGGCCGAGTCGCGCCGGCCGCCCGGCGAGGCCCGCCGGCCCTTCGCCGAGTCCCACCGGCGAGGTCGGGTCGGCGCACTGCGCCGCCGGCACTGAACCGCTCTCACCTGACTGTCGTGCACCAGCAGACGCGGGTCGGCGAGCGCGTCGACCAGCCTCCCGGGTATCGCTGCCTGCGGAAGTAACTGCCTGTTCATCGGCGGGTACAGATAGTGGTACGAGCTGTTTGTACCACGGTTAACCCTGTTGCCCGGCCCCGCCGGTCCGGCGCAATGGGACTTGCTAACTGCAAGATGCAGATCTCCTCGATGACGAGCCGTGGGAGTCAGTCTTGGCCTCGACCACCCGATCCCACGCGGCCCGACCCCAGCCCGTACGCCGACGCGGCTGGAAGATCGCCTCTCGGATGCGCATCATCGTGGCCGCGCCGTTGGTGGCGGTCGTCGGGTTCGCCGGACTGGCGCTGGCAGACAGCGCCCGGCAGGCCGAGCAGGCCAGCGACCTCGGCGTACTTGCCCAACTGGGCGCCGAGGCCGGCCGGCTGGCCTACCAGCTCCAGCGGGAACGGGCGGCCGCGGCCGACCTGCTGACCGCCGCCACGCCCCGGCAGCAGGACACCTACGCCCGGCAGGCGGCCGCCACCGACGAGATCGTCGCGCGTTACCAGCGGCAACGGGCGCTCGCCCCCGAGCCGGCCGCCGGGCCGGGCAGCGTACTGGCCCGGATCGACAACGCGCTGGCCGACCTGTCGCCGCTGCGGACCCAGGTGCGTACCGCCGCACACGCGGCCGTCTCCGCCACCACGTTCAGCTACCGGATCGTCATCGCCGACCTGCTCGCGTACCGGGAGTCGATCGCCCAGGGCGTGATCTCCGCCGAGGTCGCCGACGGGATCCGGGCCGCCGCCGCGCTGTCGAAGACCGCGGAGGCGCTCGGCCAGCAACAGGTGACGGTGCTACGGGCGATCGCCGCCGGCCAGCTCACCCCGGCGATGCAGCAGGACATCACCGCCGCCCGGACCGGCTTCACCGAATCCAGCCTGGCCTTCCTCGGTCTCGCCCCCGGCCAGTGGCAGGTCTGGTGGGAGCAGGCCGGCAGCGGCAAGGAGGCGCTCACCCTGCAACGCCTCCAGGACCAGGTCTCCCGGGCCGAGATCGGCGCCCCGCTGGAGGTCGAGACCAACGCCTGGATCGGCGCCACCCAGGGCTGGGCCGCCCGGCTGTTCGAGGTGCAGCAGCGGGTCGACTCCGCCGTGCTGGCCGAGGTGGACGCGGCGCGGGTGGAGCAACGCTGGCGGGCCGTCGCCGAGGGCGCCGCGATGGCGGTCGCGCTGCTGCTGACCGTACTGGTCACCTGGGCGGTCGCCCGGCAGATCACCCGACGGCTGCGCCGACTGCGGGACGCGGCGCACGCGGTGGCGTACACCGAACTGCCGGCGATGGTCGCCGAACTGCGCAGCCTGGACAGCGCCGGCATCCATCCGGAGGCCCTCGCCCGGGCGTCCGCCTCCACCCTGGAGGCGTCCAGCGGTGACGAGATCGGCGAGGTCGGCCAGGCGTTCGCCGCCGTACACCAGGCGGCCGTGCGGACCGCCGCCGAGCAGGCGGTCATGCGGGCCAACACCGCGGACATCTTCGTCCACCTCAGCCGCCGCGAGCAGCGGCTGGTGGACGCGGTACTGGCCCAGGTGGACAAGGTCGAGCAGGACGAGACCGACCCGGAACGGCTACAGCAGCTCTACACCCTGGACAGCCTGGCGACCCGGATGGGACGGATCAACGCCAGCCTCCTCGTGCTCGGCGGTGTGGGCGTCGGGCGGGTACGCCACGAGGACGTACCGATGCAGAAGGTCGTGCAGGCGGCGCTGTCGCAGATCGAGCACTACACCCGGGTCCGGATCGGCGTCGTCGACCCGGACGTGGCGGTCGCGGCCGACAAGGTCGACGAGGTGGTGCACCTGCTCGCCGAGCTGATGGACAACGCGACCGCGTACTCGCCGCCGGAGACCGAGGCATGGGTGACCGCGCGCAGCCTCGGCGACCGGGTCATCGTGCAGGTCAGCGACGAGGGTGTGGGGCTCTCGCTGCAACGGCTGGCACAGCTCAACGACCTGCTGGCCCGGCCGCCGGCCACCGACGTGGCGGCGGTCCGGGCGATGGGTCTGGTCGTGGTCGGCCAACTCGCCGGTCGGCTCGGGGTGGCTGTCGAACTACGGCCGGGTCCCAAGCTCGGCACCATCGCCGAGATCTCGCTGCCGGCGACGCTGATCCGCCCCGTCCCGCCGGAGACCCAACTGCTGGCGCCGGGCCGGCTGTCGGCGATGCCGGAGGGCCGGGCACGCGGCACCGCCGTACCGGTCTCCTCGTCGACCGTCACCCCGAACGGCCCGGCCCGGCGGCCGACCTCGGAGCGGGCGCTGCCGTCCGGGTCGGTCTTCCGGCCGGCGGCCCAGCGGGCCGACCGGGGCGACGACCCGACCCAGGAGCTGGTCATCTTCGAGCAGGTCAACAACTGGTTCCGTACCGACCGGTCGGGCACTCCGGTCGGGGCGTCCACGGGCAACGGCGCGGGCAACGGCGCGAGCAGCCCAGTGGGGGTCAGTCCCGAACCGGTCGGCCCGCCGGTCGGTGCGTCCAACGGGACCGGTGGATCCAACGGTGGCTACGCCACGACGGGCTGGCAGACCCGGGGCGACGAGGGGTGGCGGGCCGCCACCGGGCTGGCCAACCCGGACATCTCCGGGACCACCCCGTCCGGGCTCCCGATCCGTCAGCCGCAGCGGCACCTCGTGCCGGGCGGCGTCGCCCCGCCACCCGAACAGCAGCCGGTCTCGGAGCACCGCGACCCGGCCGAAGTGGCCAACGCGATGGCCGCCTACGCCCGGGGCGTGGCCGCCCGCCGTCCCAAGCTGGTGAACGCCTCGGCGACAAGCGACGCGACAGGGAGTACTACGTGAACCAACGAGATCTCGGCTGGATGCTGGACAGTTTCGTCGAGCGGGCCCCGGAGGTCAGCCACGCCATCGCCATCTCCAGCGACGGCCTGATGGTGGCGTCCACCCGGAACCTGCCACCGGACCGGGCCGACCAGCTCGCGGCCACCGGCAGCGGCCTGGTCAGCCTGCTCCGGGGCGCCGCGGGCTTCTTCGAAGCGGGCGCGGTGATCTCCAACGTCACCCAGCTCGAGGGCGGCTTCATGTTCTCGATGGCGTTCAACGACGGTGCCTCGCTGCTGGTCCTCGCGGCGCCCACCTGCGACGTCGGCAAGGTCTCCTACGAGATGACGGAACTGGCGAACCGGATTGGAGACGTACTGACGCCGGCGGCCCGCGCCGCGGTGGCGCAGGGACGCTGACGGCGGCGCGGCGCCCGATGGCCGGAGCCAGTTCCGACACACCGTGCCGCCGCACCGCCAGGTGGCCCGGGCCGGCCTCCCGCGAAAGTCGTCGTCCCGGCACCACCCTCCGGCCGGCTCCGCCAGCCCGGCGGCCACCACCCCACGACCACACCTTCCCCACAACCTTTCTCACCCCTCGACTGGAGAAGTCATGCCTTTCCCCACCGGTACGAGCCGGCGTCGCGCCCTGACCGGCGCGCTGCTCGCCCTCGGGTTGACCGTGGCCGGTAGCGCCTGCAACAGCGGCGACGGCGCCGGCGGCACGCCGGGCACGATAAAGATCGGTCTGCTCGCCTCGCTCTCCGGCACCTACGAGGCGGTCGGCACGGAGATCCGCGACGGCTTCGAGCTCTACCTGCGGATGCACGACGGCAAGCTCGGCGGCCACAAGGTCGACCTGATCGTCGCCGACGAGGGTAACGGCGCGCAGACCGCCGTACCCGCCGCCACGAAGCTGATCAAACAGGACCGGGTGCAGGCGCTCACCGGGATCGTCGGCGGCGGCTCGGTGGCCGGGGTCGCCCCGGTGCTCGCCGAGGCGAAGATCCCGTTCGTCGGCTCCAACGGCAACCCGGGGCTGAAGGACGTCTCCCGGTCCTGGTTCACCTCCTACCTCTCCGACGAGCCGGGCGCGGCGATCGCCGAGTACGTCCGGGACAACGTCAAGGGCGAGGTCTTCGCGATCGGCCCGAACTACCAGGGCGGCTGGGACGAGCTGCGCGGCTTCACCGACACCTTCAAGGAGATCGGCGGCAAGCTCGCCAACCCGGACGGCAAGACCCTCTGGACGCCGTTCCCGCAGACCACCAACTTCCTGCCGTACTTCGCGAAGATCAAGGCATCCGGTGCCGAGGCGGTCTTCACCTTCTACGCCGGTACCGCCGCCGTCGACTTCGTGAAGCAGTACGCCCAGTCGGAGATCAAGGACCTGCCGCTCTACGCCGCCGGCTTCCTCACCGAGGGCGGCGTGCTGAACGCACAGGGCGAGGCGGCCCGGAACATCTACTCCGTACTCAACTACTCGCCCGACCTGGACAACGCCGAGAACCGCTCCTTCGTGGCGGCCTGGAAGGAGAACCACGACGGTTCGCCCACCACCTACGCGATGGCCTCCTACGACGCGGCGGCGGTGCTGGACAAGGCGATCGGCGCGGCCGGCGACAACCCCACCCCGGAGGAGATCAACAAGGCGATCGCCGGACTCGGCCAGATCGACAGCCCGCGCGGCACCTGGCAGTTCTCCAAGGAGACGCACTCGCCGGTGCAGAAGTGGTATCTGCGGCAGGTCCGGCAGGACGGGCGCGCACTCTCCAACACCGTCGTCGGTGACCTGGCGACCGTGGGCGGATGATGCTCGAATCGGCGCGGGTCCTCGGCCCGGTCGACCCGTACCTGATCCCGGCTCTGGACGGTGTCGCCTACGGGTTGCTGCTCTTCGTCGCGGCGTCCGGGTTGGTGTTCTGCTTCGGCGTGGCCAACATCCTCAACCTGGCGCACGGGCTGCTGTACGCGATCGGCGCGTACCTCGCCGCGGCGCTGCTGGACGGCGGCTGGGGCAGCCTGCTGCTCGCCCTGGGCGTGGGAACGCTGGCGGCGGCCGGTGCGGGAGGCCTGCTCGCGGGCCTGCTCGCGCCGGTCGCCCGGCGTGACCACCTGACCCAGGCGCTGCTGACCTTCGGAGTGGCGCTGGCCGGGGGCGCCCTGCTGGTCACGGCGTTCGGCCCGGACAGCCTTCCGGTGCGGATCCCCGCCGCGCTGGACCGCTCGGTGGAGGTGGCCGGGCACCGGTACGCGGCGTACCGGCTGGTCTTCATCGGGGTGGCCGCGGTGATCGCGGTGCTGCTCTGGCTGGCGGTGACCAAGACCCGGGCCGGGATGCTGGTTCGGGCGGCGGTCGACGACGCCGACATGGTCGCCTGTCTGGGGGTGAACCCGGCCCGGATCCGGCTCGGCGTGCTCGCCGCGGCCGGCGCGCTGGCCGGTGCCGCCGGGGTGCTCGGCGCGCCGATCATCGGTCCGGCGCCGACCACCGGCGACACCGTGCTGCTGCTCTCGCTGGTCGTGGTGGTGCTCGGCGGCCTCGGCTCGGTCCAGGGCACGCTGGTGGCCGCCCTCGCCGTCGGCGAGATCCAGAGTCTCGGCGTCTCGCTGGCGCCGACCGCCGCGCCGTTCCTGCTCTTCGCGGCGATGGCTCTGGTGCTCGCCGTCCGGGCCCGTGGGCTGCCCGGTCGGTTCCTGCGGCTCCGACCAGGGGGTACGACATGACCCCGGCCGCCCGGCGCTGGCTGGCCCGGGCCGGGGGAGCCGGACTGCTCGCCGTCGCCGTCGCGGTGCCCTGGTCCGTGGACGCCTACACCACCTCGCTCTTCGCCCGCACCCTGGTGCTGGGGCTGGTCGGGGTGAGCGTGGCGCTGCTGACCGGGCTGGCCGGGCTGCCCACGCTCGGCCAGACCGGGCCGTACGCCGCCGGTGCGTACGCCAGCGCCCTGGTCGCGATGCACGTCTCGTCGATCGGGGTGGTGCAGGTGCTCACCGGGGCGGCGGCCGGCGCGCTGTTCGCCCTTCTCACCGTGCCGCTGGTGGTGTACGCCCGAGGCGTGGTCGTCCTGATGATTACCCTGGCCATCGGTGAACTGACGGTGACCGCCGCCGGTCGGTGGACCTCCGTCACCGGAGGGACCGACGGGCTCGCCGGAATCCCGGCGATCCAGCCCGTCTGGGGCATGGCTCCGCTGGCCAGCGACCGCGCACGCTATCTGTACACGCTGGTCGTCGTCGGGGTGGTGATAGCGGCCATGGTGATGCTGTTGCGTACGCCGGCAGGGCTGCTGTTGCGGGCCAGCCGGGACGACGAGGCGCGGACCCGCGCCTCCGGACACCGGGTCACCGGCTACCTGGCGGTGACCTTCGTCGGGGCCGGGGCGGTGGCGGGGGTCGCCGGCTCGCTGCTGATCACCGCACAGCAGTACGTCTCGCCGGCCGACTTCGGCTTCGACGTCTCCGCACTGCTGCTGCTCGGCGTGGTGATCGGTGGTGCGGCGTCGATCGGCGGCGCGATCGTCGGTACCGCCCTGGTGATCGCGGTACGGGACTGGCTCTCCGGCCTGCTGCCCGGGTACGCGCCGCTGCTGCTCGGCGGTCTCTTCGTGCTGACCGCCTATCTCTTCCCCCGTGGCGTGGCCGGTTTCTCGACCGAACTCGCCAACCTGGTCAGGTCCCGTTCGCGGGGCCGGACCGGGCCGGGGGATCGCCCCGGGACGGGAATCCAGGGCCGCCCGTCCCGGGGCGAACCCGTCGGGGCCGCACCGACGAGCGGGGAGACGCGATGACGGCACTCGCGACGACACCACTGCTCACGGCCGAGGCGGTGGTCCGCCGGTACGGCTCGCTGATCGCGGTGAACCGGGTGGACCTCCGGGTCGCCGACGGCGAGCGGCATGCCCTGATCGGGCCGAACGGCGCCGGCAAGACCACCCTGCTCGACCTGATCGGCGGGGCGACCCGGGTCGACGGCGGGCGGATCCGCTTCGCCGGCCAGGACATCACCCGGCTCGGCCCGGCCCGGCGGGCCCGGATCGGGATCGGCCGGATCCACCAGCGTCCGGCCGTCTGGCCGTCGCTGACCGCACTGGAGAACGTCGTGGTCGCCGGCTGGCACCAGGCCGGCGGGTTCTGGGACGTACGCTCCCGGAACCGGTTCCGGCGGCGGCTGCGCGGGCCCGCCCTGGCCCTGCTCGACCGGGTCGGACTCGCCGGCACGGCGTCGACCACGGCGGCACACCTGTCGCACGGGGAGCGGCGCCAACTGGAGATCGCGATGGCGTTGGCCGGCCGTCCCCGCCTGCTGCTGCTCGACGAGCCGGCCGCCGGACTCTCCGGAGTGGAGGTGCACCGGCTGGCCGAGCTGCTGGCGGAACTGCCCCGGGACGTGTCGGTGCTGCTGGTGGAGCACCGGCTGGACCTGGTGTACGCGCTGGCGGACACGGTCACCGTGCTGCACGACGGGCGGCTGGTCGCCAGCGGCGAGCCGGACGAGATCCGCCACGCACCCGCCGTCCGGCGGGCGTACGCCGAGGCGGTGCGGTGATGCTGCGGGTGCAGGGCCTCCGCGCCGGCTACGACGGCGGTACCGTGCTGCACGACGTCGACCTCGAGGTGCCGGTCGGTACGGTGCAGGCGCTGGTCGGCCGCAACGGCGCCGGCAAGAGCACCCTGGTGCACGCCGTCGCCGGCCTGCTGCGGCCGTACCGGGGAATCGTCTCGGTCGACGGCGCGGACCTGGCCGGCAAGCCGGCGCACCGGGTGGCCCGGGCCGGCGTCGGCCTGGTGCCGCAGGGGCGCCGGGTGTTTCCGCGGCTGACCGTCTCCGAGCACCTGACGCTGGCCGCCTCGCTGCGCCGCCGTGGCCGGTCGCGGTCCGGTCCGAACTGGACGGTCCCGGGAGTGCTGGAACTGCTGCCCCGGCTGGCCGAGCGGTTGGGTCACCGGGGCAACCAGCTCTCCGGCGGGGAGCAGCAGATGCTTGCCATCGCCCGGGCCCTACTCACCCAGCCCCGGGTGCTGCTCCTCGACGAACCGGGCGAGGGGCTCGCCCCGGACCTGGCGGCCCGGGTCCGGGAACTCGTGACCCGGCTCGCCGGGGCCGGGTTGTGCATCCTGCTCGTCGAACAACAGCTCCAGCACGCGATCGAGGTCGCCGACCGGATCGCGGTGCTGGACTACGGCCGGCTGGTCTTCGCGGACTCGACGGCCGCCGTGCGCGCCGACCCCGCCCCGGTGGAGGCGGTACTCAGTGTGGCGGGCGCGGCCACGCCGGCAGGGACCGGACCGGTCCCGTCCGGCCAGGAGTCCACGGTCCCGACCGGTCCCGACTCCGCCCGCTCCGGGCCAACGGGAGGCCCGGGCACGCTCGTGTCTGATTCCGACCCCTCGGCGGACCCCAGGGCCGCCCCGACCACATCCTCTTCG
This sequence comes from Plantactinospora sp. KLBMP9567, assembly GCF_033446045.1. Taxonomy (NCBI): domain Bacteria; kingdom Bacillati; phylum Actinomycetota; class Actinomycetes; order Micromonosporales; family Micromonosporaceae; genus Plantactinospora; species Plantactinospora sp. KLBMP9567. The sequence goes on along the minus strand of NZ_JAWQRR010000049.1, from coordinate 1,134 downwards.
TCACCCGCACCCTGAGAACCCGTCGGATCCCGACGTTCGTCGCACCGCTGACCTCCGTGTCGGCACCGGTACCCCCACGTTCCTCCGGTGCTGACGCGCGATGACGCGTGCCCGGATTGTCGTCACAGATCATCACGAAGGAGGTACCGATCGTGACTGCCACCCCTGTCAAGAGCAGCTACGCGTTCGACAACCGCTCTCCGGAGGCCGAGGCGCAGATGCGGGCGCTGGAGTCGTTCCTCGATCCGATAACGGCGGAGCGGCTCGCCCCGGTGCTGATCCCCGGCGCGAGGTGCTGGGAGCTGGGCGCCGGGGGCGGTTCGATCGCCCGGCACATGGCCCGGGTCGTCGGACCCACCGGGCTGGTCATCGCGACCGACATCGAACCGTCCCGGCTGGAGCCGGAACACAACCTCGTCGTACGCCAGCACGACGTCCGGACCGGCGCGCCGGAGGGCGGCCCGTTCGACGTCATCCACGCCCGGCTGGTCCTGCTGCACCTGCCGGAGCGGCGACGGGTACTCGCCGAGCTGATCGGTGCGCTCGCCCCGGGCGGCGCCCTGGTCGTCGAGGAGTTCGACTGCACCGCCGGGCTGCGGGTGCTGGCCGCGCCGACCGACGACGCGGCGAAGCTCTTCCAGCAGGTGATGGAGGCGACCCTCGGCATCCTCCAGGACCGGGGCGCCGACCTGGCCTGGGCGCAGGACGTACACACCGAGATGGTGCTGGCCGGGCTGACCGACGTGGACACCATCACCCACTCGCAGAGCTGGCCGGGCGGCTCGACCGGGGCCTCGCTGCACGAGACGAACTCCCGCCAGCTCGAACCCCGGCTGCTCGCCACCGGACTCTCCCCGAACCAGTTGGAGGGGTTCCGCGAACTCGCCAAGGACCCGGCCTTCGCCTCGCTGTCGTACCAGTTCGTCTCCACCCGGGGCCGGCGGCCGAGCCGGGGCTGTGTGAACTGAGCATTTTTCCGCGCCAGCGGGCGGCGAGTCGGGGCCGACGGCGGCCGCTCCCTCCCCGGCGGCATGACCGCAGGACCCGCCGATCCGGCTGGCCGGTCCGGCGGTCGACCGGAGCGCTACGGTCGACCGCCCGGCCCCCCCCGCCCCACCCTAACGCGCGCGGGCT
>NZ_JAWQRR010000048.1:0-80145 GCF_033446045.1 Plantactinospora sp. KLBMP9567 | reverse complement strand
GGGGGGGGGGGGCGGGGGGCCGACGGGGGGCCAGGGGCCGCCGCCGGCACCACCACGTCCCATCCTTCAGGAGCGCTGGCTGCCCCAGACCGCGCTGGAGGTCGGCGTCCTTTGGGGCGGCGGCGGGGGAGGGCGGAGGCGCTCCGGACCGAGGTACCGTTTCGCAGACTGTCGAGCTGCCCCGCCTGGGCACCCGGGTCTGCGTGGCACTGCCCGCCGCCGATCAGAGGCCCGCCCCGGGTCGCCGAAGGGAAGCGGCGACCCGAGGCGGGCCGGTCGGGTGAGCTCCGTCCAGCCGAGTCCGGCCCTCTATAGAGGCGGTCAGCGGCGGCGGGGCACCCAGTAGAGGATCTGCCCCGCGAGCAGTGCGGGATGCGTGTCGGGCAGCTCGCGCAGCGCGCGGGCGAGGTGCGCGCCGAGGTACACCATCAGGCCCACCCGGTCGTTGCGGTATGCGGTGGCCAGCGCCAGTCGGGCGGACTGGCAGGGCCAGGGGTTGGCGCACCTGCGGCACCGGTACGACGGGTGCGTCGGGATGTGCTTACGCCAACGCTCCTGCGGGCCGATCACCGGTCACACCCGCGTACCGTGCCGAGCGCGATGCTCCTGAGCGGGCGTCAGCCCACCTGGGCGGCCGTTCGCCAGATGTGAGCGGGTGGGCGCATCCCATTCGGGCCGACGGTTGCTCGCCCGAGCCCGGGCCGGCGGCGGGGTCGCTCCCAGGGTGGCGGGCGGCGGGGGCGCTTCCGGGATGGTGGGCGGCGGCGTGGCCGACAGAGTCCGGATCTCGGCCCGCTCCATCTCGGTCAACTGGACCGGGGGCGGCGGCTGGTAGGGCGTGGGCACCAGCTCGACCGAATCCGGGCAGCGCCAGCGCCAACCGCAGTGGCAGTAGCGCCAGAGCCGGCGCCAGTCCCGGCGGTGGTAGGGCCGTGGTCCGGTCAGATGCCGGAGCAGCCTTTTCATCACAACCTCCTCGGGGAGTTGGAGGGGAGCCGGTCCCGGTGGGGGGTCGAGACCGGCTCCCGGGGCGAGTTCCACCCGGGCGCTTGGCGGTCACCGAGCGGTTCTGCTGGGTGACACTCTGCTGTGGACGGCACTAGGCTCGGAAGGCGATCGAGCAGGTCACGGCGCAGGTCTGCTGAGCCGGCGGCGGCGCCTGGCGAACGCCTGGTGATCTAGACAGAGTTCTGGAGGTCCGATGGAACACGAGGATGATTTCGCCTTCATTCGCGACCAGCTCCGCCGGCAGCGAGCCCTGCGCGGCCAGTCGCAGGAGGAGTTCGGCAAGCGGACGAACTACTCGGCCTCGACGGTGTCCGCTGTGGAGACCGGTACCCGAGCGATCGACATGCCGTACGCCACCCGCGCCGACGAGATCCTGGAGACGGGCGGGTTATTCGTGCGGTTGCTGAAGGCGGCGCAGCGGGACAGTGAGCCCACCTGGTTCAGGCCCTGGCTGGACGCCGAGCGCGCCGCAATGCAGCTCCGCTACTACCACCCGACCCTGATCCCCGGCCTGCTCCAGACCGAGAACTACGCCCGCGCGGTTCTGCGCTTCGACGCCACCCGGCCGGAGGAGGAGGTCGAGAAGCTGGTCGCGTCCCGACTCCAACGGCAGGAGATCCTGACCCGGGACCAGCCGCCCCTGGTGATCGTCGTCCTCGATGAGTCGGCGCTGCGGCGCCGGGACGCCATCATGGCCGAGCAGCTCGCGCACCTGCTACGGATGGCCGAGCGACCCTACATCCAGCTACACATCATTCCCGACGACGCTGGCCTGCACGTCGGCCTCTCCGGACCGCTCGCCCTGGCCAGGTCCGCCGACGGTGGCTGGGTGGGGGATCTGGAGAACCAGCTTGCCGGGCTCGTCGTCGACGACGAGGAGAGCATCGCTACGCTCCTCGCGCGGTGGGAAAGTGTGCGCGGCGTAGCCTTGCCGCAGAACCTGTCGCTCGCCCTGTTGAAGAAAGTGGAGAGCCAGCATGCACCTCAGTGACGCCCGGTGGCGGAGGTCGACCCGCAGCGGCACCAGCGGCGGCAACTGTGTCGAGGTGGCCGACAACCTGCCTGGCGTGGTTGCCGTACGCGACAGCAAGGACCCGGCGGGTCCGGTGCTGACCTTCGGGCCGGTGGCGTGGCGTGCCTTCGTCGGCCTCGCCGCCAGGCAGGGCTAGGCTGTGCTGGTGGCCACGGCTCGGTGGCGTTTGAGCTGGTTGCTATCGCATTCGACAGTAGCGGCTTCAGTGCCGCCCCGGGCAACTCCTCGATAGGACCTTGAGGCATTGCCATAGGGTGATCCCGTGGCATTGGGTGGATATCGTCTCGGGGTCGATTTCGGTACCTCGTCGACGGTGGCGATGCTCGCGGGTCCGGACGGGCGCACGAGGCCGCTGCTGTTCGACGCGTCTCCGCTGCTGTCGTCCGGGGTGTTCGCCGGCCCCGGCGCCGGCCCGCTGCTCACCGGGACGGACGCCGAACGGGCTACGTCCACCCACCCCGCGGGCTTCGAGGCCAACCCGAAACGGCGGATCGACGACCACGTCATCTGGCTCGCCGAACGGGAGGTCGGCGTCACCGACGCGATCGCCGCCGTGCTGACCCGGGTCAGCACCGAGGCGCGACGGGTCGCCGGCAGAACGCCAGACACGGTGGTACTCACCCACCCCGCCGGCTGGAGCCATACCCGGCTCGGCGTCCTGGCCCGCGCGGCGAAACAGGCACAACTCGACCAGTGCGGCTTCGTCGCCGAACCAGTCGCCGCAGCCGCGTACTTCGCCCACGTCCTCGGCCGCGACCTGCCGGTCGGCCGGTGCCTCGTCGTCTACGACCTGGGTGCCGGCACCTGCGACGTCAGCATCGTCCGCCGCACCGCGGGCGGGCTTGAGGTGGTGGCCACCGCCGGCCTCGACGACGTCGGCGGACTGGACCTCGACGCCGCCATCGTGAACCACGCCCGCTCACTGACCACCGCCGCTGACGCGTGGGGACGACTGGAATGGCCGCACACCCCCACCGACCAACGCGCCCACCAACAGTTGTGGCGCGACGCCCGTACCGCCAAGGAACAACTGTCCCGGCACACCACCGCCGACCTGCACATCCCGCTGGTCGACACCGTCGTCCACGTGACCCGCGACGAATTCGAAACAGCGGCCCGCCCCCACCTCGACCGCACCGTCGACCTCACCGCCACACTGCTGCGCGACACCGGCGTACCCAGACAACACATCGCCGGGATCTTCCTCGTCGGCGGCTCCTCCCGGGTACCCCTCACCGCCTCCCTACTGCACCGCACCCTCCGCATCGCCCCCACCGCCCTCGACCACCCCGAACTCGTCGTCGCCGAAGGCGCCCTGCACACCCCGACAACCACCACTCGGCCGACAGTCGAACCCACCCTGGCAGCAGCAACGACGCCGGCACCCGTCCAAGCGCCGCCGGTAGCGCCGGCTGCTCCGGCCGACGCTCCGCCCCCGGCCGACGCTCCGCCCCCGGTACCCCTGACCGGAACCCCGACCACCGACGACAACGCCTATCCGACGGCGCTCGCCATCACCCCTGGTGAGCTGGAGACAAAGCACACCATCTTCGACGCTGCCGCTGTTCGCTGGCCGCGCTGGCCGCCCCGAACCCGCCGGGACAAGGCCACCATCGGCGGCGCCGCCGCCCTCGTACTGGCGATCGTCGCCGCCGGGTTATGGATCTTCGTGCCAGACCGATCGCAGGCCACCGTTACGCTGACCGGCCTCGGACCGGTCAACGGCGTGGCGTTCAGCCCCGATGGCAGAACCGTCGCCACGACCGGGCCGAACGACACCGCGCGGCTGTGGGACGTCGCCACCGGCAGGAGCACCGCCACTCTCCGAGGCCACCAAGGGCCGGTCTACGGCGTGGCGTTCAGCCGTCCCGATGGCCGAATCCTTGCCACCGCCAGCAACGACAAGACCGCACGGCTGTGGGACGTGACCACCGGCAGGACCACCGTCACCCTCCCCGGCACCGGCACCGTCGGGGACGTGGCGTTCAGCCCCGACGGCAAAACCGTCGCCATCTGTAGCTGGGGCGACGCCGTACGGCTGTCGGACGTGACCACCGGCGAGACGGTCACCACCCTGACCGGCGTCAGCCACTCGGCGGTGCGCGTGGTGTTCAGCCCCGACGGCAAGACTCTCGCCATCGCCGCCAGCGCCGGCAAGAGCGCACAACTGTCGGTCGTAGCCACCGGCAGGACCACCACCACCCTCGCGCACACCGCCAACGTCGTGGACGTCGCGTTCAGCCCCGACGGCAAGACCCTCGCCACCGCCAGCGCCGACGACGCGCGGCTGTGGGACCTGGCCACCGGCGAGACCATCACCACCTTCGCCGGCCACACCGACTCGGTCACCAGCGTGGCGTTCAGCCCTGACGGCAAGACCCTCGCCACCGGCAGCGCCGACAACACCGCACGGCTGTGGAATGTCGCCACCGGCGGGACCATCACGACCCTCACCGAGCACACCGACCGGGTCACGAGCGTGGTGTTCAGCCCCGACGGCAGGACCTTCGCCACCGGTAGCTGGGACGAGACCGTACGGCTGTGGAAGGTAGCACCTGACACTGGTGGCGTCATCCTGAAGGAAGTGGAGAGCCAGCATGCACCTCAGTAACGCCCGGGGGCGGAAGTCGACCCGCAGCGGCACCAACGGTGGCGGGTGTGTCGAGGTGGCCGACAACCTGCCCGGCGTGGTCGCCGCACGGGACAGCAAGGACCCGGCGGGGCCGGTGCCGACCTTCGGGCCGGCGGCGTGGCGTGCCTTCGTCGGCCTCGCCGCCAGCCGGCGCTAGGCAGCATTCCTCCGGGCACGGCGCCGACGGCGGACCGCGACCACCACGGCCAGTGTCACGAGCCCGACCACCACGGCGAGGCAGCCCAGCGGGACCGCCGCCACCCAGATGATGCCGCGGGCCGGGAACATGGCGGCGGTCGACGACGGACCGCCGAACCGGCCGGCGATCAGCAGGTCCTGCGCGACGTCCATCGTGAGCACGTCGTCCGGCGGGTCGATCAGGGTACGGGTCGAGCCGTCCGGGCCCAGGGCGAGCAGGGTGACGTGGCCGGTCTCGTACCAGCCGGTGTCGTTCCAGCCCCGATCACGAGCCTTGTACGCGCCGCGCTCCGGCTCGTAGCGCAGCACCACCAGCTCGTGGCCGTTCGCCCAGCCCAACGCCCGCACGGCCTGGCCGGTAACGACGGGGAACCCGGCGCCGGGCAGCGGGCGGCCGGTCGCGGCGTCGAGGAAGCCGAGGCTCCATCGCCGGGTCGCCAACGCCGCCTCGTCGCACTCGTCGAGGCAGCCGTCGAGGGTGACGGTCGCGATCCGGGTACCGTCGGAGGTGAACGCGCCCGTCCCGGCCAGGTACGTCCGGTCGCCCAGCTCAGCCGACCAGCGCACCCTGCCGCTTCGGTCGACCAGATGCACGGTGCTGCCTTCGGTCGCCGCCATCGTCTGCCCGTCCGGGGCGAACGCGGCCCGCGACGCGGTCCGGATCGCCTGCGCGGGCGTGAAGTCGCGCAGTGGCAGCAGGGCGTCGGTGGCCAGGTCGAGCAGTGCCAGCCGCTCCGGCTGCCGGATGAGCCCGGTCTGCTGGTCGAAAACCTCCGAAGGGCCGGAGAGCGCGACCAGCAACGACTTGCCGTCCGGTGCCCAGGCCAGCGGCTCGCAGCAGCCTGTGCCGTGCCGGGCGCCGTGCTGGGTACTCCGGCCGGTCGTCAGGTCGACGATCGTGACGCCGTCGACGTTGTCGAAGCCGGAACCCAACAGAAAGGACTGGGCGACCCGGGTACCGTCCGGGGACAGCAGCGCGCTCTCCCCAGCGGTGACGGTATCCCAGCCGGCGTAGAGCAGCATCCGGTAGTCACCGTCGCGGCCGACCACGGCCAGCTTGCCTTCGCTGTCCAAGAGGTCGGTGCCGCGCAGGCCGATCGAGTCGCCGCCGAAGAGCACCGACGCCGGTCCAGGCGGATCCATCTGCACGGTCGCCTGCCACATCCACGGCAGCGACAGTCGCGCCGGCACGGCCGGGCCGCCGTCACCGACGGTCGACGGCAGCGGGTACGGCCGACTCAGCCCCCAGGGCAGCGCCAACGCGACCAGCAGCACCACCAGCGCGGCCGTGCCGGAGCGGAGCAGCCGGGACCGCCGCCGGGCGCGCCGACCGCGCCGCCACACGTCCGGGGTCAGCCGGGCCGGTGGCATCGAGTCGCCGACCTCGGCGAGAACATCACGCAGTCGTTCCGTCATCTCAGCTCCGTTCCACCGACCAGCTCACCCAGTTCCGGCGCGAGTAACCGCAGCCGGGCGAGGGCGTCCCGGGTCTGGCTCTTCACCGTGTTCACCGAGCAGTCGAGCACTTTCGCCGCCTCGGCCTCGGTGAGGTCCTCGAAGTACCGCAGTACCAGCACGGCTCGCTGGCGGGGTGCGAGCCGGGCCAACGCCTGACGGACGACGACCGCCCGGTCGGTTGCGGCGGTCGGATCGTCGACCGGCGTCTCGGGCGGGCGGGACCACAGCTCCACGCCGCGCCAGCGCCGCCGCCAGAGCGACACGTGCTGCGAGTGCATGATCCGCCGCACGTACGGGTCGGGGTCGCCGCCGGCCACGATCCGCTCCCAGTGCCGGGCGACCCGCTCGAAGGTGATCTGGACCAGGTCCTCGGCCAGGTGCCGGTCGCCGGTCAGCAGGAACGCGATGCGTGACCACCTGGGCAGCCCACCGGCCAGGTACGCGTTGAATGCCTTCTCGGCGTTCATCTCCACCTTCCCTCCAACCGACCACACGCCGGCCGGTACGGATCTGGGTGGGTGAGCCGCCCGGCGAATATCCCCGGACCGGCGAACGAACGTCCGCATGACCGGGCCGCGAATCGGGTTGGCTTCGATCATGCGACGGCCGGATGACGTGGAACCGACCGGGGCACCGGCCCGTCTGATTGGCATGAGAACGTGGCGAGGTGTCCGGATAACCTGTGTCGGCGCACTGCTTCTGCTGGTGGCCGCCTGTGCCCGGGAGGGTGCGGGGACGGGCGGGGACGGACCGGGCGGTGGATCCGGCGGTGACTCCGGTCCCGCCGATCCGAACGGTGTGGTGCTCCGGGTGGAGCAGACCGGCGGGTTCGTGGCGCCGGCCTCCCGGCTGACCCGGGTGCCGATGGTGACCATCTATGCGGACGGGCGGGTCATCACCGAAGGGCCGGTGCCCGCCATCTATCCCGGGCCGGCGCTGCCGAACCTTCAGCAGCAGCGCCTGACGCCGGAGCAGGTCGACCGGCTGGTCGAGCAGGCCCGGGCCGCCGGGGTCGGCACCGCCACCGATCTTGGCCGACCGTCGGTCACGGACGTCCCGTCGACCCGGTTCACCGTGTCGTCCGCCGCCGGCACGGACGAGCTGGAGGTCTACGCACTCTCCGAGGGTGGGCAGAACACGTCGGGGCTGACCGAGGCGCAGCGTACCGCCCGGGCAGAGTTGCAGAAGCTGCTCGCCGCGCTCACAGATCTGGCCGGGACGCTGGGGCAGGACAAGGTCGACCAGCCGCAGCCGTACCAGGCCGAGGCGGTCGCGGCGGTGGCGATCCCGTGGCGCGCGGACGACAACGGGCTGGCCGCCCCGCCGGAGATCGCCTGGCCTGGCCCGGCGCTGCCCGGGTCACCGCCCTCATCCGGTCTCGACCAGGGCTGCGTCGAGGTACGCGGCGCCGAGGCGACCGCACTGCTCGCGGCCGCCGCCAAGGCGAACGCCCGTACGCCGTGGACCTCCGGCGGCGAGCGCTGGCAGGTCGGCCTGCGCCCGTTGCTCCCGGACGAGACCGGCTGCGCCGACCTCTCCGGCGACTAGTACTCCGGTCGTAGCTGGTCGATTCGTTGTCTTCGCTGGTAGTCGGGACGTTTGGCGCGGTACTGGTGTCGGCGTCGCCATCGTGACCATCGATGGATGGTGGTCGAATGGTCGGGTGGTGGTGATCAGGTGCGCGCCTCCGGCTTGGCCCAGGCAGCTCGGCGGAACGGCTGGCCCCGCCGTCGGGCTGGGACGGCGACCAGGGTCACCGCCGGCCCAGCCCGTGTTCGCGGGCCCGACGACTCGGCTGGCTCCTGTCACGGGCGCCGACCAGACGAGTAGGTTCGAGAGGTGGTTGCGTACCGCCTCGGGCACCGGTGCGGTAGCTACCGGCAGGGATTGATGGTGGTGAACGGAAGACGGAGCCGGAGTTGCCCGGCGATCGGTACGTTGTGCTCCCGGATCTCCCGCAGTTCCCTGGCGGTGAGGGCGCGGCCGTAGATGCGGAACTCGTCGAGGGAGCCACGGAACGGGTTGTTGAGGCCGTCGACGCGTCGGCCGAGGTAGACGCTGCGGATGCCGAACTCCCTGCCGGTGGTCACGGAGCCGCGGGGAGCGGCCAGGTCGGCGACGGTGGCGCCGTCGATGAGGACCGTGACCCTGGTCGCCGTTCGTTGCATGGCGACGTGGTGCCAGAGCCCGTCGTTGTATGCGCCCGCGATGGTGATGTTCGCGTCGCCCTGGCCGGTGCCGACAACACCCCGGATGCGGTTGCTCGCCGGTTCGGCCCGCAGCCAGATCTGCGCGGCTCCCGTGCCCACCTGGTAGAACCACCAGATCACGATGCTGCCGGTGGTTTCGGTGTACCGGAACCACGTCATGATCGTGAACTGGTCGTCCTCGAGGTCGACACCTGGGCTGTATGGCACCTCCACATGGTCGTCCACACCGTCGAGCGCGAGCCCGGTGCCGTACCTCCCCTTACCCAGCGTCGCGTCGCCGCGTACGTAGGCGGTGTTGTCGTAGCGCGGTGCCGCGTCCGGAGTCGTCGGTCCCGGCTCCGGTGGCGGCGGCAGGCTCGGCGGCGGACCGTTCGGGGTGTCGAGGTACGCCTCGTTGAACCTGACGAACTGGACCACCTCGTACAGGGCGGCCACGCCGCTCTCGTACAGCACTCCGGCCACGGGGCCCGTGACCGGATCGGTCTCGATCTTGACCAGGTCGGAGTACCCGCCCGGACCCCAGCTGATGACCTTGCCTTCCTGCCAGGTCTCCCAGGTCTGGGCTTCGTCGTACGAGGACCGGATCGTCAGGGCCTCACGCTTACCGGGGTTGGCGGGGCCGGAGAACAGGATGCGGTCCCGCGCGTCACCTTCGTCGGTGGCGGTGAGGCGTAGCAGCGCCGCCTGTACGACCGGCATGGTCAGCTCGGGCACCATCTGGAACGGCGCGTCGTAGCTGCGGCCGCCGTCGCTGGATATCGCGTACGCCCGCGTGCCCTCAGCCGTCCCGGCTTCCCGCACGTTGACGTAGATCCGCCCGTCGGTCAGTTCCACGAGGGTCGACTCGTTGACGAAGATGTCGTCGCTGGCGCCACCGGCGCTGGCGCCGAGCTGCCATGTGTCGCCGCCGTCGTCGCTGTACCCGAGGTGGATGCCGGCGATGGGCCGCCCGTCGGGGCCGGCGGACTCATGGTTGGCGCCCATCACCAGCCGCCCGGCGTGCGGACCGCGGTTGAGCTGGATGGCGTGTACCGGGCCGGTGGCGTACCAGTGGGTCCACTCCGGCAGTATCAGCTCGGTCATCTTCCGGGGCGCGCTCCAGGTCGTTCCCTGGTCGTCGCTGACCTGTAGGTACGGATCGCGTCCACCGCTTCCGCCGCCCGGGTTGTGGGTCGTGAACAGCAGGACCCGACCGGTGCGTTCGTCTACGATCGGCATCGGGTTGCCGTGCGTGTCGCCGTTGCCGCGCGACACGACCTGGAGCGACCCCCAGGTACGACCGCCGTCGTGCGACCGCTTCAGCACCAGGTCGATGTCGCCCCTGTCGTCGCAGTTGTTGATCCGGCCTTCGGCGAACGCCAGCAGGTCCCCGTTGGTGGCCTTCACGATCGCCGGGATCCGGAAGCAGGAATACCCGTCCGTGTTCGCCGTGTAGACCGCCCGTTCCTCGCGGTACGGCTCGGCGGCGTGTGCGGTGCCGGTGGTGAGCAAGGCAGCGGCCATCGCCGCGATCACCACGGTGGACAACAGTCGAGGGCGTCCTGGGCTGTTTCTTCGTCTCGTCATGAAGCGATACCTCCAGTGGTCACCGCTGGGCGGATCGTGTCGGACGGCAGGTGAATCCGGGTTGCTGGATGTCGCACCAGTTGCCCTCGCGGATCATCCCGAGCTTTGCCGGATCACCCCGAGCTCTGCCCGTATCGCCCACCTCTCGTCAGGCATTCGAAGCGTTGGTGGACCTCCGCCGATCCGTTTGGACGGCCGTCGCTCTTCCGGCGCATCGGCGCGGCCTTGGTGAAACGCCAGCTCAGGACATCCTACGTCCGACCTCGGGCGCCGCAAGTCCTCCGGACAACTCGTGGGCCGGTGTGGTCGACGTGTCCCTGCCGAGGCGCGTCAAACAACCCCGGTCCGGGGTGGTTCGACACCACTCCCGCCAAGTGGCGTCCAATGGCCCACAATCCCTTCCCGCTATGGAAACAACAGGTCTGATGATCTGCCTGCGTCGATCCCTCTCCGTGCTCGCGGTGCGCTCGGAGAACAGGCTGAGTCGTGACCGGACAGAGAGCCAGGGGGCTGTTGACCGCGATCAAGGCCGGGGGCAAACTCGTTCGTGATCGTGAGGAGATCCCATGTCTTACGTCCGCAGAATGACAACAACCGCCGGCACCGTCCTCGCGTTGGTGCTCAGCATGACGAGCCCGGCCTCCGCGACCGGCCAGCAGAGCCGGTCGACGGCACCGCCGGGTGACTGGGTCGGCACCTGGGCGGCCTCGGCTTCCGGCATCGTCCCCGACCTCCCCGCCGGATACGCGGACCGGACGATCCGCAACGTCGTGCACACCAGCGTGGGTGGTTCGGGTGTGCGGGTCTCGCTGACCAACGTCCTCGGCACGGCTGCGGTGCGGATGGACGTGGTGACGGTCGCGGTCGCCGATGCGCCCGACGCACCGGACGCGGTCGGGGGCACGATGCGAGCGCTCACCTTCGGCGGCGCGCGGTCGGTGACCATCCCGGCCGGTGGCGAGGTACTGAGCGATCCGATCTCCTTTGCCGTACCGGAAGATGGCGACCTCCTGGTCAGCGTGTACACCCCGGTGTCGTCGGGGCCGGTGACCTATCACCAGGTGGCCAACCAGACCTCGTACCTGTCGCCGAGCGGTGATCACGCGGCCGACGAGTCCGGCGCGGCGTTCACCGAGACGATCACCTTCTGGCCGTACGTGAGCGGCGTCGACGTCCTGGGACGCGCCAAGGGCGCGGTGGTCACGCTCGGCGACTCGATCACCGATGGGAACAACTCGGAACGGAACGCGAATCACCGCTGGCCGGACTACCTGGCCGACCGGCTGATCGCCGCGCCTGGGCCGACGCGGCTCGGCGTGCTCAACGCCGGCATCAGCTCGAACAGGTTGCTCAACAGCACCTGGAATCCCAACGCGCTATCCAGGCTGGACCGTGACGTGCTTACCGCGACGGGTGCGCGTTCGGTGATCGTCTTGTTGGGAATCAACGACATCGGCGGCCAGCCGCAGCACCACGAGCCGTCGGAGATCATCGCGGCGCTGGGCCAGGTAGCGGCTCAGGTCAAGGCAAAGGGGCTGCGGGTCACCGGTGGCACGCTCACGCCGTTCGGCGGGTCGAGCAACTACACCGAGGAACTGGAAGGGGTGCGGCAGGCGGTCAACGACTTCATCCGCCACGGCGGCGCGTTCGACGCGGTGGCCGACTTCGACGTCGCGCTGCGGGACCCCGCGGCGCCGAACCGGCTCCGGGCGGAGTACGACTCCGGCGACCACCTACACCCGAAAGACGCCGGTTACCGGGCCATGGCGGCGGTCGTCGACTTGGACAAGCTCGACAGCCGCCCGCCCGGCCACCGGCCCGGCACCTGGGTCGGCACCTGGCAGACGGCCATGGCGCGGACGACGCCCGGTACCGACCAGGGCGTGCCGAACCACTCGATCCGCAACGTGGTGCACACCAGCGTGGGTGGCGACGCGGCTCGCGTGCGCCTGTCCAACGCGCTCGGCACGGCGCCGGTCCTGATGGGACGGGCGACGCTGGCAGTGGCGACCGGGCCCGACGCGCCCGAAGCGGTCCCCGGCACGATGCGCGAGCTGACCTTCGGCGGTGCGCCGTCGGTGACCGTCCCCACCGGCGGTGAGGTGCTCAGCGACCCGGTTACCCTTGCCGTGCCGGCAGACGGGGACCTGCTGGTGACCGTCTACACCCCGGCGCCGTCCGGCCCGGTGACCGAGCACCCGCGCTCCTACCAGACGTCGTTCATCACCGCGGACGGCGACCACGCGGCGGACGAGCAGGGCACCGCGTTCACCCAGCCCACCACGGCGTGGTACTACGCGACAGGCGTGGACGTCCGGTCCACCTCCGCCCGCGGTACGGTGGTGACCTTCGGCGACTCGATCACCGACGGGGACAAGTCGACCGTCAACGCGAACCTGCGGTGGCCCGACGTCCTCGCCGACCGGCTCGCCGCCAAGCCGGGACCGACCACGCTCGGCGTGGTCAACAGCGGCATAAGCGCCAACCGGATCCTGGACAGCAGCACCGGAGCCGGGATCGGTGGCCCGAACGCGTTCGCCCGGCTGTCCCGGGACATGTTGACCACGTCCGGGGCGCGTACGGTCATCGTGCTCGAGGGCGTCAACGACATCCTCAACCTCGAACATCTCGATCCGGAGACCCTGAAACTTGCCCTGCGGCAGATCGCCGCCCAGGCACACGCACAGGGCCTACGGGTCGTCGTCGGAACCATCACGCCGATCAAGGGATGGCGCTCCTACACAGAGAGGCGAGAGGGCGTGCGGCAGGCCGTGAACGAGTTCATCCGCACGAGTGACGACTTCGACGCCGTCGTCGACTTCGACGCGGTGGTGCGTGACCCGGCGGATCCGCAGCGGATCAACCCGCCGTACGACTCGGGCGACCACCTGCACCCGTCGGACGCGGGCTACCGCGTGATGGCCGAGGCCATCGACCTCGGCACACTCCGCTGAGTGCCGCCTGTGCGTCTTCCTGCTTGCCCGGAGCCGGAGAGCTGCCGCGAGAGGAGAGGACGCGTCAGCGGGCGCCGTTCCGTCCGCCGCGGCGGCTACGGGACGGGTGCTGCCCGGCGGCACGCACGTGCTGCAACAGCCGGTCGACGAGGGGCAAACTGCCGGTCCGACTGCTGTTCGGCCGGGGCAGCGTGCGGGAGTACCAGCCGGACGACCAGGTCGGCCCGCTGCCACGACCGGCGCGGACGGCAATCGACGGGTTCGTACCTGGTCGACGATGGTCAGGTGATCCTGCACTCGGCCGACGGGAGGACTTGGCGAACGGTCGACCCGCCCGGGTGACCGGCACCTGCCGGCGGTACCCCGATCATGACGGGTCGGCGGTTGCGCGGAGCCGGGCCGGGTACTCGCCGACATGCCGCCCCGCCCCCACTACCGGTCGCCGCTGGTCGCAGCCGTCCGCCGGCTTCGGGAAACCGCTGGTCGGGCCCGGTACGAGGGTCGCCGGGCCACCCAGTTGCGGGCGCGGCAACTGGAGGTCATCGCGGTGATCGCGGTGCAGGCGGGGATCGCGGCCGGGCTCTCCTGGTGGATCGCGCACAACCTGCTGGGCAACCCGAACCCGGTCTTCGCGCCGACCGCCGCGGTCGGCACGATCGTCGCCGCTATCGGCCAGCGCACCCGGCGCACCGTCGAACTGCTGGCCGGAGTGGGCCTCGGCATCGTCATCGGCGATTTATTGATCTTCCTGATCGGCAGTGGAGCATGGCAGACCGCGGTCATCGTCACCCTGGCCATCGGCGTCGCACTCGGCCTCGTGGGTCGGGGCGGGACGATCGTCAGCCAGGTCGGCGGTACGGCCGTGCTGATCGCGACCCTCTCGTCCAGCGAGCGCAACCTGGAGATCCCCCGGATCGTCGACGCGGTGACCGGCAGCGCGGTGGGGCTGGTCGTGGTCGCGTTGCTGCTGCCGCTGAACCCGATCCGGGTCGTCAACCGGGCGGCCGGGCCGGTCTTCGCCATCCTCGTCGGCCGGCTCCAGGACATCGGGGTGGCGTTGCGGAAGCGGGACGCGGAGCGGGCGATTCGGGCGCTGGACGGGCTGCGCGGTATCGAGCAGGACCTGGGGCGGCTGCGGGAGGCGGTGAGCGGCGCGGCGGAGGTGGTCAGGTTGGCGCCGCTGCGGTGGGGCCGGCGGCAGGAGTTCGAGCACTACGCCCGGGGCGTGACGGAACTGACCCGGGTGATCGAGGGCGCCCGCGACCTGGCCCGGCGGGCGGTGACCGTGATCGACTACCGGGAGCCGATCCCGGGCAGCCTGCCCGACGCAATCGAGATGCTGGCGAGCGCGGTACGGGAACTGCACCGCCAGGCGCGTACCGGGCGGGACACCGGGGCCACCCGGCGCCGGGCCCTGGTGGCCGCCCGGCGGGGTGGGCGGGCCCGCCGGGAGGGGCTGCACAACTTCGGCGACGCGCTCGTCACGCAGTTGCGGGTCTCCGCCGCCGACGTCGTCCGGGCCACCGGTTGCCCGAGCCGCCAGGCCGCCCGGGCGGTACGGCGGGCGGCCCGCAACGGCGAGCGCGCCCGGCCGCCGTACGACGACGCCCGGTGACGCGGCGTACGACGACGCCTGGTGACACGCCGTCAGGTCGGCGGACTCGCCGGATCGCACCCACGGAATTGTGCCCAGGGCGCACAATGGGTGCCGCGGCGGCTACGGGACGGGTTCTGCGGCGATGTCCGGGCTGGGCCTGACGCCGTCGGTGTCCACCCGCCCGTCAGGGCCCGGCCGGAGGCGAGTCGATGGAGCAGCAGAGGCGTTTCGCGGTGGATCCGCCGGAGACGAGCGCGAGCAGCGTTCCCGGTCCGCAGTTGCTGGGCCGGCTCTACCGGCCGGATCCGCGGGACTGGGACATCCCGCGCCTGCTGGAGATCGCCGAGCCGGCCGAGTCGATCCGGCAGATGACCGTGGAACAGGTGCTCACCGAGACGCCGTACTTCTCCGACTGGCGGGCGTACCTGGTCTTCTGGCGCTGGCTGCGGACCCAGCGGCAGCCGACGGTGGCCCCGGCCGCGGCCCGGGACCGGGCGCCGGCCTGGGAGTTGACCGTCCAGCTCGACCAGGGCCAGACCGGGCACTGCGTCGGGTTCGGCTGGGCGGGCTGGGTGGACGCGATGCCGGTGGCCGGCACGTACCAGAACGCCGACGGCCACGCCCTCTACTACGAGGCCAAGGTGATCGACGGCGAGCCCGGCAAGGAGAACGGCTCGACGGTCCGGTCCGGCGCGCTCGCCGTCCGGGAGCGGGGCCGGCTCGCCGCGTTCGCGTTCGCGCACACCACGGCGGAGATCGACGAGTGGATCGACAACCAGGGTTCGGTCGTGGTGGGCACCGCGTGGACCGCCGACATGTTCAACCCGGACGAGAACGGGTTCGTCACGCCGACCGGCAAGGGATCGGGCGGGCACTGCTATCTGATGCTCGACCGGATCGAGTCCGAGGACGCGTACCTGTTCCAGAACTCCTGGGGTGCGGCGTGGGGTTGGGGCGGCCGGTTCAAGATGAAGCGCGGCGACTTCGACGGCCTGCTCCAGAACGAGGGAGAGGCGTGCTGTGCGGTGGAGTTGCCGCACTGACCGGCCGGAGCGGGCCGCCCATCGCACCCAGGATCGGAGACCGGCATGGCGCGCGTTGACCTGACCGAGGCGGATGCCGGCCGGTCGTACCCGGCGGCGCCCGGGGACCTGGTGGTCGTCCAGCTCACCGAGACGCCCAGTTCGGGCTACCGGTGGCAGCTCGACGCGGTGGACACCGCCGTGCTCGCTCCGGCCGGGGACGCGTTCCGGCCGGGGCAGCAGGGGTTGGGCGGCGCCGGGATCCGGCAACTGCGGTTCACCGCCACCGGGACCGGCCGGACAACGCTGCGGCTGGTGCTGCTGCGCGGCTGGGAGCCGGGGGAGCGCGCGGCGCGGCGGTTCGAGGTTACCATTCACGTCACGGGCACCGGACCGGTCGCGTCGCCGACCGGCTGAAATGGAACTTTTCCAATTTGCGCAGCGCGGCGCGTTTACCGCGCCTTTCACCTGCGGGTCAGGACGGACCGCAAGGGGAGCCGAGAAAGGCTCAATGAGAGCTATTGACAGCCGTCAATGTAAATGGATAGCGTGACTTTGCCGTGGGACCCAACAGCTATTCCTGCCAGTCGCAAGGAGAGTCCCATGTCCAATGCCCGAGTCACCGACGTCGTCACCACGCTGTTCCGGATCGTGCTGGGCCTGCTGTTCGCCCTGCACGGCGCTGCCTCCCTCTTCGGGATCTTCGGCGGTAACCGGGGAAGCGGCGAGGCGATCGCGATCGGCACCTGGCCCGGGTGGTACGCCGCCCTCATCCAGCTCGTCGGCGGACTGCTGGTCCTGGTGGGCCTGAGCACCCGCGCCGCCGCCATCATCTGCTCCGGCTCGATGGCGTACGCGTACTTCGTGGTGCACCAGCCAGACGGGCTGCTGCCGCTGAACAACGGCGGCGAGACCGCGGCCCTGTTCTGCTGGTCCTTCCTGCTGGTCGCCGCCCTCGGCGCCGGACGGTGGTCGCTGGACGCCGCGCTCGCCCGTCGCCGGGGCGTGGCCCAGGAGCCCAGCACGGTGGCCGCAACCGCCCCCTGACCGGACGTGACCGCGCCGCCTCCTGATCAGACCTCGGGGAGCCGACGTAGTTCTCCGCCAGGCTGGTGGCGTACGCCCGGGACGAGGTGACGTTACGCAGCGTCGAGAGCTGCAACTTCGCCTCGTACGGGTCGCCGGTCCGCAGCCGGTGCAGCAGCGAGGTCATCCACCAGGAGAAGTGCTGGGCACGCCAGATCCGACGCAGCGCGGTGTCGGAGTAGGCGTCCAGCAGGTGGTACCGACCCTCCCGATATAAGGCGGCGAACGCGTCGCCGAGCAGCGTGACGTCGGCCAGCGCCAGGTTCATTCCCTTGGCGCCGGTCGGCGGCACGATATGCGCCGCGTCGCCGGCCAGGAAGAGCCGCCGCCACCGCATCGGCTCCACCACCAGGCTCCGCATCCCGGTGAGGCTCTTCTCCAGGATCGGCCCCGTATTGAGCGTCCAACCGGGGACCGTCTTCAGCCGGGTGCCGACCTGGGTACGCATCGTTCACTCCCTGACCTCTCGCGACTTTCCCGAACCACCGGGCCGGCCCGTCAGACCTGCCGGTCCCGGCCCGCGCCGAGCGCGCTCACCGTCATCACCGCCGTCACCACGACCAGGGCCGCGAGCGGTAGGCCCCAGCCGGCGCTGGTGTCCCGGAGCGCACCGACCAGCACCGGCCCGGAGGCGCTGAGCAGATAGCCGACCGACTGCACCGCGCCGGAGAGCTGCCGGGCCGACCCGGGTGTCCGGGCCCGGAGCACCAGCAGGATCAGGGTGAGACTGAGTGCGGCGCCCTGGGCGAGCCCGGCCAACACCGTCCACAGCAGATACCAGGAGGGCAGGGCCAGCAGGCCGAGCACCCCGGCCGCCCAGCCGGCGCAGACCACCAGGGCCAGCCCGCGCTGGTCGGGCCGGCGGACCGCCAGCGTCGGCACCACCAGCGCGGTGCCGATCCCGAGCAGGTTGAACAGCGCCAGCGCCGCGCCCGCGCGGGTCGGCTCGACGCCCTGGTCCCGCAGGAGGCTCGGCAGCCAGGTGAGGAGCGCGTAGTAGAGCATCGACTGGGTCCCCATGAAGACGGCGACCTGCCAGGTGACCGGCGAGCGCAGCACCCGGCCGCTCGGCTGCTGGGGCTCCGCGGCCGGTGCGATGTGCCGGCGGCGCACCTGGGGGAGCCAGCCGAGCGCCGCGACCCCGGCGAACGCGCCCAGCGCCAGCAGGGAACCCCGCCAACCCCACCCCAGCGCGTACGCCAGCGGGGCGCTCACCGCCGCTGCCAGCGTCGCCCCGGTGGTCATCGAGGCGGTGCTCAACCCGGTGGCCAGGCCCGGTCGGCCCGGAAAGTGCTGCTTGACCGCGCTGGGCACCAGGACGTTGCCGACGGTGATCCCGGCGCCGATGATCGCGGTGCCGGCGAGCATCCAACCCGCGTGCGGCAGGGTCCGGGTCAGGCTGCCCAGCACAATGCCGAGCATCGCGGCGAGCAGCGCCAACTCGATGCCGATCCGGCGGCCGAGCAGCGCGGCGAACGGGGAGAGCAACCCGAAGCAGAGCACCGGTAGGGCGGTGAGCAGGCCGGCGGTGCTCCGCCCCAGGTCGAGGTCGACCTGGAGTTCGGGGAGCAGTGGTGGGACCGCCACGATCGCCGCCCGCAGGTTCAGGGCCAGCAGGACCACTCCGAGCAGCGTCAGCCAGCCGCCCCGGCCCATTCCGAACCGTCCGCCGCCCGCAGCACCCGGGCCCGCGTCGCTGCCCGGAGCGGGCGGGCCCGCGTCGCCGTCCGGCTCGGCGGCCCGGGTACCGGGGACCGGAGACTCGCGGTTCAGAAGGGGTACCTCGTGATGTCGCCCTGCACGGTCACCCACTGGGTCTCGGTGAACGCGGCGAGGTTGGCCGCCGGCCCGCCCAGCCGGGGCCCGTTACCGGAGGCGGCAACCCCGCCGAACGGGGCGACCGCCTCGTCGCTGACCGTCTGGTCGTTGATGTGCACGATGCCGCTCGGTACCCGCTCGGCGAAGGCCATCGCCTTCATCACGTCCCGGCTGAGGATCCCGAGCGAGAGGCCGTACTCGCTGTCGGCGGCGAGCTTCGCGGCCTCGTCGAGGTCGGCGAAGCGCAGTACCGGGGCGACCGGACCGAAGACCTCGTGCGCGTACGCCGGGGTGGCCGGGGTGACCCCGGAGAGCACCGTCGGCCGGTAGAAGAGGTTCTCGTACGTCCCGCCGGTCACCAGGGTCGCCCCCGCGTCGACGCTGCCGGTGACCAGAGAGTGGATCTTGTCCCGCTGCCGCTCGTCGATGATCGGCCCGAGCGCGACATGCTCCCGGGCCGGGTCGCCGACCGGCAGGTGCGCGGCCTTCTCGGCCAGCCGGTCGACGTACTCGTCGGCCAGCGACTCGTGCACCAGGTGCCGGCCGGTGGTCATGCAGATCTGCCCCTGGTGCAGGAACGAACCCCAGGCACCGGCGGAGACCGCCAGGTCCAGGTCGGCGTCGTCGAGCACCACCAGCGCCGAGTTGCCGCCGAGTTCCAGCAGTACCCGCTTGAGGTGCCGGGCGGCGGCCTGCCCGACCTGCCGGCCGGCCGACGTCGAGCCGGTGAAGCTGATCAGGCGTACGTGCGGATCGGCGACCAGCGCCTCGCCCGCCTTCGGCCCGCCCGGCAGCACGTGCAGCACCCCCGGTGGCAGGCCCGCCTCCTCGAAGATCCGGGCGACCGCGATCCCGCCGGTGACGGCCGTGCGCGGATCGGGCTTGAGCACCACCGCGTTGCCCAGGGCCAGCGCCGGGGCGACCGAGCGGACCCCGAGGATGATCGGCACGTTGAACGGGGAGATCACCCCAACCACACCGACCGGCAGCCGGCGGGCCAGGCTGAGTCGGGGCTGCGCGCTCTGGATGATCTCGCCGAGCGGGTGCGAGGCGAGCGCCGCCGCCTCGTAGCACTCCTGGGCGGCGGTGTCCGTCTCCAGGGTTGCCTTCGGCGGCACCGAACCGGTCTCCCGGACGATCCAGTCCCCGACCTCGGCGGCGTGTTCCTCCCACAACTGCCCGGCCCTGCGCAGCACGGCAGCGCGCTTGTCGTAGGGGGTCGCGGCCCAGTCGCGCTGGGCCTGGGCGGCGCGGGCGGCGGCCCGGGCCACGTCGGCGGCGTTGGCGATGCCGGTACGGCCGATCTCGTCGCCGGTGGCCGGTTCCCGCACGGCCGCGTCGCCGCCGTCGGCCCGGACCCAACCGTCGCTGTATATCCTGCCGTGCCAGTCAGCCGAGTCGAGAAGAGTCACGGGAAACCTCCTTGGGGTGGTGGCGGTGCGCCGCCTTGTCGGGCGGACCGGGGGTCAGGGCGCGAAGTGCGGCTTCGGGGTCACGGCGACGTCGAGCAGCAGCGGTTCGGTCCGGTCGGCGAGGGTCGGCACCACCTCGTCCAGCACGGCGAGGAGTTCCGGGTGGGTCCGGATCCGCCGGGCGGGGCAGCCGAACGACCGGGCCAGGCCGTGCACGTCGACCTCGTCGAACGCCGGCCAGGGCGGCTTGCCGCCGTACTGCGCGGTGAGCTGGTCCAGCACCGCGTACCGGCCGTTGGAGAGCACCACGTAGAGCACGCCGCAGCCGTACCGGGCGGCGCTCCACAGCCCCTGGACGGCGTAGAGCGACGAGCCGTCGCCGAGGACCGCCACCACCGGCCGGGTCGGGTCGCCGAGCCGGAGTCCGGCCGCGGCGGGCAGTCCGAACCCGAGGCCGCCCATCGCCGCGCTGACGAAGCCGCGCGGCTGCCGGGCCGGCAGCATCCGGTGCAGGTCCGGCCGGGTGGACGGGGTCTCCTCGACCAGTACGACGTCGGTCGGCAGCCGCCGGGCCAGCGCGGCGAAGACGTGCGTCGCCCGCAGCGGCTCGCCGGGCGCCGGTGGCGGCACCTGAGTCGGGGCCGGGCGGTCCGGCGGGGGACGGTCCCGGTGCGCCACCCGGGCGGCCAGAGCGGCGCAGAAGACGGCCGGGTCGGCCAGCACCGCGAGGTCGGCCTCGCTGCGGTGCACCTCGTCCGGCTCGGCCGAGACCACCGCGACGGTCAGGCCGGCCGGCAGCAGCGGGCCGGGCTCGTAGACGTACTGCCGGAAGGCGGCGGTGCCGACCACCAGGGCCAGGTCGTGCCCGGCCAGCGTGGCGCGCAGCTCGGACCGGGCCGCCGGCAGGTGACCGGCGAACCGGGGATGGTGCTGCGGGAATCCGGCCCGGGCGCCGAACGCCTCCTGCCAGACCGGCGCGCCGATCCGGTCCGCCAGTGCGGTCAGCGCGTCCCAGGCCGCCTGTTCGTCCGCTCCGGCGCCGACCACCAGTACCGGAGCGGTGGCCGCGTCGACCAGCCGGGCCAACTCGTCGACGGCGGGACCGGGTCCGGGAGCCGGCGCGCGGACCTGCTCCGGTGCGGCCCGGCCGAGCGACGGGTCCACCTCGGCGGTCCAGTCGTCCATCGGCACCACCACCAGGGCCGGGCCGCGGCGCAGGCACGCCTCGTGCCACGCCCGGCGTACCGCCGCCGGCACGTCCTGGGCCAGCACCGGCTGCTCCACCCAGACCGGGTACGGGGTGCCGAGCTGGTCGAGCCGGCCGGCGAGGAACGGCTCGGCGGCCAGGTGCCGGCGGTCCTGCTGCCCGACGAGCACCACCAGCGGCGCCCGGTTGACCCGGGCGGTGGTGAGCGCCCCGACGGCGTTGCCGAGTCCCGCCGTGGTGTGCAGGCTCACCACCGCCGGCCGCCCGGTGGCCAGCGCGTAGCCGGTGGCCATCCCGACCACCGAACCCTCGTGCAGGGCGAGTACGAAGGTCAGGTCGTCGGGCAGGTCGGCCAGGAACGCCACCTCGGTCGAGCCCGGATTGCCGAAGAGCCGGTCCACGCCGTACCGGCGCAACACCGCCAGGGTGGCGTCCCGGACCGTGGTCATCGGGTACCAGTCGGCTGGCGTGCTGGCGTGCCGGGCGGGCCGGTCGGGGCGTCCACCGGGCCGCGGTCGGTGCTCCAGCCGCTCTTGGCCCGTTGGATCTGGCCGAACACCTGGGCCCGCAGTTCGGCGAAGCGGGCCGACGACCGGGTGCCGAGCTGGTCCCGCTCGGCCGGCAGGTCGATCGTCACGTCGTCGAGTACCACGGTCGGCGAACCGGGGAGCACCAGCACCCGCTGGCCGAGATAGACCGCCTCGTCGATGTCGTGCGTGACGAACAGGATGGTCACGCCGAGCCGCTGCCACAACGACCGGACCAGGTCCTTCAGGTCGGCCCGGGTCTGCGCGTCGACCGCAGCGCACGGCTCGTCCATCAGCAGGATGTGCGGCTCGTACACTACCGCCCGCGCCACCCGCTGCTGCATGCCGCCGGAGAGCTGCCACGGGTAGGCGCCCGGCACGTCGGCGAGGCCGACGGCGGCGAGCGCGGTGTGCACGAGTTCCTGGCGGCGGGACCGGCTCAGACTCTTCTTCTGCTTCAGTGGCAGCTCGACGTTGCGCTGGACGGTCATCCACGGGAAGAGGCTGCGGCCGTACTCCCGGAAGACCACGGCCATGCCCGTCGGCGGACCCTGCACCGGCGCACCCTCCAGGACCAGGTCGCCGGAGGTCGGTCGGAGTAGGCCGGCGATGTACTTGAGCAGGGTGGTCTTGCCGGCGCCGGAGGGGCCGACCACGCGGACGAGTCCTCCGGCACCGGCGGAGAAGGTGAGATCCCGGACCGCTTCGACCGACCGGCCGCGTCCGGTGTAGACCTTCCGGGGGGGAGGTAGAAGGTCTCGCTGCCGGCCGAACGCGCCACCGCTCACCGGGTGCCCCCGCCGCGTACCGAGGGGTGCCAGGAGAGCACCGCGCGTTCGAGTTGCCGGGCCAGTACGTTGACCGCCACGCCGAGCAGGTCGGTGCCGAAGAGCAGCACGGCGAGCGGGATCAACGCGACCGAGCGGATCGGCCGGAGGAACTCGACGGTCGAGGCGGTGAACTCGCGCAGCACCGGTACGGTGCCGAGGTCGAAGCCGACCAGCACGCCGAGCGCGACCGCGATCGCCAGGCCGAGGAACCAGCCGCGCAGCGTTTCGGTGGGGGCCGGTGCGGTCGAGGCGGGCGGCGGTACGGTGGCGGCTCGGGTCACGGGAGCAGTTCCGAGACGTCGACCTTCTCCTTGATCAGCCCGTCGCTCAGCATCAGGTCCGCCAGGGTCTGCACCGAGTCACGGTTGATCTCGGCGGGCCAGGCCGGCAGGGTGATCTTCGCGGCCACCGCCGGATCGATCTGGGTGTACGTCTGCAACACCTGGCGGGCCTCGTCCGGGTGCTCCTGGGCGTACTTCAGGGACTTGTCCATCGCGGCCTTGAACCGCTTGGTCAGGTCGGCCTTCTGGTTGATGGTCTGCTCGGTGGAGAAGTACGCCGCGACCGTCATGTCCGGGATGGCCTCGGCGAAGTTGTAGGCCACGACCCGGGCGCCCTGGTTCTGCGCGATCGTGAAAAACGGCTCGACGACCATCGCCGCGTCGACCCGCTTGCCCAGCACCGCCGCCGGCATCTCCGGGAACGGCAGTTCGGTCCACTTGATGTTCGACGGGTCGCCGCCGGCCTTGCGGATCGACGCCCGGGTGGTGGTGTCGGTGATGTTGTTCAGGTTGTTGATCGCGATGTTCTTGCCGGCCAGGCCGGCTGCGTCGGTGATCGGGCTGTCCGGCGGCACCACGACGCCGCCGAAGTCCGCGCCGGGCTTGCCGGTGGAGGAGTTCCCCACCGTGATCGCCTTGACCGGGATCTCTTGCGAGCGGGCGGTGATCAGCGAGACGACGTTGCCGAAAGCGAAGTCGAACTGCCCGCTGACCACCCCGGTCACCGCGATGGAACCGCCGGTGGTGTTGACCACCTCGACCTCGATGTTCTGCTCCTTGAAGAAGCCCTTGCTGTTGCCCAGGTGCAGCGGGGCGACGTCGACGATGGGGATCGCCCCGACCTGCACCTTGTCCACGCCGCCGGAGCCGCCCCCGGGCGAGTCGTCGGGGGAGGAGCCGCAGGCGGCGACGGCGAGGAGGGCGGCGAGGGCGGTGGTGGTGGTGGCGAGACGGCGCATCGGGTCTCCCGGCGTCCGGCGGTCCTGTCGGGACCGGGCTGAATGGCTCACGAAGGAGCCTCGGGGGTGATGGTGGTCGCTAGTCGAACGAATGTTCTCATTTGGAACGTTTGCACAGTGACCGAGTTCACGTCAACAAGCGCTCCGCAACTTCTCCGCAACGTCGCCGAGCGGTGCGCCGAGCGGCGCCGGGACCTCGTTGACGGATCGGGGGGACGGAGATCGCGTTCGTCATAAGCTCGGAAGTCCGCATGTCGAACGTGTCCAGGACCTGATCACCCGGTACGCCTGGGGCGAGATCTGGACCCGGCCGGAGCTGGACCGGCATACCCGCAGGTGCATCACCCTGGCCGTGCTGGCCACCCTGCATCACGACGAGGAGCTGGCGATGCACGCCCGAGCCGCGCTGCGCAACGGGCTGACCCGGGAGGAGGTCCGCGAGGTCCTGCTCCAGGTGAGCGTCTACGCTGGCGTTTCAGCGGCGAACCGGGCGATCGAGGTCGCCCAGGAGACTCTGCGGCAGGAGGACGGGTGACCGAGGTGACCGAGGAGACGGCCCGGACCGGTGAATTCGTCCAGTCGTTGGAGCGGGGACTCGCGGTCATCCGGGCGTTCGACGCCGATCGCCCGCAGTTGACCCTGAGCGAGGTGGCCCGGGCGACCGGACTGACCCGGGCGGCGGCCCGACGCTTCCTGCTCACCCTCGTCGAGCTGGGTTACATGCGTACCGACGGGCGGCTCTTCTCGCTGCGCGCCCGCATCCTCGAACTCGGGTACGCATACCTGTCCAGCCTGAGCCTGCCCGAGGTGGCCCAGCCGCACATGGAAAGCCTGGTCGCCGAGGTACACGAGTCCTGCTCGATGTCGGTGCTCGACGGCGACGAGGTGGTCTACGTGGCGCGGGTGCCGACCAAGCGGATCATGACGGTGGCGATCAGCGTCGGCACCCGTTTCCCGGCGTACGCCACCTCGATGGGGCGGGTACTGCTGGCCGCCCAGCCGGCCAGGTGGCTCGACAGCTACCTCGACACCGCCGAGTTGCGCCCGCTCACCCGGCGTACGGTCACCGATCCGGCGCGGTTGCGGACCATCCTGAACCGGATCGGCAACCAGGGCTACGCGATCGTCGACCAGGAACTGGAGGAGGGGCTGCGGTCCCTGGCGGCGCCGATCCGGGACGCCGACGGCGCGGTGATCGCGGCGCTGAACGTCTCCGCGCACGCCAGCCGGGGCAGCTCCGAGGTGATCCGCAAGGAACTGCTGCCGCCGCTGCTCGCCACCGCGAAGCGGATCGAGGAGGATCTGCGCGGCGGCCAGTCGCGCTAGGTCAGCCGCCGAGAGGTGCCCGGGCGGAACGTTCCCCCGGCCTCGAAGGGCACGATGTCCTCCAGCGTCCAGACATCGGACGCCGAATCCTCCCCCAGGATCTCGATCTCCGGCAACTTCTGATGCTCCGTCGGCTGTCTCGCCCCGGCCAGGGCTCCGAGGCACTCCGGAAGGGACGGCCGGACTACCGACCGTCCCGCAGGTCGGCCAGGCGGGTGGCGGAGAAGCTGATCCGGTCGAACCAGACCGGGCAGCCGGCGCCGGTCGGCGACTGCGCCGACAGGCCGAACCGCAGCGGTGTCCCTGCCGGGTCGAGCCGGAAATGCCGGACGAACTCCCACCACGTCCCGTCGGTGCTGGCGTGGAACGCCCAGGCCGGGCCGAGTCGGGAGATCCGCAGCCAGAGCGGGGCGGCGTCGTCGACCACGAATCCGTTGGCGTCGTCGGAGACGTCGCGGCTGATCACGGACACCACCATCGCGGCACCCTGCGGTGAGCGTTCGTACGCGAGTTTGGCCCAGTGCCGGGGTCCGGAGTAGAGCAGTAGGCAGCCGGCGTCGTAGCTGCCGGCGAAGCCGACCCTGACCCGGGCCGAGAACTGGAAGTCGTCCTCGGGTGCCGCGGTCAGCAGCCGGGGAGCGGAGAGCACGGGCTCGCCGCCGGTCGGGTCGACGAAGAGGTCGGTCTGGGCCGGTGCGCTGACCGTGAGCCCGGTGATGCCGTCGCGTGCCCAGTCGGGCGGCGCGACCTCCCAGTCCAGCGGTGTCGGTAGGCCGAGGTCGATCTGCTGCATCCGAGCAGGATGCCAGAGAACCACCCACCCCGGGGGCCCGGGTGGGTGCGGGTCGGAGGGAAAACCACCGCACCGCCGGGGTTTACCCCTTGGTTGAGCGGCGATTCCCCGGGTAATGGCGGTTCTCGCCGCGCCGCGGCGTGACCACCCGGGGCGAAAGTCTCGCGACAGGAGCGGAGGGAATGGGGTGGGGGGAGCATGGTACTGAGGCGTCGAGCGGTGTTGTTGGTGGTGCTCGTGATGAGCGCCATACCACTGGTTCTGGCGGGCTGTACGGGCAATCCGCTTGAGCGGGTCGGCCGGCCGGCACCGCCGCCACCGAAGCTGGCGATTACCCCCGCACCGGATAGCCGGGATCTGCCGACGAGCGTCGAGATCGGTACCGCGGTGAGGGACGGGAAGGTCGCCAACGTGGTCGTGACCGATGCCGCCGGCACCCGGGTCGAGGGCGAGATGCGCGCCGATGGTACGAGCTGGATGCCGAGCAAGGCGTTGGCGAACAAGCAGACCTACACCGCCGAGGTAACCGCGAAGAATGACGCCGGGAAGGCGGTCACCCAGAAGACGACCTTCAGCACCATGGACAAACCGGCTAAGCGGACCGTGACCAACCTTAATCTGCAGAGTGACCAGACCTACGGCGTGGCGATGCCGATAACGGTGTCATTCGACTCGGACGTCCCGAAGGACGCCCGTGCCGGGATCCAGCGACGGCTGCTGGTCAGCACCGACCCGCCGCAGCCGGGCGTCTGGTCGTGGGACGAGAACGGCCGGCAGGTTTCCTACCGCGCTCCCGACTTCTGGCGCCCGGGGACGACGGTCACCGTCCGGGCCGCGCTCGACGGGGTACCGATGGGGGGAGGGAGCTTCGGCGACACCGACCGCTCCGGCACCGCGAAGATCGGCAACCGGGTCTTCCTGGAGATCGACAACGCCACCAAGCAGATGTCGGTGTTCAAGGACGACGTGCTGGTCAAGAAGATCCCGGTCAGCCTCGGCAAGAGCAGCACCCCGACGTCGAGCGGCAAGATGGTGATCATGGAGAAGCACGAGTCGACGGTCTTCGACACCACGGGTTCCCCGGACCCCTACGTGGTCACCGTCTCGGATGCGCAGCGACTGACCTGGGGTGGCGAGTTCATCCACGCGGCACCGTGGTCCGTCGGTGACCAGGGGTACGCCAATGTCTCGCACGGCTGCACCAACGTGTCGGACGCGAACGCGGAGTGGCTGATGGAGACGACCAGGATCGGTGACCTGGTCACGATCAAGGGCACCGAGGTCACCCTCGACCAGGGCAACGGCTGGACCGCCTGGAACGTGACCTGGGACGAGTTCGTCAAGGGCAGTGCCCTGCCGGTGCCGGCCGACCTCAAGCCGGCGTCACCGGCTCCGGGTGGGCCGGCGAACGGCGGACCGCCGGCCGCCGACAAGCCGCCCGCGTCGCCGACCCCGTCGTCGGGCAGCGGCGGGCGGTAACCCGGCATCGCGGCAGCAACGCGGGTGCCACCGGCGACGATCGTCGCCGGTGGCACCCGGCGTCCGGCGGGTGGCTGGGCCGACGCCCATCCCGGCCGGGCGTACCGGCCGGAACGGGGACGCCGCACCCGGCCCCCGCTCACCGGCTGTTGTACGCCTGCACCACGTTCGACGGAATCCGGCCCCGCTCGGAAACCTCGTAGCCGTTCTGCACGGCCCATTCCCGGATGGCGCGGTTCAGGTCGCGGTCACTTCGCGTCGGGCTCGTGGCGGCGCCACGCCGACCCGACCGACGGCTTTCGACCGAGCCGCGTCCTACCCGGCTGCCCGCGTGGATGTAAACGTCCAGCGCCTTGCGGAGCTTGCCGGCGTTCTTATCCGACAGGTCAATCGTGTAGTTGACGCCGTCCAGGCCGAACTCGACAGTGCGGTCGGCCTCGCCGCCGTCGAGGTCGTCGGTCAGAAGTGTGATTACCTGCTTCGCCATGGTCGATTACTCCTCGTGAACATTTATTACTAGGTGTCGAGTTTGACTGATCGCATGCCAATTCTGCAAGACATTGGCTATTTCTCGCGCGTCGGCGGCAACCGCCGGGACTCTGGTTCTGGCGTTGGCGCGCGCGGTATCCCGGCCGGGTAAGGCTTCCGTGGTATGCCGCCGGAGCGCCGCCCCAGCAGGTGGGAGGCTGTCATTGCGGGCCGGGCGCGCTATCTCGATTAATCCGGCCGTACGCATTCCGGTGCCGGCGCTGCCGGGCGCGCCGCTCAGCCGGGCGCCGGTCCGGAACTGGTCCGGGCGACGAACCGGGGAGTCAACGACACCCGGCGGTTGGTCCGGACGCCGCTTTCGAGTTGTTCGATCAGCAGCTCCAGGCTGCGCCGGCCGAGTTCGGCGAAGTCCTGCCGGACCGTGGTGAGCGGCGGCAGGAAGTAGCTCGACTCCGGTACGTCGTCGAAGCCCACCACGCTGACCTCGTCCGGCACCCGGCGGCCGGCCTCGTGCAGCGCCCGCAGCGCGCCGAGGGCGATCTGGTCGTTGCCGCAGAAGATCGCGGTGACCGTCGGATCGGCGGCGAGCAGCCGGCCGTGCTCGTAGCCGGCCCGAGCGCTCCAGTCACCGGGTCGGGGTGCCGGCACCGGGGCGCCGGCGGCGTGCAGCGCCGCCCGCCAGCCGTCGGTCCGGTCCCGCGCCTCCGGCCAGTCGGGCGGGCCGGCGATGTGTTGCACGGTGGTGTGCCCGAGTCCGAGCAGGTGCCGGGTCGCCATCGCGGCGCCGGTGGAGTTGTCGATGCAGACCGTCGGTACGTGTTCGCCGCCGCCACCCACCCCGACCACGGCCAGCCCGGCCGGTGCCTGGGCCAGGGCGGTGCCCACACTGCTCTGCGGGGCGATCGCCACGATGCCCTCCACGGACTGTTCGCAGAGCCGGTCGACCGCGTCCAGCACCGACTCCCGGTCCAGCGTCCGTACGCTCGCCACGCTGACGAAGTAGCCGGCGGCCCGGGCGGCCTGTTCGAGGCCGTACAGAGTGGAGGCCGGCCCGAAGAGCGTGGTCTCGAAGGCGATCAGTCCCAGGGTGCGGGACCGGCGGGTGACCAGGGTGCGGGCCGCCGAGTTGCGCCGGTAGTTCAGCGCCCGCATCGCCGCGAGTACCCGGTCGCGGGTCTCCGGCCGGACGTTCGGATGGTCGTTGAGGACCCGTGAGACGGTCTGGTGGGAGACCCCGGCCAGGCGCGCGACGTCGCGCATCACCGAGCCCCGGGTCCGGGGCGGCGGGCCGCCGGGCTGGTCACCGGCGTCGATACGGTCAGCAGTCAACGGCCGCTCCTTTGTCTCGGCCGGCCGTCTGGCGGTGGAGGTCCGGCGACTTTCCAGCATCACGGATCCATACCGTCGCCGGAAGTACCCCTTGACGGCCGGCATGAGAACGTTAACACTCACGAAACAGGAAGCCCTGTGGATCGTCCGGCGTGCCCTGAAGGTCGGCTTTCTCCATGGCAGACTGGGCCGAATGCGGCAGCCTCCGGTATCGCGCAGACGGTGGCGAGGGGTGCCGGTCGGCCTTGCGTGTGAACGGTAACTACGACAGACAACGATGTTCCCAGGCGAGGAGGAAACGGTGCTGAAAAAGGTCTCCGCCGTTGTACTCGGCGGACTGATGGTGACCGCGTTGGCCGCCTGTGGAGGCGACGGCGGCGCGGGCAGCGGCTCCGGAAACGACGATGGCAAGATCACGCTGGGCTTCGCGCAGGTGGGCGCCGAGAGCGGCTGGCGTACCGCGAACACCAAGTCCATCCAGGACTCCGCCAAGGAGGCCGGGATCGACCTCCAGTTCTCCGACGCGCAGCAGAAGCAGGAGAACCAGATCAAGGCGATCCGGTCGTACATCACCCAGAAGGTCGACGTGATCGCCTTCTCTCCGGTGGTGGAATCGGGTTGGGACACCGTGCTCCGTGAGGCGAAGGACGCCAAGATCCCGGTCATCCTGACCGACCGGGCGATCGACTCTCCCGACAAGACGCTGTACAAGACCTTCATCGGGTCCGACTTCGTGCTTGAGGGGAAGAAGGCCGGTGAGTGGCTGGTCACCGAATACCAGGGCAAGGCCGAGCCGGTGAACATCGTGGAGTTGCAGGGCAGCACCGGGTCGGCGCCGGCCAACGACCGCAGGTCCGGCTTCGCCGACGTCATCAAGGCGGACCCGAAGTTCAAGGTGGTCGCCTCGCAGACCGGAGAGTTCACCCGGGCCAAGGGCAAGGAGGTCATGGACGCCTTCCTCAAGGCGCACAAGGACATCGACGTGCTCTACGCGCACAACGACGACATGGGTCTCGGTGCGATCGAGGCGATCGAGGGCGCCGGCCTGAAGCCGGGTGTCGACATCAAGATCATTACTGTCGACGCGGTGAAGGACGGCATGCAGGCGCTCGCCGACGGCAAGATCAACTTTATTGTCGAGTGCAGCCCTCTGCTCGGCCCACAGCTGATGGATCTGGTGAAGAAGGTCGTCGCCGGTGAGACCGTGCCGGAGCGGGTGGTCACCGAGGAGACCACCTTCACCCAGGAGCAGGCCAAGGCCGCGCTGCCGAGCCGGCAGTACTAGCCGAGGATCCCGCACCGCGGCGACGCGACGGACGGAGGAGGGCGGATGGAGACGTCGGGGGAGCCCCGGGCGATCCTGACCATGGCCGGCATCGGCAAACGGTTCCCCGGCGTACGGGCACTCGACGGGGTCGACTTCCGGCTCTTCCCCGGCGAGGTGCACGCGCTGATGGGTGAGAACGGCGCCGGGAAGTCGACACTGATCAAGGTGCTGACCGGGGTGTACGACGTGGACGAGGGCGAGATAGTCCTCGACGGCACCCCGGTCCGCTTCGCCGGCCCGTTGCAGGCGCAGCAGGCCGGGGTCAGCACCGTCTACCAGGAGGTCAACCTCTGCGCCAACCTCTCCGTCGCGGAGAACATCCACATCGGCCGGGAACCGCGTCGCTTCGGCGCCATCCACTGGAGCGAGCTGCGGCGTCGTTCCCGGCGACTGCTCGACGGGCTGGGGCTGGACGTCGACGTCACGGCCCCGCTCGGCAGCCTCTCCCTGGCGGTGCAGCAGATGGTCGCGATCGCCCGGGCCATCGACATCTCCGCCAAGGTGCTGATCCTGGACGAGCCGACATCCAGCCTGGACGCCGACGAGGTCGGGCAGCTCTTCCGGGTGATGCGCCAACTCAAGGAGGAGGGCATGGCGATCCTGTTCGTCAGCCACTTCCTCGACCAGGTCTACGAGATCTCCGACCGGATGACCGTGCTGCGCAACGGGCGCCGGGTCGGTGAGTACGTCACTCGGGAGCTGAGCCAGCTCGACCTGGTCAGCGCGATGATCGGCAAGGAACTCGCGGCGTTGGAGGAGTTGGAGGAGCAGCCCCGGCGCTCGCTGGCCGCGCTGGAGCGGGGCCGGCCGGTGGTCGAGGCGGCCGGGCTCGGCCGGGGCGGCGCGGTCGCCCCGTTCAGCCTGTCCATCCACCGCGGTGAGGTGGTCGGGCTGGCCGGGCTGCTCGGCTCCGGGCGTACCGAGGTGGCCCGGTTGCTCTTCGGCGCGGACCGGGCCGATTCCGGGGAGCTCAAGGTGGACGGCGAACCGGTGGCCATGCGCGGCCCGCGCACCGCGATGGCCCGGGACATCGCCTTCTGCTCCGAGAACCGGCGCACCGAGGGGCTGGTCGCCGACCTCACCGTGCGGGAGAACATCATCCTGGCCCTGCAGGCCGCCCGGGGCTGGTCCCGTCCGCTGCCCCGGCGCCGGCAGGACGAGCTGGTCGACAAGTACGTCAAGGCGCTGCGTATCGTGCCGGCCAACCCGGAGGCGCTGGTCGGTCAGCTCAGCGGCGGCAACCAGCAGAAGGTGTTGCTGGCCCGCTGGCTGATCACCGAACCGCGGGTGCTGATCCTGGACGAGCCGACCCGGGGCATCGACGTGGGCGCCAAGGCCGAGATCCAGCGGCTGGTGGCCGCGCTCTCCGACGGCGGGATGGCGGTGCTCTTCATCTCCGCCGAGCTGGAGGAGGTGCTCCGGCTCAGCCACAAGATCGCCGTACTGCGGGACCGGCAGATGGTCGACGAACTGGCCAACGACGACGAGGTGACCGCCGACCGGATCATGGCGATCATCGCCAGCGGCCACGGCGGCGCGCCACCGGACGCGGCCGGCCGCCCGCACGATCCGGACGTGGCCGTCGTCCGGGAGGAGGTGTGATGGCCAACCTCGTACGGCACCGGTTCTTCTGGCCGGTGCTGACCCTGGTGGTCCTGCTGGTCAGCAACCTGTTCTTCACCCCCGACTTCTTCGTCGTCGACGTCCGCCAGGGGCACCTGTACGGCAGCCTGGTCGACATCGTGCGATTCGGAGCGCCACTGATCCTGGTCTCGCTCGGCATGACCCTGGTGATCGCCACCGGCGGTATCGACCTCTCGGTCGGCTCGGTCGTGGCCATCTGCGGCGCGCTGGCCTGCCTGCGGATCAGCGAGCTGGGTGACCAGAACAGCGTGCTCGGTGTGCTGGCCGCGGTGGGAGTCGCCCTCGGGCTGGCCCTGCTGCTCGGCGCCTGGAACGGGCTTCTGGTGGCACAGTTCGGCATCCAGCCGATCATCGCCACCCTGATCCTGATGGTCGCCGGCCGGGGGCTGGCCCAACTCATCACCGATGGGCAGATCATCACGATCAACAGTTCGCCGTACAAGTTGATCGGCGGCGGCTACTGGCTGACCGTGCCGTTCTCGATCCTGGTCGCGATGCTGGTCTTCGGGCTGGCGTTGCTGCTCACCCGGCGTACCGCGCTGGGTCTGCTGATCGAGTCGGTGGGCGGCAACGCCGAGGCGAGCCGGCTGGCCGGCATCCACGCCCGGCGGATCATCTTCACCGGGTACGTCTTCGCCGCCTTCTGCGCCGGAGTCGCCGGATTGATGATCAGCTCCAACGTCTCCAGCGCGGACGGCAACAACGCCGGCCTCTGGATCGAGCTGGACGCCATCCTGGCGGTGGTGATCGGCGGTACGTCACTGGCGGGTGGCCGGTTCTCCCTCGGCGGTACGGTGCTGGGCGCGTTGATCATCCAGACCCTCACCACCACGATCTACACCATCGGCATCCCGCCGGAGACCACCCTGCTGTTCAAGGCGCTGGTGGTGACGGTCGTCTGCCTGCTCCAGTCGCCGGCCTTCCGGGCCAAGGTCTTCGGTCGGCGCCGGAAACCACCACTGCCGCCCGCTCCAGAGCGCGAGCAGCCAAAGATCGAGGTGCCGGCATGAGCGAGCGGAGTGCCGGCATGGGCGAGCGGAGTGCCGGCATGGGCGAGCGGAGTGCCGGCATGGGCGAGCGGAGTGCCGGCATGGGCGAGCGGAGTGCCGGCATGGGCGAGCGGAGTGAGCGAATCGAGGTGGGGGCATGACCGCCGTTCCGGGTACCGTCGCGAACGGTCGGGCGCGGATGTTGCGCCCGCAGCAGAAGTACCTTCCCTTGCTGGCCACCTCCGCCCTGCTGACCCTGATGTACAGCGCCGGGGTGCTGCGCTACGACGGCTTCTCCGACACCCAGGTGGTGCTGAACGTCTTCGTCGACAACGCGTTCCTGCTGGTGGTCGCGGTCGGCATGACGTTCGTGATCCTGACCGGTGGTATCGACCTCTCGGTCGGCTCGGTGGTGGCGCTGACCACGATGCTCTCCGCCTCGCTGCTGGAGGAACGGGGCTGGTCACCGTATCTCGTGCTGCCGCTGGTGCTGCTGCTCGGCGCCCTGCTCGGCTGCGCGATGGGCTGCATCATCCACTACTTCGAGATCCAGCCATTCATCGTCACCCTGGCCGGGATGTTCCTGGCTCGCGGGCTCTGCTACACGATCAGCACCTCGTCGATCACCATTGACGACCCGTTCTGGACCTCGGTCGCCCAGCAACGGATCCGCTTCGGCGGCTTCTTCATCTCCATCAGTGTGGTGATCGCGCTGGTGGTGGTGGCGATCGGCATCTACGTACTCGGCTACACCCGGCTGGGCCGCAACACGTACGCGATCGGCGGCAATCCGCAGTCGGCGCTGCTGATGGGCCTGCCGGTCGGGCGTACCCGGATCGGGGTCTACACGATCAGCGGGTTCTGCTCTGCGCTCGGCGGGCTGCTGCTCAGCTTCTACATGCTCTCCGGCAACAACGGGCACGCGGTCGGCCTGGAACTCGACGCGATCGCCGCCGTGGTGATCGGCGGCACGCTGCTGACCGGCGGCTCGGGCTACCTGGTCGGCACGGTGCTCGGGGTGCTGGTGCTGGGGCTGATCCAGACCATCGTCACCTTCCAGGGCGATCTCAGCTCCTGGTGGACCAAGATCGTAATCGGTGTGTTGCTGTTCGTGTTCATCGTGCTGCAGCGCACCGTGACCCGGCGGCAGGCATAGCCGGGATCCGCCCGCTCCGGCGGGCGCCGGTCGACCGGACCCGGCCTGGTGGTAGCGCTAACACCATGGTTGGCTGGCGGGGTAGCGGGGGCTCCGGTGGGGGCGCCGCGAGCCGGTCCACCGGGCGCGGGCGGCCGGCGAGGGAGAACAGAGAAAGTCCAGGAGGACACGAGTGAGCGCTAACGGTGCGGACCGGTACGTGGTGGGTGTCGACTTCGGCACGCTCTCCGGCCGGGCGGTGGTGGTCCGGGTCTCGGACGGCGCCGAACTCGGCTCGGCGGTGCACGAGTACCGGCACGAGGTGATCGACGACCGGCTGCCGGAGACCGGGGCCAAACTGCCCGGCGGCTGGGCGCTGCAGATGCCGGAGGACTGGCGGTCGGTGCTGCGCGAGGCGGTGCCCAAGGCGCTCTCGGTCGCCTCGGTGGCCCCGGATGCGGTGATCGGGATCGGCACCGACTTCACCGCCTGCACCGTGCTGCCAACCCTCGCCGACGGCACCCCGCTGAACGAGGTCCCCGGGCTCGCCGACCGGCCGCACGCGTACCCGAAGCTGTGGAAGCACCACGCCGCGCAGCGGCACGCCGACCGGATCAACGAGCTGGCCGAGCAGCGCGGCGAGCCCTGGCTGTCCCGGTACGGCGGGCGGATCTCCGCCGAGTGGCAGTTCGCCAAGGCGCTCCAGGTGCTCACCGAGGATCCCGAGGTCTACGCCCGGACCGAGCGGTGGATCGAGGCGGCCGACTGGATCATCTGGCAGCTCTGCGGCGAGGAGACCCGCAACGTCTGCACCGCCGGCTACAAGGGCATCCACCAGGACGGGCAGTACCCGTCCCGGGACTACCTCGCCGCGCTGCACCCCGACTTCGCCGACTTCGTGGATACCCGGCTCGCCCACCCGCTCGCCCCGCTCGGCGGGCTGGCCGGCCGGCTGACCCCGGAGGCGGCGGCCGCCACCGGGCTGCCGGCCGGGATCGCGGTGGCGGTCGGCAACGTCGACGCGCACGTCACCGCCGCCGCCGCGAACGCCGTCGAGCCCGGTCAGTTGCTGGCCATCATGGGCACCTCGACCTGCCACGTGATGGTCGCGGACGCCCTGGCCGAGGTGCCCGGGATGTGCGGCGTGGTGCAGGACGGCATCGTGCCCGGCAAGCTCGGCTACGAGGCCGGGCAGAGCGGTGTCGGGGACATCTTCGGCTGGTTCGTCGAGCACTGCGTACCGGCCGGCTACGCCGAGGAGGCCGCCCGGCGGGGGATCGGGGTGCATGAACACCTGACCGAGTTGGCCGCCGCGCAGCGCCCCGGCCAGCACGGGCTGGTCGCGCTGGACTGGCACAACGGCAACCGCTCGGTGCTGGTCGACCACGACCTCTCCGGGGTGATCGTCGGACAGACCCTGGCCACCCGGCCGGAGGACCAGTACCGCGCCCTGATCGAGGCGACCGCCTTCGGCACCCGGACCATCGTCGCCGCCTTCGAGAACGCCGGGGTGCCGGTGACCGAGTTCATCGTCGCCGGCGGCCTGCTCAAGAACACCTTCCTGATGCAGGTCTACGCCGACGTGTTGCGCCGGCCGCTGTCGGTGATCGACTCCGACCAGGGGCCCGCGCTGGGCTCGGCGATCCACGCCGCGGTGGCGGCCGGGGCGTATCCGGACATCACCGCCGCGGCCGCCGCGATGGGCAAGGTCCGGCGGGGCGTCTACCAGCCCGACCCGGCCAGCGCCGACGTGTACGACCGGCTCTACGCCGAGTACGAGCGGCTGCACGACTACTTCGGCCGGGGCGGTAACGACGTGCTGCACCGGCTACACGCGCTACGCGAGGAGGTGCGCCGATGACCAGCGGCGGACTCACCGGCACGATCAGCGACGCCGTCGCCCGGATCCGTCAGGAGGTGTGCCGGCTGCACGAGCAGCTCACCCGCTGGGAGCTGGTCACCTGGACCAGCGGCAACGTCAGCGCCCGGGTGCCCGGCGCCGACCTGATGGTGATCAAGCCCAGCGGAGTGTCGTACGACGACCTCACCCCGGAGTCGATGGTGGTGACGACCCTGGACGGGGACGTCGTGGACGGCAACCACTCGCCGTCCAGCGACACCGACGCGCACGCGTACGTCTACCGGCACATGCCGCAGGTCAACGGCGTCGTGCACACACACAGCCCGTACGCCACCGCCTGGGCCGCCCGGGACGAGGCGATCCCGTGCGTGCTCACCGCCATGGCCGACGAGTTCGGCGGGGAGGTCCCGGTCGGGCCGTTCGCGCTGATCGGCGGCGACGACATCGGCAAGGGCATCGTCGCCACCCTGGAGGGACACCGCTCACCGGCGGTCCTGATGCGCAGCCACGGGGTCTTCACCATCGGGGCCAGCGCCAAGGCGGCGGTGAAGGCGGCGGTGATGTGCGAGGACGTCGCGCGTACCGTGCACATCGCCCGGGCCGGCGGCCCGCTGGTGCCGATCGAGCCCCGGCACATCGACGCCCTCTACGAGCGCTACCAGGGGGTCTACGGCCAGCGTTGACGTCCGGGCCGGCGGCGGAGGCCGGGGCGGTCCGGCGGCCCGCGCGCCCGCCCCCGGGCTGGTGCGCCGGCAGCCGGACTGGCATGCTCGCGCCAGAATGTCCCGGGCGGGCGCGCCCGTGCCCGCCGTCCACCCACGACCCCTGGTGGTGCCAGTTGACCGGATCCCGTCGACCGCCCGACGACCTGCCCGGGGCGGCCGCCCCGACGCGTGCCGGGGCGGGCGTCCCGGTGCCGCCGGTGCCGGGGGAGTGCCAGGTGTGGCGGCTGCCGATCGGTCCGGCGCACTGGGCCGGGCTCGACGTGCTCGACGACGAGGAGCGGGAGCGGCACGCCCGGTTCCGGCGGGTCGCCGACCGGGACCGCTACCAGGCCGCCCACGTCGGGGTGCGGATGCTGCTCGGGCACTACCTCGGGATGCCGGCCGGGCAGCTCGGCTTCTCCCGGCACTGCCGGCACTGCGGCGCCGGGCACGGCAAGCCGGTGGTCGACCGACCCGCCACCAAGCTCGACTTCTCACTCACCCACTCGGGGGAGTGGGTCGCCGTCGCAGTGGCCACCGACCCGGTCGGCCTGGACGTGCAGGAGCTGACCGACGGTACCGACGTGGCCGCGTTGAGCGGTAGCGTGCTGTCGCCGGCCGAACTGAGCTGGTGGACCGACCAGCCTGCGGAGTCCGCCCGCCGGGCCTTCTTCGGGTACTGGGCCCGCAAGGAGGCGCTGCTGAAGGCGACCGGGCACGGGCTGGCCGTACCGATGAACCGGATCACGCTGACCCCGCCGGACGAGCCGGCCCGGCTGGTCGACTGGGCCGCCGGGCGTCCCCTCGACGGGCCGGTGCAGCTGCACGACCTCGACGCCGGCCCGGACTACACCGCCGCCG
The DNA here is from genome assembly GCF_033446045.1 of Plantactinospora sp. KLBMP9567. Taxonomy (NCBI): domain Bacteria; kingdom Bacillati; phylum Actinomycetota; class Actinomycetes; order Micromonosporales; family Micromonosporaceae; genus Plantactinospora; species Plantactinospora sp. KLBMP9567. The sequence continues at coordinate 42,410 of NZ_JAWQRR010000048.1, read as the reverse complement.
TCGCGGTGCTCTCCAGCCTGCCGGTCCGGATCAGCCGGGCGGAGTTCCCGGCATCGTTCGCGGCCGGCCGCCCGATGCCCGGCCCGGTCTGAACGCCGACATCCGGCCCGGTCTGCACGCCGACATCCGGCCCGGTCTGCACGCCGACATCCGGCCCGGTCTGCACCGTGTCCGCTCCGGTGCCTCGCCGAGTGCGTCGCTCACCCGGCTGTGCCCGTCCAGCTCCGCCGCACCGGTCGTCCTGGCTCTCCGTAAGGACGCGCCCAGACCCCGCGCGGGAGCAGTCACGTGCCGTCGTCCCGCGCCCGGCGGCGGATCGCCGCTGCCGTGGCGTCGTCCACTATCCGGGCGCAGACCTCGGCCGGTTGCTCGTACAGGTAGAAATGGCCGCCTGACCACAGGTGCACGGGGGCGGGTGAGCTGCCCATGCTGGTCCAGCTACGCATCTGGGTGGCGGTCACAAAGGGGTCGGCGTCACCGCCGAAGACGGACACGGCCACCGGAAGCGGTTCGACCAGTGGCGGGCGATGATCGGCCATCAGGCGCAGATCCGCGTCGAAGGTACGCAGGATCCGCTCGGTGAGCGCTGCATTCTGCCAGGTGCGGTCGGGGATGCCGTCGAGTGCGCGGGCGAACTCCAGCAGGCCCGACGAATTCCACTGCCGCACCACGTGTTGCAGGTTTCCCGCGGCGGCATGCGGTGCCGGGCTGCCGGAAACGCCCAGCCACACGGGCGGGCAGCCATGCCGGGCGAGTGCGTGGCTCAGTTCGTACCCTAGGACGGCGCCCAGACAATGCCCGAACACCGCATACGGTCTGACGGTTCCCTCGACGAGAAGCGGTACCAGCGTGTGCACGGCCTCCATGAGGCTGGCAACCCCGACGCGGCCGCCAGCGGCCACCCGGCCAGGCAGCTCAGGTGCGAGGATCGTCCAGTCGGCCGGCAGGTACGGCAGGATCGGGCGGAAGCTCTCCGCGGACCCGGCGGCGTGGTGCAGCAGCACCAGGGTGGAGAGCGCCGACGTGTCGGGAGTGGGGTCCGCGCGCCCGACCAGGCGCCGTACTCGCACCGCCGCCGTGCTCCGGCCCAGGTCGGCTGTCACTCCCCGGTTACTCCGGCCGTCCGGGCATGGGCCGTCTCGTATGCCGCGACCAGTTCACCGACGCTGCCGACGTCTGAGATGGACGTCTCCTGGAACGGGTCCACCTCCAACTCGGCTTCCAGGTTGACGAGCAGTTCCGCAAGCATCAGCGAGGTGAAGCCCAGCTCCACGAGGCAGGCATCGAGGTCGACCGATCCCGTCTCGGTACCGTTGTCCTCGAGGACCCCGCGGACCTGCCGCACCACGGTTTCGGCGATCGCCTTCCGGATCAACACGTGAAACCTCCATCGACAACCAGGGACTGTCCCGTGACGAAAGCCGCCGCGGGAGACGCGAGGAAGAGCGCCACGTCTGCGATCTCCGCGACATTCGCCAGCCGGCCGAGCGGGGTGCGGCGGCGGATCCGCTCGCGCGCTTCGGGCGGCATCCGCGCCGTCATGTCGCTGTCGAAATAGCCCGGCACGACGGAGTTGACGCGGATGTTGAGTGGCCCGAGTTCCCGAGCCAACGCCCGGGTGAACCCGTCCAGCCCGGCCTTGCTCGCCGCGTACGCGGACACTCCTCGTACGCCCCGGACGGCGTTGACGGACGACACGTTCACGATGACCCCACCTCGACCGATCATCAGGCGGGCGCACGCCTGAGCTACCGCCATCGCACCCACCAGGTTCGTCGTCACCAGCGACTCCATCACCGAGGTCGGTGTCGTGAGCAGTAGTTCCTCGTGCGTGACACCGGCGTTGTTGAGTAGCAGGTCGACCGGCCCGAAGCGGCGGTACGCCTCGCGTATGGGCGCGCGCACCTCGGCCGGGTTCCCGAGGTCGAGAGAGTGCCACCAGAACGCGTCGGGGTGCCCCGCCGCGGCCTCCTCGATGAACGGGCTGCTGGAGCGGCTGAGGCCGGCGACCTTCCACCCCTCGGCCAGCAGGCGACGGACGACTTCGGCACCGAGGCCGCGGCTGGCTCCCGTGACGACCGCGAACCGGCTCGTCGAGCCCTTCCCGGCTCGGTCGGCTCCGAGCTGCCCAAGCGACGTGCTCACGCCGTTGACTCCCTTCCTGCCGGCTCGCCGTCGTCGGCGCTGGACGCGACTATCCCCTGGCCTTCTTGAAGCGCGCCGAATGCAGTGCCTCCCGGGACACGGTGACGAGTGCGGGCACCTTGAAGGGGGCCAGGCGGCTGCGGCAGTACTCGCGCACCCGGCGGCGGACACTGCGATCGTCCTCGTCGTGCTGGAGGTGCACGGTCGCCGTCACCACCATGCCGGTGACGGGGCTGGGACGTCCCTTGACGGTGACGTCGGCGATGTTCGGAATTCCGAGGATCACGTTCTCCACCTCGGCGGGATAGACCTTCTCGCCCCCGACGTTGATGATCTCCGAACGTCGTCCCAGCACCCTGAGGTACTCCCCGTCGGTCTCCACGACGTCGTGGGTGTTGAAGTATCCCTCCTCGTCGAATTCCGCCCCGGCGTTGAGGTATCCGAGCATCGCGGTGTCCGACCTGATCCAGAGGACTCCGTCCACGATCTTGTGGGCGAAGCCGGCGGTGCCGAGCTTCATCCATCCACTGCCGTCCGCCTTCGACTTCGTGGGGAGGATTCCCAACTCCGAGAGCCCGTAGGTCTGCTTCAGGCGTACCCCCGGGAGCGCGGTGCGGAGAAGTTCGAGTGTCCGGTCCGGCATCGGCTCGGTCCCGTACGTGACGAGTTCCAGGGTGTCCGTGCGGAATCGCCGGTGCGCGCCGACCGCGAGAAGCATGTTCAGGAACGTCGGAGTCGTCGGCAGTATCTCCGCACCATGCCGCACGATGCTCGCGAGTACGGTGTCCGGGGCCCGGTCGGGGACGGTGATGACCGTTCCTCCGGAGCTCAGCGTGTGCAGCAGCGTGTTGATTCCGCCGATGTGGTCCAGGTTGAGGAAGAAGATCGTCCTCCGGCCGCCTCCGGCTACGGTGTGGTAGCGGATCAGCAGCCTCGCGAAGTCGAGAACCGTCGCCTTCGTCCGCCCCGAGGTACCGGAACTGAACAGGACCAGGCCGGGCCTGCCGGTGGCCCGCAGCGATTCGTGGAGCCCGTTCGTGGCCGCCCGTCCGGTCCTCCGCGAGACCCGGTCGCCGTACCGGTCGACACTGACCACCACTTCCACCTCGGCGACGTCGAGGTAGGTGCCGACACCCTCCACCGGGCTCGGGGTGATCGGGACGACGATGGCCCGCCGGGTGACCAGCGCCAGCAATGCGGCGGCCACCTCCGGAGAACAGACCCCTTCGAGCATCACGACGTCACCAGGGCCTATCGACTCGGACTCCAGATAGGCCACCCACTCGTCCACCATCGAACCGAGAGCGCGGTAACTGAGCGGCTCGTCGCCGTGCACGAACGCCTGTGCCCCGGCGTGCGCCCGCAGCCGTTCGAGGAACACCAGACCCGCTCCGGTCCCGGCCTCAGGTTCCATACCTGCTCCGCTTCGGGCCGGATGCCCGACCCGGCCACCCGACAGGTTCGGGGTGGGGCGTGAGGTCGACACGTTCACCGCCCGGCGCCGGACCGACGCACGTCACCGACCCGCGCCGCCGTGGAAGGGTCCGTCCGTCCGGGTCGTTCCGTCGGCGGACGTCCTCGGCGGCGCTAACCACGGCCGTGTCCGTCGGGTGAGAGCCCCATCTTCGCCTCCACCAGCCTGCTGATCCGCTCGATCGAGTCGAGGTTTCCGTTGGTCACCTCTTCCTCGCCGAGGGAGAGCCCGAACGTCTCCTCGACGAAGAGCACCAGCTCGACGAGCCCGAGGGAGTCGACGATCCCCTGCTCGAGCAGCGAGGCGGTGTCTGACAGTCCCTCGTCGTCGCCGAGGAGGAATCTGTTGACGACGTACTCTCGGACGCGTTCCGAAACATCCGGCTCGGCTGTCGTCATGAAGTCTCCTCCGCGTTCGTCGCGTGCTGCTGCCCGTCGTGCGCTCCGGTGCGGTACGACCTACCGCGCACGGGCGCGTGAATCCTGGTTCGGTACGTCGTAGCGGCCGTGGCCGGCAGCCGTGGGGTAGTCGGAGGCCAACTTCTCGGCCAACCCCACGAGGGCACGGCGATCGACCTTTCGGTTGTCGTTCAGGGGAAACTCGTCAAGACGCCACTGCCGCCGGGGCACCATGAAGTCCGGCAGGGTGGCTCGGAGGCCGTCGATGATCTGTTTCCGTGCCATCGGTGCGCCGAGGTAGAACAGCGCCAGTTCGACGTCGCCGGTAGCCGTGGTGAACCCGACCACGACCGCATCCGACACGCCGAGTTCCCGCCGCGCCGCGGCCTCGATCTCGGACGGCTCGATACGGTAGCCGCGCATCTTGATCTGCTGGTCTATCCGGCCCAGGTAGGCGAGTCCGGCCGTACCGGCACGGCGTACCAGGTCGCCGGTGCGGTACCAGCGACGGTCGTCATGGTCGAGGAACCGGCCGGCGTCGTCCGCGGGGTCGAGGTATCCGGGGAACATCTGCGGTCCGGTGACGCACAGCTCGCCCTCGTCCGCCGCGAGATTGCCGTCCGCGCCCAACAGGACGCCCTCCATCGTGGGATAGACCGTCCCGATCGGCACGACGTCGTTCACGCACAGCGCCGGCGAACGCTGCGGGTTCCACCGGTAGGCGGTACAGGCGAGAGTCAGCTCGGTCGGCCCGTAGAGGTTCTCCACCACCGAGCCGGCGGAGGCCAGTTGCCAGTCCGTCGCGTCGCGGGCGGTCAACGCCTCACCGCAGAACAGGCTCCACCGCAGCGAGGGCATGCTGTTCGCGGACAGGCCCCCCGCCCGGTGGACGAGGCGCACGGCGCTGGGCACCGAGAACCAGACGGTCAGGCCGTGATTCCGGACGAAGTCGGGCAGGTTCGCGAACGCGTGCGGCGTCGTGCACACGCTGGTGGCACCCGCGCTCCAAGCCATGAACAGGTCGAACATCACCAGGTCGAAGGTGATGTCGAAGGTCTGGGAAAGCACGTCGTCGGGGGTGATGCCATAACGCGCCTGGTTGTACTCCAGAAACCAGTCCATGTTCGCGTGCGTCACGGGTACGCCCTTGGGGCGACCCGTCGACCCGGAGGTGAACAGCACGTAGGCGACGCCGCCGGGGTCGACGGCCACGGGATCGGCCAACGCCGCCGCCGGGTCGGGACGCAGGAGCGGTCGTCCGGCCGCGACGACCGCCGGATCGGGCACCAGTACGGGCAGTCCGGCGAGCGGGCCAGCACCGTCGGCGGCGACCGTCACTCCGCGGCCGTCCGCGATGAGAATGCCCACGCCGGCTTCCCGGGCCATCGCGGCGGTGCGCTCGGCCGGATAACCGGGGTGGAGCGGCACCACCACCGCCCCGGCGTACAGCGCGGCGAGGATCCCGGCGTACGCCTCGATCGTGCGGGATGCGAGCACACCGACCGCAGCGGGGCTACCTCCGGACCGGCGGACCAGGGTGCCCGCCCAGCACAGCGCCAGGTCGTGGAGTTCACCGTACGTCCAACTGGCGCGACCGATGCGGAGCGCGATGCGATCGTGGCCGCCGTGTAGCCCGTGGGCGAACCACTCGGCGAGGGTGCGGGTACCCACGCCGTCTCTCGAACCACTGTAAGCACTTGGCGACATGTGGGCCTGCCGATCCTGGAAGCTGTGGTGCGCTACGGTGGCGCCGTCGCCTGCGGTGGCGTCCGCGGGCGCCGTCACGCCGGTTCCTCGCCGGCCCCCGCCGCCAGGCGGGCGCCGATCGCGGTGAGGTAGGCGGTGGCCTCCCGGCCGTTGACCACCCGATGGTCGTAGGTGATGCCGAGGTGGAAGAACGGCCGGGTGCGGGCCACGCCATCCTCGTCGAGGTAGACCTCCTCCTGTAGGGCGCAGAGCGTGACGGTGCAGGTCTGACCGGGGAAGACGATCGGTCGGGCCAGCACGATTCCCGGATCGCTGTGCAGCGAGAGGGTGATGTTCCCGCCCCGGAGATCGGATTCGCGGAGCGTGCGGCGGCGGGCACGTGCCCGGAAGTCCATCAGGGTGCCCGAGATGTCCGCCAGCGTCCGCGCGGCCGCCTCCCGGAGGACGGGGACGTAGAGCCCGCCGCCGACGTCGACCGTGACGCCGATGTCGGGCGTGGCGGCGAGTGTCAGGCTCAGGTCGTCGTGCACGGTGGCGTAGAACAGCGGCCATTCCGCGTGCAGTCGCGCCAGCGCTCGTACCACCAGCTCCGGGATGCCGATGAACCCGCCCTGCCGTCCGCCGATCTCGCGCAGCTCGGCGAGGAGCGGCGCGGCCTGCACCTTGGCCGCGGCGAACGCGCTGGGAATCGTGGCGTGCGAGGCGGCGACCGTCCGTGCGACGGCCCGCTGGTGTGCCGAGAGCTGGCGGCGGTCGCCGGTCCCGCCCCGGCCGCCGGCGCGCAGCGCTGCTACATCGGAGAGCTTGACCACCCGCTTGCCGAGCGCGGCGACGGCCGCCATCGGGATGCCATGCTCGGCCAGGTACTCCGCGGCTGCCCGGCTGACGACCGGAGCCACCTCGGCGCTGCCGGTCCCGCCCGCCGGCTCGGGCGTGTCGGTCGGGGCGGCCGCCTCCGCGCTGCCGGTCCCGTCCGCCGGCTCCGGCGTGTCGGTCGGGGCGGCCAGCTCGGCGTGCACGTGGGCGACGACCTGGCCGGGCTCGCAGGTGGTGCCGGCGACCACGGCGTGCCGCAGGTAGCCGGTCGTCTCGGTGGCCAGGTCCGCCAGTGCCTTCGACGTCTCGATCAACGCCACCGGGTCGCCGGCGGAGACCCGGCCGCCGTCGGGCACCAGCCACTCGGTGAGGACGTACGAGGTGTCGTTCGCATTGAGCGTCGGCACCGCCAGTTCAGCCATGGTTCTCCCCCCGCAGGGCGGCGCGGATCGTCTCGTCCTGGACGAGGAACCGACGCTCCAGGTGCGGTGCGGCCGGTATCACCCCGCAGGCCGGCCGGACCAGGCGCACCGGCTCGGGCAGCACGCCCCAGAGGCGGTCGTGCAGGTGGGCGGCGATCTCGTTGCCCCAGCCGCCACCGGCCACGCCGTCCTCGACCACCAGGATCCGGCGTACCCCGGAGGTGAGCGGCAGTACGGGCCCCACGTCCGCCGGGTACAGGCGGGCCGGTACGAGCAGTTCGCTGACGCACTCGTCCTCGATGAACGCCTGCCGCATCGCCGCGAGTGCCCGTGGCGCCACGCCACCCGGCGCGATGACGAGCTGGTCCGGTCGACCGCCATCCATGATGGACACCCGGGCCCACGTCCCGGCGCCGGGGAGCAGCTCGTACCGGAACAGGTCGTCCACCGACCCGTCACGCGCTGCCGGCGTCGTGTAGAGCACCTTGTCCTCGAAGAAGATGCCGGGCTCCCGCCGGGCGAACATCTCGGTGAGCACGTCCAGCGGGTCGTGGAACGCGGACAGCTCGTACAGTGCCAGACCGGGTACGCCGAGGAAGTGCTTCTGCAGGTTCTGGCTGTGCGTCGGCCCGTACCCGCGGTTGCCGCCGACCGGGCAGCGCACCACCATGGCGATCGGCAGCCGCTGGCCGTACATCGTGACGGACTTGGCGGCGAAGTTCACGATCTGGTCGAAGCAGAGCGTCACGAAGTCGCCGAACATGACCTCGACCAGCACCCGGTCCCCGGCGAGGGCCAGCCCGGCGGCGACCCCGCTCATCGCGCCCTCGCTGATCGGCGTGGCCAGTACCCGGTCCGGATAGCGGGTGGACAGGCCACGGGTGATGCCGAAGGCGCCGCCGTACGGGTCGAGCACGTCCTGCCCGAGCAGGAACAGCCGTGGGTCGTCGGCGAAGAGCTGGTGCAGGGCCGCGGTGAGCCGCTCGGCGACCCGTCCGGCGCTCACCGGGGCCACCCGTCCGGCGCTCACTGCGGCCACCCGGCCAGCGGGCGGGCCAGCACGTCGCGGGCCACCGCCTCGATCCGGTCCCGGGCCCGCGCGTCGGCGGCCTCGAACTCGGCCGGACACCGCGCGGCGTACTGGGCACACCAGTCGCGCTCGGCCAACCTGCGGACCACCTCCGGCGGGCGGGTGTCGTCACCCTTGCTGTGCGGTCCGAGCCGGGCCGTCGTGAACTCCACCACCAGTGGCCCCTCGCCCCGGAGGGTCGCGGCGACGGGCTCGGCGAGCCGGTCGCGGATCTCCGGGATGTGGCTCGTGTCGATCGGCACGTACCGGACGCCGAACGCGGCGGCCCGCCCCGCGATGGTGCCGGACAGGTGACGCTCGATCGGGGTGGTCTGGGCGATCCCGTTGTTCTCCACCAGGACGAGCAGCGGTGCCCGCCACAGGGCGGCGAGGTTGAGCGTCTCGTAGACCACCCCCTGGCCCCAGGTTCCGTCGCCGATGTAGGCCGCGACGAGGCCGTGCCGGCCGCTGGTCCGTCGGTGCATGGCGACACCCAGGGCCACCGGAAGGCTCTCGCCCTGCACGCCGGTCGAGCAGAACCCGTCGCGGTACACGTGCTGGCTGCCGCCGACGCCGCCGCAGACGGCGCCGGCGCGTCCGGTGATCTCGGCGAGCAGGCCGGCCGGGTCGTCGAACTTCGCCAGATAGTGCCCGTGTCCCCGATGGTTGCTGAAGACGAACGCGTCCGCGAGGAACGGGCGCATCGCCACCGGGACGTACTCCTGACCCAGGCAGGTGTGCGTGGTGCCGGGGATGTGCCCGGCGGCGAACAGCGCGAGCAGCTTCCGCTCGAAATGGCGGATGGTCAGCAGCAGGTCCAGGTCCTCGGTGGCGAGGGCATCCGCGGAGGCGACTGCCTCCGCGTCGGTCGCGGCGTCCGGCTTGGTCGTCGCCTCCGGGCCGGTGGCGACGGCGCCGTGGAGCAGCGCCTCGGGCGTGCTCATCCCGGCCTCCCGGCGAGCACCGGTTCGCGGCCTGTTCCCTCGGCCAGCACCGGAAGCCGGCGCCAGGCCCCGGGGGAGCCGCCGTCCTGCGGCGCGCCGGCGCAGACCACGTAGTGTCCGGGCGCGACCGCGTCACGGACGCCGTCCACGGCCCGGGTCAGGCGCGCGTGCAGGTCGGCGAGGTCAGGCACGGGCGCCCCGACGGGCAGGCCGACGTATCCGACGAGGGACCGCCGCCCGCCGTCGTCGGCCGGCAGCACCAGGACGTCGGCGGTGCCGGCGGTCGCCCGTAGGCACTGTTCCACAGAGGACGGGTTGACCCAGCTCCGCTCGACGAACGTCCAGGTGGACAGCGCGGCGGGCGGGCCGAGCCCGGTCAGGGCCCCCACGTCGGTGAGGCGCAGGTCATCCACGGCCGCCTGGGTGATCACCAGTTCCAGGCCGCGCAGCAGGGCCGCGACGTCGGTGCGGGACACCTGACGGGTGTCGGTGAGCACCGCGAGGGATGCGGTGTCCGCCCGGTTGAGCACGGTGACGAACAGGTCGACGCCGGGCAGGTTCATGCCGTACGGCCGCCAGCGGCACGCCGCCTCGCCGGCCAGGTCGGGTGCCCGGAGGAGTTCGGGCGTGGCACCGTCGGCCAGGAACGTCGCCGGCCGGCGGGTGTCGTTGACGAGGCAGCTCCGCATCGGGACCATTCCCCGGCGCAGCGCCTCCCGGGCAAGGGCCGCGTCCCTGGCGGCGGGGTCGTAGCGGGCGTACCGGTGGGCCGCCATCGCCGCCGACCGGCAGGCGAGCGCCAGTTCGCGGAACGAGGCGTCGCCGAGCGGTACCGCGCAGATTCCCTCCTGCATGTAGAGCATCGCCGAGCCGACCGCGGCCGGGTCGGCCATCCGGTTGTTCACGATCAGCCCCAGTGGGCAGGCGGCGACGCCGGTGTGGGCGCCGAGTACCGCCGCGAGACCGGCGAGCAGGACGTGCCCGGTGCTCACCCGGTACCGGGTCGACAACAGGGTGCAGCCCACCGCAGTGGGAGTGGAGTCGAACCGGCACAGCCAGTGCGGGTCGGCCGCCGGGTCCGGGGACTCCGGCGAGACCGGGAACAGCGTCCGTGGCATCTCCGCCAGCCGGTCGCGCCAGAACTCCAGCGCCTCTTCCTCGGTCCGCGCGCCCGCGGCTGACTGCTCCCAGCCGGCCATCCCGGCCGGCTGCCGGGGCGGGGGAGCCTCCGGGGGTTCGCCGCCGGGTAGCAGCGCGGCGAGGTCCTGCCGCAGGGTGGCGATGCTCCAGCAGTCGACGGCGAACGCGGAGACGACCAGCACCAGGTGGACCGGCCGGGTCCCGCCCACCAGCACGCCCACCCGGACCGGCACGTCGCGCTCGTGGTCGACGGGCGTACCCGTCAGCTCGGCGGTGAGTCCCGCCGCCCGGTCCGCCGGCCCGTCGCCCACCGTACCGTCCAGCCGCTCGATGCGCAGGTCGTACGCCCCGGCGCCGAGCAGTCGCTGCACCCGCTCCCCGCCACCGGTGACGGGGTAGCAGGTGCGCAGCGACTCGTGCCGATCGAGGAGGCGTCGGACCGCCGCCCGGATGTCGTCCATCGTGGTCTGGCCGGGCAGCGGTAGGTCGACGGAGAGGAACTCGGTGCCGGTCCGGTACGCCGGCCACCAGGAGCGTTGCGCCCAGGTGAGCGCCGTCGTTCCCGACCGCAGGCCGGAGAAGGCAACACGCTCCTCGCCCACGGCTACCGCATCGTCCACAATCATTCTCCGCCCACCCGAAAATAGTCTGCGGCCGTCCCAGATAACCGTGACTTCCGCCGGACTTTAGGAACGGGTCCATCCGGCGTCAATAGCGACATCGACGCGATCCCGTTACCGCCGCAGGCGTGCTACCTTGGGCGCGCCCAGCGGTCTCGGGGGAGGAATGCGTGGCGGATTCGGCGGCCGGTGACGGCGTGCCAGAAAAAGACATGGCCGACGTCATGACGGTGGTTGTGGACGCCTGGCGGCGGGTCTTCGAGCGGCCGGACCTCGGGCCCGATGACGACTTCTTCGCCGCCGGCGGGGATTCCTTCCGCATGGTCATGCTGGTGACCGAGATCGGCGACCGCTACCGCCTGGCGCTCGACCCGGTGTCGTTCTTCGACACGCCTACGCCACGGCAGATGAGCCGGGTGGTGGCGGAGCTGTTGTCCCGGCCGCGTTGACGTCCCCGCGCCACGCCGCCCACAGCCGCGCGTAGGCGCCGCCCGCCGAGACGAGCTCCCGGTGCGTGCCCAACTCCGCGATCCGGCCGCCGTCGAGCACGACCACCCGGTCGGCGTCGCGGGCGGTGTGCAGGCGGTGCGCGATCACGATCACCGTCCGTCCGGACAGGACGTCGGCGAGCGACCGCTCCAGGGTACGGGCGGACCGGTCGTCCAGCATCGAGGTGGCCTCGTCCAGCACCAGTACCGGCGGGTCGGCCAGGACCACCCGGGCCAGGGCGAGCTGTTGGGCCTGCGCGGGTGACACCGGCATCCCGCCGGAGCCGATCGGTGTGTCCAGGCCGTCCGGCAGTTCGCGTACCCAGTCCAGCGCGCGTACCAGGTGCAGGGCGTGCTCGACCGCGTCCCGGCCAGCGGACGGTGCGGGCAGGGTGACGTTGTACGCCACGGAGCCGCCGAAGACGTGGTTCTCCTGCGGCAGCAGCGCGACGTGCCCGCGTACCAGCTCCGGTGGGAGGTCGGCGATCGGGACGCCGCCGATCCGCACGGTGCCCGAGCGGGGTCGGTCGAGCCCGGCGACCAGCCGGCCGAGGGTGCTCTTGCCGGCGCCGCTCGGCCCGACGATCGCCAGCCGCTCGCCCGGTGCGACGTCCAGGCTCACGCCGTGCAGCACGTCGTCCCTGCCGTCGTACCCGAACCGCACGTCGCGGATTCGCACGCCGGCCTCGCCGCGCGGCCTCGGTGTTGGCGCGGGTCCGCGTGGCGGCTCGGCCCCCGCGACGCCCGCGATCCGGGCGAGCGCGGTAGCGGCGACCTGGACCTCGTCCAGCCAGGTCACCAGCGTGTCCACCGGACCGACCAGCAGCCAGGCGTAGACGCAGACCGCGACGATCTGCCCGAGGCCGGCCCAGCCCTGGCGGTGGCCCAGACCCCCGAGGACCAGCGCCGAGACCAGGACCAGCAGGTAGGCCGCCTCCAGACAGGGCAGCCAGGTGGTGCGTAGCCGGAGCGTGTACCGTTCCGCCGCGCTCACCTCGGCGATCGCCTCGTCGGTGTCCCGGGCCCGCCGCTCGGCCAGGCGTAGCGCCTCGACGGACCGGCCACCGCCTGCGGTCTCCTGGATCACGGCGTTCACCCGCGCCCAGCCGGCCATCTCGCGCCGGTAACCCTCGGGCGCCCGCCGGAGGTAGCGGCGGGTGCTCCAGACGACCAGCGGCAGCCCGACCACGACGCAGAGCGCCAGGGGCGGGCTGGTCAGCAGCATGGCGCCGATGGTCAGGCCGGTCACCGCGGCGGCGACGGTCACCTCGGGTACGGCGTGGCGCAGCGCCGCGGACAGCGTCTCGACGTCCGTGGTGGCCCGGGTCACCAGCTCTCCGGTCGACGACCGCTCGACCGTGGACGGCGGCAGCCGGAGCAGGCGGGCCAGGAAGTCCTCCCGCACCCGCGCCAGGACGAACTCGGCCAGCACGGCGGCGCGGAGTCGGGCCGACCGGGTACAGAGCGCGCGGACCAGCAGGGTGACCGCGAACAGCCCGGCGAGCAGGTCCACCTGGCCGCGCCCACCGCCCCGCTGCACCGACTCGACCAGGGCGCCGAGCAGCCGCGGGCCGGCCAGCCCGGCCAGCGTGGCGACGACGTGCAGGGCCAGCACGGCGAGGAGCGCCCGCCTGCGGTCACGCAGCACGGGGACGACGACGGCCCGCGCCTCCGCCGGGGTGGCGACCGGCAGGGCGTCGCCGGTCACGCCGGCATCACCCGGTCGCTGTCCACGGCACCCCGCGTCACGCAGTCGCGGTAGGCGGCGCTCGTGGCAAGCAGCGCGGCGTGGGTGTGCTCGGCCACCACCCGGCCGTCCACCACCAGCACCACGCGGTCCGCCCGCTCCAGCAGCAGCGGGCTGGTCGACAGGACCACTGTGGTCCGCCCGGCGCGCAGCGTCCGCAACCCGTCCGCGACGCGGGCCTCGGTGTGCGCGTCGACCGCGCTGGTGGGCTCGTGCAGCACCAGGATCTCCGGGTCGGCCACCAGGGCGCGGGCCAGCGCGATGCGCTGGCGCTGCCCGCCGGACAGCGAGCGCCCCCGCTCGGTGACCTGCGCGTCCAGGCCGTCCGGGTGGGCGGCGACGATGTCCTCCGCCGAGGCGGCCCGCAGCGCGTCGGCGACGCTGACCCCCGGGGCGTGCCGGGGCGGGTCGAGCGAGTCCCGCAGGGGCCCGGCGAACAGCACGTCGTCGGAGCCGGCCAGCATGATGCGGCGGCGGACCTCGGGCAGGGCCAGCCGGCGCAGCGGTACCCCGCCGAGGGTGACGTCGCTGTCGACGTATCGGGCGAGGCGGTCACCGAGGTCCGCGGCGTCCGCCGCGGAGCGGCACGCCACCCCGGTCAGGAGCCCTGGCCGGACGGTCAACCGGTAGTCGTGGTCCGCCAGCGGGCTCCCCACCGGCGGGGGCGCCAGTGGCGATCGCGGCGCGGGGACGTCCCGTTCCAGCCGCAGCAGCCCGCTGACCCGGCGGGCGGCGACGTAGCCCTGGGCGAGGGAGCCGGCGATGTCGGCGGCGGCGGCCAGCGGCAGGACCAGGAAGACGGCGTACCCGTAGAAGGTGACCAGCTCGCCGGGGCTGATCCGGCCGGCGAGCGCGAATCTGGATCCGAGCCAGGTGACGGTGACGATGAGCAGCCCCGGTAGCAGCACCTGGGCGCCGTCCAGGACGGAGCGGAACCGACCGACGGCCTCGCTCACCCGGCGCAGGCGTTGGGAGATCTCGCGATAGCCGGCCAGCACGGTCTCCTCACCCCCGATCCCACGCAGGATCCGCAGGCCCGAGACCGCGTCGGTGGCAGCCGTGGCGGTCAGGGCGGCCGCCTCGTGCACCCGTTGCTGCCGCCGCTCCAGCGGTGGCGTCAGCGCGCCGATCGCGACCATCACCACCGGCACACCACCCAGCACCAGCAGGCCCAGCGGCGCGGAGAGGGTGACCAGGACGCCGGCGACGACGGCGATCCCGGCGAGAGTGCCGAACGCGCGGGCCAGTGCCACCAGACTGAAGCCCAGGTGCGCCGACTCGATGCCGGAGAGCGTGACGACCTCGCCCGTGGCGATCCGCCGGGACAGCGTGTCGCCGAGCCAGCCGACATGCCGGACGGTCAGCCGCTGCACGTGGAAGCCCGCGGCCAGCCGGATCCGCACCCCGAGCCGATGGTTGAGCACGCTGGCCGCCGCGCCGACGACGCCGAGCGCGGTGACGACCAGCACCCAGCCGGCGAACCGTCGCCCGCCATCGTCCAGGATCGCGTCGATCGCCATCCCGAAAGCGGCGGGAATGAAACTCCGGCTGCCCATCGCGACCACACCGAGCGCCGCGCTGCCGACCAGACGGCGCCATTGTCGACGGCAGACGGACCTGAAAAATGACGCAGGTGAATGCGCTACCCGCGCATGCGCCGGCTTACCACCAAGGCGATGCACGTGTGGAGGATAGCCGTAGGGCGTCGGCGACACGATCGCTTCATGGACGCCGGGCATCGGCGTTACTGTCCTCGCAACGCCACCGGAGAAGTGGTCCGTGCCGATCGGTGGATTTCGAAGTGGTTGCCGGGGAGGCAGTTGGTGTATCGCTCCATACTCAAATCGAAGATCCATCGCGCCACCGTCACGCGCAGCGACCTGCACTACATCGGTTCGGTGACTGTGGACCTCGACCTCATGGAAGCCGCCGACATCGCGGTCGGTGAGCAGGTGCACCTGGTGGACGTGACGAACGGGGCGCGCCTGGTGACGTACGCCATCGAGGGCGAGCGCGGGTCCGGCGTGATCGGCGTCAACGGCGCCGGCGCACGGCTGGTCCACCCCGGCGACCTCGTCATCCTGATGGCGTACGGCGTGCTGGACGAGGACGAGCTGAAGTCGTTCCAGCCGAAGGTCGTGTTCGTCGACGAACGGAACCGGATAGCGAGACTGGGACATGAGCTCGACCGGTGACGAGGCGGAGCGCGACGGCTACGGGCTCTCACCGATCCAGCGGAGCCGGTGGTTGCTCGACGAACGGAACGGCGCACCGGACGGCCTGCGGTGCGACGTCGAGACGACCGGGCCGCTCGACCCGGTCGCCCTGACCGAGGCCCTGCGGCGGGTGGTCGACGAACACGAGATTCTGCGCACCTCCTTCCCGGTCCCGCGCAACATGCGGCTGCCGGTGCAGGTGATCGCCGACCGGGGTCGGGTCGACCTGCGGGAGGTCGACCTGACCGGAGCGGCGGAGGCCGAGCGGAACCGGCGTCTCGATGCGGCCCTCACCGAACCTGTCGACCTCGACGTGGCCGGCGAGCCGGTGCTGCGGACGCTCCTGATCCGGCTGGCCGCCGACCGGCACCGACTGGTCGTCCGGGCACCCGCGCTGCGTACCGACGGCGGGTCCATGCGGCTGCTGGTGCGCGACGTCGTACGCCACTACGCCGCGTTGACCGGCAGGGCAGGTGAAATCAACGGAGCGCAGGTGTTGCCGCCGGACGCCGAGTCGCCGCCGCAGTACGCCGACGTGGCCGCGTGGCTCGACGACCTGCTCCAGTCGCCCGACAGCGAGCCGGGCCGGTCACACTGGGCGGCGCTGGCGGGCAGGGCGGACGGCACGGAACCGCTCGTCCGGCCGGTGCCGTTCGCCCGCGTACCACCGGGACCGGGCGGCCGGTTCTGCCCGGACCAGCGCGGCGTCGAGCTGCCGCCGGACACGCTGGCCGCCGCGGAGGCGGTGGCCCGGGCGACCGGCGGCACGGTCGAGTCGGTGCTGCTGACCGCCTGGCAGGTGCTGCTCTGGCGGCTGGACCCGGCGACCGACCCGCTCGTGGCGGTGGCCCGCGACGGCCGGGACCTCCCCGAGCTGTCCGATGTGGTCGGCCCGATGACCCGGTACGTGCCCAGACCGGTCCGGCTCGGGGCGGCGACCCCGTTCGACCGCACCGTGGCCGATCTGGTCCCGGCCGACCGCGACATCGACCGGTGGCACGCGTACTTCAGCCTCGCCGAGTGGCGGCGACCGGGCGACCCGGCCGGCGGCGAACCGTACCTGCCGGTGCTCTTCGACTACGCGACCGGGCAGCCGCAGTACCGCGTCGGCGCGGTCACGTTCCGGCTCACCGAGGTGCACGGCTGCGCCGAGCGGTACGACCTGATGCTCCGCTGCGTGCGGGAGGCCGGCGGCCTCACCGCGACGTTGCACTACAACGGCGCCGCCCTGGACGGCGAGGCCGCGGACCGGCTGGCCGGGCACCTCGGCACGTTGCTGGCCGATGCCCTCGACCGGCCGGGTACACCGATCGGGGACCTGGCGGTGCTGACCGGCGCGCAGCGGCGCCAGCTCGCCGGCTTCGGCACCGTCGCGCCGCCCGGGGTACGGGAGCCCGCCTGCTTCCACGAACTGTTCGCGGCGCAGGCGCGGCGCACACCCGACCGGGTGGCGGTGCGCTGCGGCGAGGAGAGCCTGACCTTCGTCGAGCTCGACGAGCGCGCCAACCAGCTCGCGCACTACCTGCGCCGCCGCGGCGTCGGGCCGGACATGCTGGTGGGGCTCTGCCTGGGCGCGTCGCCGGAAGCGATGGTGACCCTGCTCGCCGTGCAGAAGGCGGGTGCCGGCTACGCGCCGATCGACCCGGACGACCCACCGCAGCGGATCGCGTTCCAGGCGCGGGACGCGAGCCTGGCGCTGCTGTTGACCCGTACCGGACTGCTGCCCGTCGGCTTCGACGGCAACGTCGAGATGCCGGTCGTCCGGCTGGACGTGGTCGCGTCCGAGGTACGGAAGGAGGAGGTGATCCCACCGACCCCGCTGGCCCGTCCGGACAACCTGGCGTACGCGATCTACACGTCCGGCTCGACCGGGTCGCCCAAGGGCGTACTGGTCGAGCACCGGTCGGTGAGCGCGTTCCGGGACGCGATGCGCGCGGCCGTGTACGACCGGCACCTGGACGGCCACCGCGACGTCGCGCTGAACGCGCCGCTGACCTTCGACGCCTCGGTGCAACAGCTCGTCCTGCTGCTGGACGGGCACACGCTGCACCTGCTGCCGCAGTGGCTGCGCCGGGACGACCGGCTCCTGGTCGACTACCTCCGCCGTAACCGGGTGGACGTGGTGAACGCCACCCCCACCCAGTTGGAGACGCTGGTCTCGGCCGGCCTGCTGGCCGAGGACGGCGGGCCGGGGCGGCCGCCGGCCCTGCTGCTGGTGGCCGGAGAGGTGCTACCCGCGCCGCTGGCCGCGGTGCTGGGCCGGGCCGGGCGGACCGTCGCCTACAACTGCTACGGCCCGACCGAGTGCACGGTCAACGCCACCGGCGAGCGGGTCGGCCCGGAGGAGCCGCCGGCGATCGGTCGCCCCCTGCCCGGCTACCGCGTCGCCATCCTGGACCGGCGGCTGCGCCAGGTGCCGGTCGGCGTCGCCGGCGAGATCTACCTGGGTGGTCCGGCGGTGGCGCGCGGCTACCTGGGCCGGCCGGAGCTGACCGCGACCCGGTTCGTGCCGGATCCGGCCGCTGGCTCCGGCCACGGACCCACGGCCAGCGAGCCGGGCGGCCGGCTCTACCGGACCGGCGATCTGGGGCGGTTCGGTCCGGACGGCCGGATCTGGTACCTCGGCCGGGCGGACCAGCAGGTGAAGCTCCGGGGATTCCGGATCGAGCCCGCCGAGGTGGCCGCCGCGCTGTCGGAACATCCGGCGGTCCGGGAGGCGGCCGTCGTGGTGCGCGAACTCGGCGGCGGGTGCGGGCTGGTGGCGTACTGCGTCTTCGGGCCGGGCAGCCCACCGTCCGACAGCTCGCTGCGGGAGTTCCTGGCCGACCGGCTGCCCGTGTACATGGTTCCGGCCGTGTTCGTCGCGCTCGACGCGCTGCCGGTGACCCGTGGCGGCAAGCTGGACCGCGCCGCGCTGCCCGCGCCGACCGGGGACCGGCGCGGGGCCGATCTGCCGTACGCGGCGCCGCGGCTACCGCGCGAGGAGATCCTGTGCGCCGTCTGGGCGGCTGTGCTCGGCGTCGACCGGGTCGGCATCGACGACGACTTCTTCGCACTCGGCGGCGACTCGATCCGGAGCATCCAGCTGCGCGCCGCAGCCGCGGAGCGGAACATCCACCTCTCCGTGCAGCAGCTGTTCCAGCACCGCACCGTCCGGGAGCTGAGCCACGCGCTGGACAGCGTCGCCAGCGACGGTGACGACGACGGCCAGACCCGGCCACTGCCGGCGTTCGCCCTGATCGACGATGCGGACCGGTCGCGGTTGCCGGCCGGCGTGGCGGACGCGTACCCGCTCACCCACGGCCAGGCGGGGATGGTGTTCGACAGCGAGTTCCGGCGTGACGCGCCGGTCTTCCACACCACCCGGACGGCGCACCTGCGGGCACCCTTGCGGGTGGACGCCTTCCGGGAGGCCCTGGACCAGCTCACCGACGCACACCCGGCACTGCGCACCTCGTTCGCGATGCTCGGCTACACCGAACCGCTGCAACTGGTGCACCGGACGGTGACGGTGCCGCTGGAGGTGCACGACCTGAGCCATCTGCCGGACGCCGAACAGTCGCGGGCGGTCGCGGAATTCTGCGCCTCCGGCCAGCGGCACCGGTTCGGGTGGGACCGGCCGCCGTTCCTGCGGTTCGCCATCCATCGCCGGTCGGCGGACCGGTTTCAGCTCACCGTGACCCTGCACGAGGCGGTCCTCGACGGCTGGAGCGTCGCGTCGCTGCTGACCGAGCTGTTCACCCGCTACCTGGCGCTGCTCGCCGGGCGACCGGCGGCGGTCCAACCGCACCCGACCTCGTACGCCGACTTCGTCGCCCGGGAGCGGCTCGCGGCCCGGCGCGCCGGGGACGCCGAGTTCTGGACGGACCGGCTGGCCGGGACCGCCGGCACGCCCCTGCCGCGCTGGACGCGGGACGGCGCGGCGGCGCAGCACGTGGTCGAGGTGCCGATCAGCGAACAGACCGGCACCGCCCTGCGGGCGCTGGCCCGCTCACTCGCCGTACCGGTCAAGAGTGTGCTGCTGGCGGCACATCTGCGTGCGGTGAGCCTGGCCACCGGGGAGGCGGACGTCGTCACGGGGCTGGTCTCCAACGGCCGGCTCGGCGTACCCGGCGGCGACCGGGTGCTGGGCCAGTTCCTCAACACGCTGCCGGTGCGGGCCCGGCTGACCGGTACGGGCACCTGGGCGGACCTGGTCCGTGCGGTCTTCGACGCGGAGTCCGCGCAGCTGCCGCACCGGCGCTTCCCGGTGACCCGGATCGTGCGCGGGCAGCGGCACCGGCCGGTCGTGGAGACGGCCTTCAACTTCACCCACTTCCACGTCTACCGCAGCCTGGAACAGGCCGGCATCGAGGTGCTCGACGACGACCTTTTCGACCGTACCGGCCTGCCGCTGCTCGCGGACTTCAGCGCCGATCCGCTCACCGGCTCGATCCGCGCGACGCTGAACTGCACCGACCTGCCACCGGAGCAGGTGACAGCGATCGCCGGGTACTACCGCGAGTGCCTGGCCGACCTCGCCGACCGGCCCGAGGGCCGGTACGGAGAGCCCTGGTCGGCGATCGGCGCGCAGAGCGGTGCGGACCGGCTCGATCAGTGCTTCGCCGAGCTGTTCGAGGCCCGGGTGCAGCGGGCGCCGGATGCCGTGGCCGTGGTCTGCCGGGGTCAGTCGATCACCTATGGCGGGCTGAACGGGCGGGCGAACCGGCTGGCCGAGCTGGTCGCGGACGCCGGTGCCGGCCCGGAGACCGTCGTGCCCATCCTGGCCGGTCGCGGGATCGACCTGGTCACGGCGATCGTCGCGGTGCAGAAGGTGGGCGCGGCCTACACGCCGCTGGAGCCGACCGACCCGGTCCGGCGGCTGCGCGAGGCGTTGCGCCGCAGCCCGGCCCCGCTCGTGCTGAGCACCACCGAGTGCCTGCCGGTGCTCGACAAGGTGCTGGCCGACTGGGAGCCGGCGCGCCGCCCCACGGTGATCACCGTCGGGGCCGCGATCTCGCTCGGCCCGCTGGCGACCAACCCGCCACGCCGGGGCGGCCCGCGCAGCCTGGCCTGCCTGCTCCACACGTCCGGGTCCACGGGTACGCCGAAGGGCGTGATGCTCGAGCGACGCGGCGTGCTGAACCACGCGTACGCCAAGATCGACGAACTCGGGCTGACGGCTGCCGACCGGGTGGCGCAGACCGCCCGGTCCACGTTCGTGGTCTCGGTGTGGCAGTTCCTGGCCCCGCTGATGGTCGGCGCCACGGTGGTCGTCGTGACCGACCACGACGGCCGGGACCCGGCGCGGCTGCTGCGCGAGCTGGCCCGGACCGACGTCACCGTCGCCGAGGCGGTGCCGTCGATGCTGGCCGCGATGGCGACGGTGGCCGGACAGGAGCCGGTCGACCTGCCCCGGCTGCGCTGGATGGTCTCCACCGGCGAGGCGTTGCCGGGGCGTACCGCACGCCGATGGCTGGCACGGTATCCCGCTGCCGGCCTGGTCAACGCGTACGGGCCGACGGAGTGTTCGGACGACGTGACCCATTACCGGGTCCCGGCGACCGTCACCGGTGCCGGTTGTCCGGTCGGCCGCCCGATCCCGCACATCCGGCTCTACCTCCTGGATCGGGACCTGGCGCCGGTACCGGCCGGAACCGCGGCGCAGCTCTTCGTCGGCGGGCCCGGCGTCGGACGCGGGTACCTGGGCGACCCGGCGCAGACGGCGGCGGTGTTCCGGCCGGACCCGTTCCTACCCGGCGGCCGCATGTACCGCACCGGGGACCTGGCCCGGCAGTTGCCCGACGGCACGGTGGAGTACCTGGGCCGACAGGACCGGCAGGTGCAGATCCACGGGATCCGGATCGAGCCCGGCGAGGTGGAGGCCGTGCTGGCTCGGCACGAGGCCGTGGCGGACGCGGTGGTGACGGCGCGGTCGGGGGAATCCGGGACATTCCGGCTGGTGGCCTACGTGGTGGGGCGCGGCGGTACTCCGGTCGACCCGGCGGCGCTGGTCGAGTACGCGCGTGGCCTGCTGCCCGCCGCCTACCTGCCCGCCGCGTTCGTCAACCTGCCGGCGGTTCCCCGGAACGCGAACGGCAAGGTGGACCACGCCGCGTTGCCGGCGCCCGAGTCCGCCGTCCCGACCGGGAGCGAGCCGCACCGGCTGCCGCCCGGCCCGCCCCGCACCCGCACCGAGCGGGTGGTCGCCGAGGCGTACGCCGAGGTGCTCGGCCTCGACGCCGTCGGCGCCGCGGACGACTTCTTCGTGCTCGGCGGCGACTCCCTCTCGGTGACCCTGCTGGCCTTCCGGCTGCGCGTCGAACTCGCCGTGGACCTGCCGCTGCACCTGGTGTACGAGCACCCCACCGTGGCCGAGCTGGCCCGGGTGGTCGACGCCGCGGCCACCAACGCCCCCACCACCGCCGTGACCCCATCGGAGGACGAGTGAGCAGCACCGACGTGGAAACCCTGACCGCCGCCGCGCACATCGTGGACTGCGTCCGGAGGGTGCCCGACCGGTACCGGAGCTTCACCGAGAGTGTCGACCGGACGATACGCACGCACGGAATACCCGCCGCACTGCTGGAATACCTGGTGGAGTGCGGCCTGCCGTACCGTGGCACCGGCGCCGACCGTCGCTTCCACAAGGACGACCTGGAGAACATCGGGCTCTACATGCGACTGCCGTGCCCGCGCCGGACGGCGATGCGGTGGTGGTCGCGGGCGCTCAATCTCGTCGACGTGCAGGTCGAGACCACGTTCGCGATCGAGGTGGTCGGCGACTGCCCCGAGCCCGGTCACGACGGGCCCTGCGACATCCGGTTGCAGCCGACTCTGGCCGAGAGCGCGGACGAGGGCACGTTCGAGGCCCTGCGGCCGGGGCACTACAAGCTGAACCTGACCCGTACGCCGTCGCGGTACTCCTTCGGCGCCCCGTACCTGGAGATGATCGAGGAGGTTCGGGCGCTGGAGTTCCACATCCTGCCCGACGAACTCTCCACCGATCTCGGCTTCGTCCGGGACACCGGGCTGGCCGACTGCCGGCTCGCCACCCGGCACCTGGTGGACATCGCCACCCGGCGTGGCGTACCCGCGCGGCGGGCCTGCGGCGGTTTCATCGCCATCCCGTACCCGATCTACCACGAGTGGATCGAGTTCGAGGTGGACGGCGAGTGGTTGGGCGCCGACCCGTTCCTGCTGATCTCGATGGAGCGGTGGGGCACCGTGGACGCCGAGCAGTGGCCGCCGAACCGGTCGTTGCAGTTCGTGCTCTGGGCGTTCAGCCGCGACTTCGGCCACCTCATCACCCATCGGGGTGTGCCGTTCTTCCCGGCCATCACGGTGTTGTCGCAGGAACCGGCCGAGGCGCGGCGGGGATGACCGCCGGCTCGGCGTGACCACCGCCCGCCTGGGCGACCTGGGTCCGGTCGAGCCGGCCACCGACCAGCGCATCGCCTTCGGCCGGGCCGACCGGCAGACCAGGACCGGCGAATCGCCGAGCCGACCCGGCCCGGGTGCTCGGGCTGATGACGGTCAGGGGGTCGTACGGACCGGCTGCGCCATCCCCACCAGGATCCGCCGGGGTGGCGTGAAAGGCTCCCGGCCGTGCGCGGTGAGCATGTTGTCCAGCATGAGGATGTCGCCCTCGCGCCACGGAAAAACCACCGTCTCGGCGCGGTACGCGGCACGCAGCTCGTCCAGCACCTCGGGCTCGATCTCCGTGCCGTCGCCGTAGTAGGTGTTGTTGGGCAGGCGGTCCCGGCCCAACGACAGCATCGCCCGGGACAGCACCGGATCCAGTGTGGACACGTGGAAGAACGTGACATGGTTGAACCAGGTCGTCTCCCCGCTCTCCGGGTGCTGGTGGACGGCCGCGCGGACCTGCGCCGTGCTGAGCCGCTCGCCGCCCAGCCACCGATGCTCGATGCCGTTGGCCTCGCAGTACCGCTCCACGGTCGCCCGGTCGTCGGTCTGGAACGCCTCCCGCCAGCCGAGGCCGAACCCGGTGCCGAAGTTGCGCACGTACCGGTAGCCGCGTTCCGCGAAGCGGTCCCGGGTGCGGGCCGAGATGCGCTGGTACACCCGGCGACAGTCGGCCACCGGGGTGGCGCCACCGGCCGCCGGCGCGACCGTGCAGTGGAAGAAGATGCGCAACGGCCAGGTGAGGTTGTACGACTGCTCGTTGTGCAGGAAGATCGCCTCGTTGGCCGGGTGTTCGGTGGAGGTGTAGACGTTCCCCTCGACCTCGCGACGCGGTGACGACCGCTCCAGATAGGGGAGTGGCTCGCCCGACGCGGCGGTGATGAAGTGGTGGAACACCTCGACGGATCCCGCCGTGAAACCGCGGAACAGGATGCCGCCGTGCCGGGCCAGGCGGCGGTGGAGCGCCGGTCGGTTGTCGGCGGCCCACTTCACCAGGTCGAAGCCAGCGTACGCGGGTTCCACGACGAGCGGAAGCGATCGGCCGGGCGCGGGTTCCGTCTCGCGTACGTCGGCGAATCCGGTGGTCATATGGCTCCTCCCACTATCGGTTCGTACTCACGCCGGAGGGCTTCCCGAACGTAGCATCGAGTGGCCTCAAAGCCGTTTCGTCTCGTCCTCGCCATACACCGGTGATACATCCACGAGCACACCATTCGGAACTTACTCGGCAGTACGCGTTCCGTCGTTTAGTGTGGGCGAGCATGCATCGACGGGGGACAACGTGACGCGCTGTACGGGGCGCAGAGCTGCGTGTGTTTCCTCCTTGCCGTGTCGTCGGGTGGCGCCCGACTCTCGTCTCGACGACGAATCGCCTTTGGTATGGGAGGTCGTTCCTTGAAGCAGAATCACACGAGTCCGCTCGTGGTACCGCTGAGGCGCCCGATGGAAACAGAAGGCCCCGTCATGGTAGACGAGAATCAGCGTGACGAGCGGGAAACGCAACTGGTCCCAATAAATTCGCTGCTGCCGGCCGACTCGCCGAGGTTGGCCGGTGAGAGCGTAGACCATACCGAACTGCTCGCGCATACGGACGCGGCTCTGCCGCCCATCCTGGTCCACCGGCGGACGATGCGGGTCGTCGACGGCATGCACCGGCTGCGGGCGGCGCTCCGACGTGGCCAGGACGTCATCGCGGTGCGGTTCTTCGACGGCGGGGAGCAGGACGCGTTCGTGGCCGCCGTCGAGGCGAACATCGCGCACGGGCTGCCGCTGACGCTCGCCGACCGGGAGGCCGCCGCCAGCCGGATAATCCGGTCCCACCCGTGGTGGTCGGACCGGGCCATCGCGGCGGTCACCGGGCTCGCCGCCGCCACGGTCCGCACCATCCGTGGCCGTACGGGTACCGATGACGCTCCCGAGGAGATCAGTCGGCTCGGCCGGGACGGCCGGGTCCGGCCGCTGAACGGCGCGGTGGGCCGGTTGGCGGCGAGCGCGATCATCGCCGAGCGCCCGGATGCGCCGTTGCGCGAGATCGCGAAGGCGGCGGGCATCTCGCCGACGACCGCCCGGGACGTCCGCGAGCGGATGCGTCGGGGCGACGACCCGGTGCCGCCCCGGCAGCGGCCCGGCGGCGACACCGGACCGGAAGATCCGGCACCGGGCCGGCCGGCTGCCGTGGGCCACGGCTGGGCAGACCGGTCGGCACCGGCCCGGGACGGTGCCGGCGCCGCCGAGGGCCGGGAGAAGGCCGCGATCCTGCGGGGACTGCGGAACGACCCGTCGCTGCGGTTCACCGAGTCCGGGCGGGCGCTGTTGCGGTGGCTCTGGCCCCGGGTCACCGGCCCCGAGGGTTGGGAGGACATCGTCCTGACCATCCCGCCACACTGCACCTACCTGGTGGCGGATCTGGCCCGGCGCTGCGCGGACGAGTGGCTGACGTTCGCCGAGGAGATGGAGCAGCAGGCGCGTTCCATGGCCTGACGTGCCGATCCGGCGCCGGTGGCGGCCTGTCCAACTGAGAATATCGATCGGTTGGACAGGCCGATCGAACCCTTTTCGACCCGAACCGCGCCGCGCTCGCGCGCTGCGTCCGACCTTGCGGTCAGCCGGACCGCAAGGGGAGCTTGAGGAGGTTCATTGAACGGGCGGAGGCGGACGGTCATCTCTTGCACGATCGGGCTCTATTATGATTCGGCAAATCCATGATGCCCATTCGTTCCTGCTCGCCGACGGCGTTTTGCTAGTCGACGCACAGCGCAGCATGCGATTGCCGGCACCCGGTTCGGAACGTGGTGAGCGAGGGGCGGAATGACCGGAACGGTGATGCCGCGGTTCATTCAGGAGGCGCGGACGAACAGTCCGCTCGCGAAGCTGAACGTCAGCAGCGGCGGGACGGCGCATATGCTGTGGCTGAAACTGGAGACGAGGAATCCCACCGGCTCGGTGAAACACCGGACCGCGCTCGGGCTGCTGGCGTCCCTCGACGCGCAGAGCCCACTCGCACCGGGCACCCGGGTCGTCGAGTCGACCTCGGGCAACCTCGGCCTCGCGCTGGCGCGCACGCTGCGGGACCTGGACTGCCAGCTGGTGGCTGTGGTCGATCCGAAGGTACCGCGGTCGACCCGGGCCCTTCTGGAGGCCGAAGGAGCCGAGCTGGTCCCGGTGACCGAGCCGGACGTGTACGGCGGCTACCTGCTCACCCGGCTCGCCAAGGTGCGCGAGCTGCGGCTCGCGGATCCGCGGCTGCGCTGGCCGGACCAGTACCACAACCCTGCCAACCCGGGTATACACCGCGACACCCTCGCCGAGGAACTGGTCCGGCAGACCGGCGGCCGGCTGGACACCGTGCTCGTCGCGGTGAGCACCGGCGGCACGCTGGTCGGGATCAGCGAGGGGCTGCGCGCGGTCGCACCAGCGGTGCGGATCTACGCCGTGGACGCGTACGGCTCCGTCGTCACCGCCGACGCCGGCACCCCCCACCTGCTCACCGGCGTCGGCGCCAGCCGTAAGTCGTCCTTCCTGCACCGCCGTCACTTCGAGCGGGCGATCCGTATCACCGACGTGCGGGCATTCGCCTTCAGCCGGATGCTGGCCGAGGACACCGGGCTGGCCGTCGGCGGCTCGGCCGGCGCCGTGCTGGCCGCCTTCGCCAAGCTGGCCGCCGGCGGGAGCCCCGGCCGCCACCCGGTCGCGGTGGTCGCCGACGGCGGCGCCAACTACCGCTCCACCTTCTATGACGACGGGTGGCTGGCGGCCCGGGGCGTGCTCGAGCGGGTACTCGCCACGGAGGCCACGGCCCGGGCCAACGGGCTCGGCTTCGACCTCGAACTCGATCCGGAGGTCCACCCGGACTTCCACCCGGACAAGGGGCGCTGACGATGGGGCAGGTATCGGGAACCCGCTGGGCGCACGGCTGCGAACTCCTGGAGTACCGGTACGGTCCGGACCTGCTGCCCGGCCGGGCCGACGGCGGGCCGGCGGGGATGTGGCGGTACCGGGCGTTGCTCCCCGTGGACCCCGGCCCGATCCACTACCCGGTGCCGGTCGGCGGCACCCCGCTGCTGGCGCTGCCGGGGCTGCGCGCGGTGACGGGCGTACCGGAGCTGTTCGTGAAGGACGAGACGCGCGGTCCCAGCGCCTCCAACAAGGACCGCGCGACGGCCCTGGTCCTCGAGGGCGGCCTGCGGACCGGGGCGGACACGATCACCACGGCGTCGACCGGCAACGCGGCGGTGGCCACCGCGCTGGGCGCCGCCGCGGTGGCGCTTCGTTCGGTGATCTTCGTGTCGACGGGCTGCCGCCCCGACAAGGTCGGCCTGATGCGCGCCGCCGGCGCCCAGGTGTTCGCGCTGGCTGACGGCTACAGCGCCGCGGTGGAGCTGTCCCGGGCCGCCGCCCGGGAGTTCGGCTGGTTGGACCGCAACACCGGCGTCAACCCGTACACCACCGAGGCGAAGAAGACTGTCGCCCTGGAGATCTGGGAGCAACTCCGACGGCAGCCCCCCGACGTGGTCGTCGCGCCGGTGGGGGACGGACCCACGCTGGCCGGGCTGGCCAAGGGCTTCGACGAGTTGCTCGCCTGTGGCGGAATCGAGCGGCTGCCCCGGCTGATCGGCGTGCAGGCGGCCAACTGCCAGCCCCTCGTGCGGGCGTGGGCCGGCGCGGACGGCTCGGCCACCTCGGGTGCACCCGGCGATCCGGCGAGCGGTGCGACGACGATCGCCGACGGCATCGCGGTCACCCGGCCGACGGCCGGCGCGCTGGCCCTGGACGCCGTACGCCGTACCGGCGGTGCGATGGTCGCCGTGCCGGACGACGCGCTCTCGGCCGCCGGGGCAACCCTGCTCCGGTACGGCGGGCTGGGCAGCGAGCCGGCCGGCGCGGCCGGGCTGGCCGGACTCGTGGCGGCGCTGGCCGGAGGGCTGGTGGATCGCGCGGAACGGGTCGTGGTCATGCTGACCGGGCGCGAGCTGGCGGCCGGCCCGACACCGGTGCCGGAGCCGGCCGCGCCGGTGATCGAGCCGGACCTCGACGCGGTACGGGCCGCGCTGGCGGACCACCCGCGCAACTGAGCGGCTGAAATCACGCCACGCCCTGCGCCTCGTCCATCTGCCGGCGCAGGCTCAGCGGTCGCATGTCGGTCCACACCTCGCGGATGTGCGCCAGACACTCCTCCTTCGAGCCGGCCCTGCCGCCCTCCCGCCAGCCGGCCGGAATCTCCTGGTCGGCCGGCCAGATCGAGTACTGCTCCTCGTGGTTCACCACCACGGTGTAGCGCCGGTCGTCATCCGTCTCGTCGTCAACAGGCATGCCGCCTCCTGGCCGTGATGGAAAGGCTGAAATGACACCGCGCCGGATCCTACGTCGCGCGCGCCGGTTGCGGCGGGCCTCGCCGCGACGGCTTGTGGGACGTTTCCCGAACGCATATGCATAGTCGAACACGAGTGGTATCCCACGGTTCGCCCAATCACGGGGAAGGTTTCATGGCCGACGTATCCGTGCCCGCCTGGTCGCACCTCGTCGAAATCCTCGACCAGCGCGCGGCGGGCGCGCCGGACCGGGTGGCGTACCTCTTCCGGGACGAGGCCGGGCGGGACGACGCCAGCCTCAGCTACGGCCAACTGGCCGGCCGCGCCCGGGCGGTCGCCGCAGAACTCCTCCGGACGACGACGCCGGGCGAGCGGGCGCTCCTGCTCTACCGGCCCGGACTGGACTTCCTCGTCGCGCTCTTCGGCTGCTTCTACGCGGGCGTCGTCGCGGTCCCCGCGTACCCGCCACGGGGTCGGCGATCCCTACCCCGGCTGGCCGCGATCCTGGCCGACAGCGAAGCGGCGGTCGCGCTCACCGACTCGCCCACCCGGGTGCCGGCGGTCGAGTCGTGGCTCGGCGACGAGCTGCGCCGGCTGCGGTGGATCCACACGGCGGCGCTGCCCGAGGCGGACGAGCCCGGCCCGGCGGTGCCGATCGGCGCGGAGACCGTGGCCCTGCTGCAGTACACCTCGGGATCGACCGGACAGCCGCGCGGCGCGATACTGAGTCACCGGCAGATCCTGCACAATTCCCAGCACATCAGCCGGCTCTTCGGCACCACGGCACAGAGCCGGTCGACGGTCTGGCTGCCGCCCTTTCACGACATGGGGCTGATCGGCGGCGTGGTGCAACCGCTGTACGCCGGATTTCCCATGACGCTGATGTCGCCCACGACATTTCTCCAGTCGCCGTACCGGTGGTTGGAGACAATTGCCGAAACCGGATCGGACGTCAGCGGGGGGCCGAACTTCGCGTACGAGCTGTGCCTGCGCCGGATCAGCCGGGAGCAGCGTGCCGAGCTGGACCTGAGCGGCTGGCGGGTGGCCTTCAACGGCGCCGAGCCGATCCGCCCGGAGACGATCGACAGGTTCGCCGAGTACTTCGCGCCGTGCGGGTTCCGTCGGTCGGCGTTCCTGCCGTGCTACGGCCTGGCCGAGGCGACGCTGCTGGTCAGCGGAGGACCCGCGGTGGTCAGGACGTTCGACCGGGCGGAACTCGAACGCGGCCGGGTGGCGCCCGCGTCCGGACCGGCCGGTCAGGCACTCGTCGGCAGCGGCCGGGGCCTGCCGGACCAGGTGCTGCGCATCGTCGATCCGGACACCGGCGGGGCCAGCCCGGCCGGTGCGGTGGGCGAGGTGTGGGTCGCCGGGACCAGCGTCGCCCGGGGTTACTGGAACCGTCCGGAGGAATCCGCGGACACCTTCGGCGCCCGCGTGGCGGAGTCCGGTGACGGCCCGTTCCTGCGCACCGGCGACCTGGGCTTCCTGGACGACGGCGAGCTTTTCGTCACCGGTCGGATCAAGGACCTCATCGTCATCCGCGGCCGGAACCACCACCCGCACGATATCGAGCGGACGGTGGAGGGAGCGCATCCCGTGCTCCGTCCGGGGTGCGGTGCGGCCTTCCCGGTCGAGGCTGGTGGCGAGGAGCGGCTGGTGCTGGTCTACGAGGCCGTGCTCGGCGACGGGGTGGATCCGGAGCAGGTGGCCGGCGCGGTCCGCCGGGAGGTCGCCGCGGCCCACGGGCTGCACGCGTACGCGGTGGTGCTGATCCGCCCCGGCAGCGTGCCACGGACCAGCAGCGGGAAGATCCAGCGCCACCGCTGCCGCGCCGACTACCTGGCCGGGCGGCTCACCGTCGTGGCGCAGAGCACTGTGCAGCTCCTCGGGCAGGGGGCTGCGCAGCAGGACGCGGCGGGCGAGCGGGTCGTGCCGCCCGAGCCGGCCCGGCTGCGGGCCGCCGCGCCGCCGGCCCGCCGCCGGCTCGTCGAGGCGTACCTGCGGGCGCAGGCGGCCGCGGTGCTGCGGGTCGACGGGAGCGAGGTGCCGCTGGACCGCCCGCTGAACGAGCTCGGCCTCGACTCGCTGGCCGCGACCATGCTCCAGCACCGCATCGAGGAGGACCTGCACACCCTGCTGCCGCTCGCCGACATCGTGGACGGCGCCAGCGTCGCCGCCCTCGCCGAGCGCCTGGTCGAGCCGTCGGGCATCCCCGGCGAGGCCGGCTCCGACGGGACCGGCTCCGACGGGACCGGCTCCGACGAGGCGGATCCTGGTGAGGTGGGTCCTGGCGAGGCCGTGCTCTCCGTCGGCCAGCGGTCGATGTGGTTCCTCCAGCGACTCGCGCCGGCCAGCGCCGCGTACACCATCTCCTGTGCCGTGCGGATCCCGGGCGACCTGGACCCGGCGGCCCTCCGGCACGCGTTCGCCGCCCTCGTCGACCGGCATGCGATCCTGCGTACCAGCTACCCGGCGCGCGGCGGGGAGCCGGTCGCGGTGGTTCGGGACCGCGTCGACGGCTGGTTCCGGGAGCACGACGCGACCGGCTGGGACGACGGGCGGCTGCACCGGGCCCTGGCCGACGAGGCGGACGAGCCCTTCGACCTCGAAAGCGGGCCGGTGCTGCGGGTCGCCGTGTTCCGCCGGGGTCCGCGGGAGCACGTGCTGCTGCTGGCCGTGCACCATATCGCCGCCGACTTGTGGTCGCTGGAGATCCTGCTCGGTGAGCTGGGCACGCTGTACCAGGCTGGCGGCACCGGGCCGGTGGAACCGGCGCGGGTCCAGCACCAGGACTACGCCCGCTGGCAGCAACGCCTGCTCGCCGGCTCCGAGGGCGAGCGGCTGTGGACGTACTGGCGGGGACAGCTCGCCGGTGACCTGCCGGTGCTGCGGCTCCCGCTGGACCGGCCGCGACCTGCGGAGCGGACGTACGCCGGCGCGGTGCACCCGTTCCGGCTCGGGACGGAACTCACCGTCCGGCTGCGGGCGCTGGCGGCGGAGCGCGGCGTGACGCCGTTCACCGTCCTGCTCGCCGGCTACCAGGCGTTGCTGCACAGGTACACGGGGCAGGACGACATCGTCGTCGGCTCGTCGCTGACCGGGCGGGGGCGGGCGGCGTTCGGCGGGGTGGTGGGGTACCTGGTGAACATGGTGCCGCTGCGCGCGGACCTGTCGGGAGAGCCGACCTTCGGGCAGCTCCTGCGTGACGCGTGGCACACCGTGCTCGGTGCGCTCGCGCACCAGGACTGCCCGTTCCCCGAGATGGTCGCGCGGCTCGGCGTACGCCGGGATGCCTCGGTCTCGCCGATCTTCCAGACCGCGTTCACCTTCCAGCAGGCCCGGCTGCACGGCAGTGGCGAACTCGCGGCCATGGCGCTGGCCGGGCCGGGGCTGCGCGGGCGGCTCGGCCCGCTGCCCGCCGAGTCCGTCGGCCTGCGGAGCAGGACCGCGCAGTTCGACCTGTCCCTGCACCTCGCGGAGGTGGACGGCGGGCTGGCCGGCTCCCTCACCTACCGCACCGCACTGTTCGACGCGGAGACGATCGCCCGGATGGCCGGACACCTGGAGGCCCTGCTCTCCGCCGCCGTCGAGGCGCCCGACCGGCGGGTGTCGGCGCTGCCGCTCGCCCCCGCCGGCGATCGGCGGCCCGGGCCGCCGGGTCGGCCGGACGGCGACCTGGTGCATCGGCTCTTCGAGGCGCAGGTGGCCCGCACACCGGACCGGGTCGCCGTGGTCGACGGCGACCGCGAGGTCACGTACCGCGATCTCAACCAGAGTGCCAACCGGCTGGCCCGGCACCTGCGTGCCCGCGGGATCGGGGACGGGGCCGTCGTCGGCGTCCTCCTCGAACCCGGTGCGGAGCAGGTGCTCGCGGTGCTCGCCGTGCTCAAGACCGGCGCCGGTTACCTGCCCCTGGATCCCGGCCACCCGCCGCCGCACCGCGCACACCTGCTCGGCGCCGCTGCGGCCGTCGCCGTCGTGACCCGGGGGCCGGCGCCGGCCCTACCGTCCACCGTGGCCGTCGTCGACCTCGACGCGGACGGCTCGGCCATCGCCGGGGAGCCGGCCGACGACCTCGCCGGCCGTGCGTTCCCCGCCGGGCCGTCCGGCGTGGCCTGCGTCGGCTACACGTCCGGCTCGACCGGCCGGCCGAAGGGCGTCATGATGACCCACGCCGGACTCGTCGCCCAGATGCGGGCGCTCGCCAACCGGACGCGGACGACCGCGGACGACCGGTACCTGCTGGTCGAGCCGCTCGCCGCGGCCTCCTCGGTACGGCAGCTCACCGTGCCGCTCTGTGCTGGCGGGGCGGTGGTGCCGGTGCCCCGACACCGCGTCACGGACGTGCCGGCGCTCTTCGAGTTGATCCGGCGGCACGGCGTGACGGTCGTCTCCGCCACCCCGTCGTTCTGGCGGCACAGCGCCGAGGCGCTGGACCGGCTGCCCGCACCGCGCCGCGACGCGCTCCTGGACAACCAGCTCCGCCTGCTGCTGTCCGCCAGCGAGACGCTGCACGCGGACCTGCCGCAGTGGTGGCTCGCCCGGCTGCGCCCCGGGGTTCGCATGGTCAACCTGTTCGGCCACACCGAGATCTCCGGTATCGCCACCAGCTACCAGGTCCCGCCGTCCGGGGAGTCGGAAACCCCTGGCGCCGCGGTGCCGGCCGGGACCCCGCTGCCCGGCATCGAGGTGTACGTGCTGGACGACAGCATGTCCCCGGTGCCGCCCGGCGTGGCCGGCGAGGTGTACGTCGGTGGCCCGTCGCTGGCCCGCGGGTACCTCGACCGGCCCGACCTCACCGCCGAGCGGTTCCTGCCGGACCCCTTCGGCGAGCGCCCCGGTGGCCGGCTCTACCGCACCGGGGATCTCGCCCGGTACCTGCCCAGCGGCGACATCGCGCACCTGGGCCGCCGGGACGACCAGGTCAAGGTGCGGGGCCACCGGATCGAACCGGCGGAGGTGGCGGCGGTCCTCGCCGGGCATCCCGCGGTACGGGACGCCGCCGTGCTGGCCGGCCCGGACGACACCGGGCAGATCCGGCTGGTGGCGTACGTGGTGGCCGAGCCGGCGCCGACAACCAGCGAGCTGCGCCGCCACGTGGCGGACCGGCTGCCCGAGTACATGGTGCCCGCGGTGGTGCTGGTGCTGCCCGTGCTGCCCCGGACGGTGTCCGGCAAGGTCGATCGCCGCGCGCTTCCGGCGCCGGAGCGGCAGCGGCCCGCGCTCGACGGTGAGTTCACCGCCGCGGTGTCACCGCTGGAGGAGACGCTCGCAGGCATCTGGGCGGAGGTCCTCGGCGTGGAGCGGGTGGGCGTGCACGACAACTTCTTCGACGCGGGGGGCAACTCGCTCTCGCTGGCCCGGGCCCATCAGCGCATGTGCGAGACCTTGGAGATCGACATGGAGATCGTGAAGCTCTTTCAGTACCCGACCGTGCGGGCGCTCGCGGAGCATCTGAGCCAGTCCGACCCCCGGGTCTCCACCCACCTGCGGCGCAGCGGGGCCACCGCCGCGCACCGACGGGAGAGACTCGACGACCTGCGGGCACGGCGGCAGGGCGGGACGCGATGAGTTCCACCGACATTGCCGTCGTCGGGATGGCGATCCGCTGCCCCGAGGCGAGCGACCTCGCGGAGTTCTGGGCCAACCTCGTACAGGGCCGGGAATGCCTGTCGGTCTTCCGCCCCGAGGAGTTGGAGCCGTACGACTTCCTGCCGGTGGACCCGGCCGACCCGAACTTCGTGCCGGTGGCCGGGGTGATGGCCGGCGCGGACCGGTTCGACGCCGAGTTCTTCGGCATCTCCCGCGCCGAGGCGGAGGACCTGGACCCCCAGCACCGGCTCTTCCTGGAACTCGTCTGGCACGCGATGGAGGACGCCGGCCACGACCTGGGCGGCCACGACGGCAACGTGGCGGTCTACGCCGGTTCCACCAGCAACACGTACCTGCTCTCGGTGCTGCCCCGGACCGGCTCCAGGCTGCGCAGCTACCAGGGGTTGGTCGCCAACGAGAAGGACTACCTGGCAACCCGGGTGTCGTACAAGTTGGGCCTGTCGGGCGAGAGCATGACCGTCCAGTCGGCGTGCTCCACGTCGCTGGTGGCCGTACACCTGGCGTGCCAGAGCCTGCT
Source organism: Plantactinospora sp. KLBMP9567 (assembly GCF_033446045.1). Taxonomy (NCBI): domain Bacteria; kingdom Bacillati; phylum Actinomycetota; class Actinomycetes; order Micromonosporales; family Micromonosporaceae; genus Plantactinospora; species Plantactinospora sp. KLBMP9567. The sequence continues at coordinate 8,381 of NZ_JAWQRR010000048.1, read as the reverse complement.
CACCGGGCAGTCCAGCGTGGCGGTCGCCGGCGCCGTCTCGGTGCAGGCGCGGCAGAAGACCGGGTACATCTACCACGAGGACGCCATCTTCTCCCCGGACGGGCACTGCCGGGCCTTCGACCGGGACGCCCGCGGCACGGTGTTCAGCAACGGCATGGGCGTGGTGGTGCTCCGGCCGCTCGACGACGCGGTGCGGGACGGCGACCGGATCTACGCGGTCATCAAGGGCTCGTTCGTGAACAACGACGCGAACGCGAAGGTGAGCTACACCGCGCCCAGCGTGGACGCGCAGGCCGCCGTGATCGCGGGTGCCCTGGACTTCGCCGGGGTGGACGCGGACACCGTGGACTACGTCGAGACGCACGGCACCGGCACCTCGCTCGGCGACCCCATCGAGGTCGAGGCGCTGACCCAGGCGTTCCGCCGGACCACCGCCCGCGAGCGGTTCTGCGCGATCGGCTCGCTGAAGACCAACATCGGGCATCTGAGCACCGCGGCCGGGGTCGCCGGCCTGATCAAGACCGCGCTGTCCGTGTACCACGGCGTCATCCCGGCCAGCCTGAACTTCCAGCATCCCAATCCGGTGATCGACTTCGAACGCAGCCCGTTCTACGTCAACACCGAGCGGCGGGAGTGGCCGCGTACCGGCCGGCCCCGCCGGGCCGGGGTCAGCTCGTTCGGCATCGGTGGCACCAACGCGCACGTCGTGCTGGAGCAGGCACCGCCCCGGCCGGCCCGCCCGGCCGGCGGACGCACACGGCACCTGCTCACGCTCTCCGCCCGGACCGAGCCGGCGCTCCGCGAGCTGGCCGGACGGCACGCCGAGCGGCTGCGCCACGAGCCCGGCGTGGACCTGGCCGACTACTGCTTCACCGCGAACACCGGACGGCGGCACTTCGCCCACCGCCTGGCACTGCCGGCCGCCTCGACGGCGCAGCTCCGCGCGGCCCTGGAGCGGTACGGCCGGGACGACACCGACGGGCTGATTCTCGGCGCAGCCGGCCAGCCGCCGGCGGTCACGTTCCTGTTCACCGGCCAGACTGCCCAGTACCCCGGCATGGGCTGGGCGCTGTACCACGGCGAGCCGGCGTTCCGGGCCGCGCTCGACGAGTGCCGGGAGCCGCTCGCGTCCTACCTGGACGCCCCGCTCGAGCGGTACCTCGACCCGGACGGCGGGCTCTCCGCCGAGCTGGACCACACCCGGGTGGCCCAGCCGGTGCTGTTCAGTCTCGGTTACGCCCTGGCCCGGCTCTGGCAGTCGTGGGGGGTGCGCCCGGCCGCGGTGCTCGGCCACAGCCTCGGCGAGTACGTCGCCGCGTGCGTGGCGGGCGTCTTCCCGGCGCAGGACGGCGTGCGGCTTGTCGCCGAGCGGGCCCGGCTGATGCAGCGGGTCGCCCCGGACGGCGCGATGGCCGCGGTCTTCGCGCCGGAGCAGGAGGTCCGGTCCGTGCTGGTGGCGGGCGGCCATCCGGTCGCGGTCGCCGCGGTCAACGGCCCGCGCCAGGTGGTCGTCTCCGGGGAACGGGAAGCGGTGCGCGAACTGACCGAGGCGCTGCGGGCCCGGGACACGGCGGTGCAGGAGCTGCCGGGGCACTGCCCGTTCCACTCCCCGCTGATCGAGCCGATGCGGGACGAGTACGCCGCCGTGCTGGCCCGCCAGCGCTTCGCCGAGCCGGCGACCGCGATGTACTCCGCGCTGACCGGGCGCCGGATCGGCCCGGGGGAGGTGCCGGGCCCGGAGCATTGGCTGGCACACCTCACCGAACCGGTCCGGTACGCCGACGCGCTCGCCGCGCTCCGGCCGCCGGCCCGGGTCTTCCTGGAGGTGGGGCCGCACCCGACGCTGATCGGGGTGGGCCGGCGAATCGACCCGGTCGATGGGGACGAGCCGGCGCTGTGGCTGCCGTCGCTGCGGCAGGGCGTCGACGACCGGGACGCGCTGCTCGACACGCTCGGCCGGCTGTACGCGCACGGGGTTCCGGTGGACTGGACCGGCTTCGACCGGCATGAGCGCCGGTTCCGGGTCACGGTGCCCGACTATCCGTTCCAACGGCAGCGGTACTGGATCGAGGACCACGCGCCCACCGACGCCGGGGCGGGTGAGCCCGGCGAGGCGCGGACCGCCTCGGTGCCCGGCGAGGCGCGGACCGCCTCGACACCCGCCGGGCTGACCGCCTCGACACCCGCCGGGCTGACCGCCTCGACGTCCGCCGGGCTGACCGCCTCGACGTCCGCCGGCCGGCACGAGCGCATCGTCGCGCACCTGCGCGCGGCCGTGGCCCGGCTGCTGCGCGCCCGGCCCGAGCAGGTGGACCCGGCGATCCCGATTCTCCAGGCCGGTGTCGACTCGATCGCCATGATCGAACTGGCCCAGCTCGTCGGCGACGAGTACGGGGTCACCGTCGGGATGCGCCAGATCATCTCCGAGCTGAACACCCTCGAGGCGCTCGCCGCGCACGTCGACGCGCTGCTGCCGGCCGACCACCATCAGGCGGCGGGACCAGGTCCGGGGGAGCCGGACACGCCTCCGGTGGCGGCCGGAGGCGCCGCCCCGACGGCGGCGGGCGGGCCGCACCGGGACCCGGCGGTGCCGCAGACCCCGCAAGTCCCGGACGGCGGGACGGTGGCAAGGCTGATGGAGCGGCAGCTCGAGGTGCTTGCCGACGTCATGGCGCAGCAGTTGCGGGTGCTGGCCGGCGGCGACACCATCCCGTCGGAGCCGGAGGGCGCGCCGCTCACGGCGGTGGACCGGGCGGCCGACGGCGGGTTGCCCGAGGCGGTCGTGCAGGCGGGGCCAGCGGAGCCGGTGGAGGCGGGTGACCTCGGGCCGTACCGCCCGTTCACGGTGCGAGGTGCCGACGCGGACGACCCGGCGCGGCGCGCGGCGCTGGCCCCGTTCCTGCAGAGCTACGCCGCCCGGACCGCCGGCTCGAAGCGGCTGGCCGCCACCTACCGGCCGGTGCTCGCGGACAACGCGAACCGTGCCCTGTCGGACTTCCGGATGGCGACGAAGGAGATCGTGTATCCGATCGCGCTGCACCGGTCGGCCGGCAGCCGGGTCTGGGACGTCGACGGGAACGAGTACGTCGACCTGCTGATGGGCATGGGCACCAATCTCTTCGGGCACTCCCCGGCGTTCGTCACCGAGGCGATCCAGCACCAGCTCCGCCTCGGTGTGCACCTCGGCGCCCAGTCGGACCTGGCCGGCCGGGTCGCGGAGCTGACCTGCGAGCTGACCGGGGCGGAGCGGGTCGTCTTCTGCAACACCGGCACCGAGGCGGTGATGACCGCGCTGCGGCTGGCCCGGGCCCACACCGGCCGGGGCACTGTGGTCCAGTTCACCGGCGCGTATCACGGCGGCTTCGACGGGACGCTGGTACGCCCGCGCCGGCTCGCCGGTGGCCGGCCCGCCCCGCTCGCACCCGGCGTACTGCCGCACGTGGTGGACGACGTGGTGCTGCTCGACTACGACCGGCCCGAGTCGCTCGAATACCTGGCAGCCAACGGGGCGGACGTGGCGGCCGTGCTGGTCGAACCGGTGCAGAGCCGGCGGCCGGACGTCCAGCCGGGCGAGTTCCTGCGCCGGTTGCGGGAGCTCACCGAGCGGCTGGGCGCGGCGCTGATCTTCGACGAGATCGTCACGGGGTTCCGGTGCGCGCCCGGCGGTGCGCAGGAGTGGTTCGGCGTTCGCGCCGACCTCTGCGCGTACGGGAAGGTGCTCGGCGGCGGGATGCCGATCGGGGCGGTGGCCGGGCGGGCGGCGTACCTGGACGCCGTGGACGGGGGCCGGTGGAGCTACGGCGACGACTCGTACCCGAGGGCGCAGACCACCTTCTTCGCCGGCACGTTCTGCAAGCATCCGTTGGCCATGGCCGCCGCGCTGGCGACGCTGACCGAACTCCAGCGCCAGGGTCCGGAGCTGCAACGCGATCTCAACGAGCGGACCGCCGGGCTGGTCGAGCGGCTCGGCGACCTCTTCGCGGCCGACGGGGTGCCGGTGTCGGTGCTGCGGTTCGGGTCGCAGTTCCGGTTCGCCTCCGGCGCCGACCTTCAACTCTTCTTCCAGCACCTCGTGCACAACGGCGTGCACGCCAGGGAGGGCGGCAACTGTTTCCTGTCCACCGCGCACACCGACGCCGACGTCGACGCGGTGGTCGCCGCAGTCGCGGCGAGCCTCCGCCAGGGCCGGCAGAGTGGACTGCTGTTTCCGGCCGCCCGGTCCGTGCCCGCCCGGGAACCGGTGATCCCGGCGGCCGACGAACCGGTGCCGGACCGGATCCCGCTCACCGAGGCGCAGCGGCAACTGTGGACACTCGCCGGCCTGGACACCGACGCCTCGGTCGCCTACAACCAGACTGCGGTGCTGCGCGTCGAGGGCGTTCTGCGCCTCGACGCACTGCGGACGGCGCTCGCCGAGGTACTGCGCCGGCACGAGTCGCTCCGGACCGTGTTCGACCCGGCGGGCGAACACCAGTGGGTCCGGCCGGTGTCCGAGGTGGACGTCGAGGTGGCGGTGCGAGACGTCCCGCCGGACTCGTCGCTGGCCGAGGTGGTGACCGCGGCGGGGCGTCTCCCGTTCGACCTCGTCCGTGGCCCGCTGCTAAGGGTGACCGTGCTGCGCGAGCGGGAGTCCCGGCACACCCTGCTGGTCTGTGCGCACCACATCGTCGCCGACGGCTGGTCGATGGGCGTGCTGATGCGGGAACTCGGCGAGGCGTACAACGCCGCGTGCCGGGACGTGCCGGTGGTGCTGCCGCCGCCTACGCAGTTCCGCACGTACCGGGACTGGTTGGAGCGGGGGGCCGGTCCAGGGCTGGCCGCCGCCGAACGGTACTGGCTGGACCGGATGGCGGGCGACCTGCCTGTCCTGGAGCTGCCGACCGACCACCCCCGGCCGGCGATCCGCGGCCACCGGGGGGCGCGCCTCGCCCACACCCTGGCGCCGGAGCTGGCTGGGGCGTTGCGCGAGGTGGCCGCCGCCCATGGAGCGACCCCGACCATGCTGTTGCTGACCGGGTACGTGCTGCTGCTGCACCGGCTCACCGGGGCCCGAGAGCTGATCGTGGGCCTGCCCGTGGCGGGGCGCGTGGACGGGCGCTGGCGGCAGATGATCGGCATGTGCGCCAACCTGGTACCGATCCGGGTCCGGATCGCGCCGACGGCGCCGCTCGGTGACTGCATCGCCGGAGTCCGCGACGCCGTGCTCGGTGCCGGGGAGCATCAGGACTACCCGTTCCCGGCCCTGGTGCGGCGGCTCGGGCTGCGGCTGGACCCGGCCCGCACCCCACTGGTCGGCACGATGTTCAACCTGGACCGCCCGGTCGAACCGCCGGCCCTGAGCGGCCTGCAGGTCGAACAGGTCACCTTTCCCACCAGCTACGTCCAGTTCGATCTCGCGCTGAACGTGGTCGAGACCGCGGACACGTTCCGCCTGGAGCTCGACTACGCCACCGGGCTCTTCGACGCGGCGACCCCGCTCCGCTGGCTCGACCTGCTCGGCGACCTGCTCGGCAGGCTGCCGGGGGGCGTGGACCGGTCGGTACAGGAACTGACCGCGCCCCCGCCCGGCGAGCTCGCCGCCGTCTTCGCCCTCGGGACCGGCCCGGTGGTGGCCGGTGACGACCGCTGCCTGCCGGAGCTGTTCGACGCGCAGGCCGTGCGGACGCCGGACCGGGTCTGCGTGTACGACGGTGCCGAGCGGCTGACCTACCGGCAACTGCGCGAGCGGGCGGACGCGTTGGCGGCGCACCTGCACGGGCACGGCGTGCCCGAGGACGGGCTGGTGGCGGTCCTGCTGCCACGGTCGGCGGCGGCGTACGTGGCGATCCTCGGTGCGTGGAAGGCCGGCGCCGGGTACCTGCCACTTGATCCGGACCATCCGGACGGGCGACGGGCGGACGTGCTGGCGGACGCGAAGCCGGCGGCGGTGGTCACACTGGACCGGCTCACCCCGCTCCTGCCTGCCGGCGCCGGGCCGGTGGTGCGGCTGGACACCGACTGGCCGGAGATCGCTTCGGTGGGCGGCGCCGCTGCTTCCCGTCCGTCGGGGCCGGCCGGGCCGGAGAGCGTCGCCTGGGTCATCTACACCTCTGGCTCCACCGGCCCGGCGAAGGGGGTGGTGAGCACGCACCGGGCGGTGGTGAACCGCCTGCGGTGGGGTTGGCGCAGCCACCCGTTCGGTCCGGAGGACATCTGCTGTCACAAGACGGCGCTCGGTTTCGTGGATTCGGTCGCCGAGATGTTCGGGCCGCTGCTGAGCGGGATCCCCACGGTGGTGCTCTCGGCGGAGGCGACGCGGGACTCCCGCACGCTGGTACGGGAGTTGGCCGACCGGAACGTGACCCGGATCGTGCTGGTGCCGTCCCTGCTCCGGGTCGTACTCGACGCGCTGTCCGCCGAGGGCCGGTCGCTGCCACGGCTACGGCACTGGGTGGTCAGCGGCGAGCCGCTGCCGGGCGGCCTGCTGGACCGGTTCCACCAGGTGCTGCCCGGCGCCAGCCTGTTCAACCTGTACGGCGCCACCGAGGTGATGGGCGACGTGACCGCCGCCGCCTGCCCGCCCGGCGCGGGCGGCGGACCGGTCCCGATCGGGCGCCCGCTCGACAACACCCGGCTGTACGTGCTCGACGAGGAGGCGCGACCCGTCCCGATCGCGGTCACCGGCGAGCTGTACGTCGGCGGGCCGGCCCTGGCCCGGGGCTACCTCGGCCGGCCGGACCTGACCGCCGAGCGGTTCGTGCCGGACCCGTTCGGCCCGGACGAGGGTGGCCGGCTGTACCGCACCGGGGACCGGGCGCGACTGCTGTCGGACGGCACGCTCGTGCTTGTCGGCCGCGCCGACCGGCAGCTCAAGGTCCGCGGCGTGCGCGTCGAGCCGGCCGAGGTCGAGGCCGCGTTGGAGCGGCATCCGGACGTGTCGCAGTCGGCGGTGGTGGCGGTGACCGGCCCGGCCGGCGAGCCGGTGCTGACCGGGTACCTGACGGAGCGGCCCGGCCAGCCGGGCCGGTTTGCGGGTGACGGCGTCGAGCGGCTCCGGTCGTTCCTGCGGACGCGGCTGCCCGAGCAGTTGGTCCCCACTCACCTGGTCGTGCTCGCCGACCTGCCCCGCACGCCGACCGGCAAGGTGGACCGGGCCGCGCTGACCGCCCGCGCGGCCGACGCCCGGCCGGCGCCGGCCGGGGCGCCTCCGCGCACCCCGACCGAACACGCCCTGCACGACATCGTCACCTCCCTGCTGGGCGTGGACCGGCTCGGCGTGACCGACGACCTGCTGGACGCCGGCGGCACCTCACTGACCGTGATGCGGCTGGCCGTACGGCTGCGCGCCACGTTCGGCGCCGACCTGGCGGCCGGTGAGCTGCTGGCCGCGCCGACGATCGCCGGCATCGCCCGGTTGGTCGACGGGCCGGACCGGTCGGACCGTCCCGTACCGGACCCGGCCGTGCCGCGCCGTGCCGACCAGGGCCCGGCGCCGCTGTCGTTCGCGCAGCAGCGACTCTGGTTCCTGCACCAGTACGAGCCGGAGAGCCCGGCCCTGAACCTGCCGTTCGCCGTCCGGCTGAAGGGGCCGTTGCGGGTCGTCGCGCTGCGCGAGGCGCTGGTCGCCACGGCCCGGCGGCACGGGGCGCTGCGGACCGTCCTGCCGGTGGTGGACGGCCAGCCGGTGCAGGTGGTGGTGGATACCGACCCGCCCTGCCCGACCGTCGACCTGTCGCACATCGCGCCCGGGGACCGGTGGGCCGAGGCGCTGCGGCTGGCCCGGGAGGAGGCGTGCCGGCCGTTCGACCTCGCGGCGGGACCGCTGCTGCGCGCCGCTGTGGTCCGGATCGATCCGACCGACCACCTGTTCCTGCTCACGATGCACCACGTGGTCGCCGACGGTTGGTCACTCGGCCTGCTGGTCGAGGAGGTCGTCGCCGGGTACCGACAGCGTGTGGACGGCGGGCCGAAGGATACACCGCCGGAGCTGCCGATCCAGTACGCGGACTTCGCCGCCTGGCAGCGTGAGCGCGTCGACGAGCACGACGCCGACCTGGAGTACTGGCGCACCGAGCTGGCCGGCGCCCCGGCCGTACTGGAACTGCCGACGGATCGCCCGCGCTCGGATCGGCGCACCTCGGCCGGCGCCACCCAGCGGTTCCGGTTGGAGCGGGGTGTGGTGGAGGGGTTGGTGGGGGTGGGGCGGGGTGTGGGTGCGACGTTGTTCATGACGTTGTTGGCGGGGTTCGTGGTGGTGTTGTCGCGGTATTCGGGGCAGCGTGAGGTGTGTGTGGGTACGCCGGTGGCGAATCGGTCGCGGGCGGAGTTGGAGGGTTTGATCGGTTTTTTTGTTAATACGTTGGTGTTGCGGGTTGGTGTGTCGGGTGGGGTGTCGTTTCGGG
>NZ_JAWQRR010000047.1:0-163354 GCF_033446045.1 Plantactinospora sp. KLBMP9567 | reverse complement strand
CGTTGCTTCCCGGCCTAGGGTCCAGCCCTCGCCCGCCCGTCAAGCGATTCATGTCTGCAGTTGAGCTGGAGGAGCACGATGGCTCCCAATCTTTCGCCTGTGACCGCGCTCGCGCCCCTACCCATCGACACAAGTCATCCGCAGCCAGCGACGGCCCGGCTCGGCGTGGCCGGAGAGATCGACCTGGCAACCGCACCGGTACTCCGCGACAAGCTGCTCACCCTGTTGCGGGATCAGACTCCCGCAGTCCTCGTCGTGGACCTCGCCGGGGTTGCGTTCCTGGACTGCGCCGGCATCGGCGCGCTCGTCGGCGTGCGCAACGCCGCTGGCGAGGCCGGATGCGAGCTGCGAGTCACCGATCCGCAACCCTTCGTTCGCCGCGTCTTGGAGGTGACCGGGCTGCTCGGCATCTTCACCGCCCCCATCGAACAGCCGCAGCACCTTCCTCCAAGATCGGAATATCCGTCCGGGACGAGGCCCGCCCCTGCGGTCGCGGCGGAGCCACCCGGCGTGGTGGCCGCCTGACGGACGCCTCCGCTGTCGGTGGCGATGATGGCGGATCAGGCCAGCGAGATGGACGAGTTTGGCTCTGGTGTGGGCCTTCGGCCTGTCCGGAGTTCCACAGGTGGACAGGCCGGCGAGGACGGCTTGGTAGTCGTGGTGAAGCTCGTCGGCGAAGTGGCGTAGGTGGGGAAGGTTGTCCGCGGACGTCGTTGATCCAGTCCGGTAGGTGCTGGTGGTCGGTGAGATTGGTCAGCACGTGGCGAAGGTGCGCACGTGGCGGGTGGCAGCCAGGTGCGGACATGCCGCTTGGACGTCGTGCAGTTTCGTCCGTCTGTTCGGGCGGAAGCCGGTCCGGGCGGATCAGCAGCGGGGTCGCCGCAGTGCGGGGTGCCGGGATCGGCCGTGGTGCCAGCGGGACGACCACACCGCGTTTGATCAGGTGGACGTAGAGGTTGACGGTACTGCTGCTGCCGGTATGGGCGTGCGCTCGCGGATCATATCCGCCGACAACCCGCACGACGCGATCTTCGCCTCCCGGCGGGGCACCTGGCTGTCCCCGCAGAACGTTCGTCGCCAGTGGCCTGCATCGTCAAGCCCGCCTCGCCCGGACAGTTCTCACTTACTGGAACAGCTCGGCGCAAGTCAGGCGGCTACCGACCCTGAACGCCGAGGTCGCAGCCACACCGAGCCGCGTAGCCCTGCACGAACGGCAGCGGCGCCGCACCCGCCGCCATGTCGAACCTGATCGTCGGCAGGCGTTTTGGGGGTTCGGGGGCTGATTCAGCACCATATAGACAAACATGAGGCCCTGACCATCATTTCTGCTGGTCAGGGCCCCTCGCTGAGCCGCCTGACGGAATCGAACCGTCGACCTACGCATTACGAGTGCGTCGCTCTGACCGACTGAGCTAAGGCGGCAACGCCGGCAAGTGTACGACACCGGGCGCCGACCCGGCTCGGGGGTTTCCCGGCGGTGTGCCTCGGCTGACGATCAGGACACCGCCCCAACCCGTCCCAACCGTTCCCGGCGCTCCGCCGGATCCCGGCCAGAATTCGCCGCTGCACCACCCGAAGCCGCCGCTGAACCGCCCGGAACGGTCGGCAGGAAGACAGTGCGGTAACGGGCGCCCCGACTAGGCTGCCATCGATGACCGATCACCAGGCGCCGCCGATCCCGGCGCAGCCGGCAGCCCCACTCCGACCCGGCAGCCTCGATCCGCGCGAACTCGGCTTCACCCCGCAGCGCCCGGTGCCCTGGCTGGCGCCGCTGCTGCTGATCAGCACCGGGCTGCGTACCCTGCTGGCCCTGCTCTTCGGTGCGTACCTGGACAAGCGGGAGTTGCAGAACTCGCTGCCCGGCACGGTGACCCGGCAGGTCGGCCCGGACGGCGACCTGTGGCTGGACTTCGTGGCCGACCTCGGCGACGGGTTCAACGCCACCTACTCGGTCGCCTACCTGCTCACCCGCCCGGAGCTGGAGGTGGACGGGCACCGGCTGCCGCGCGGCCAGATGCTGGTGATGGGCGGCGACCAGGTCTATCCGACGGCCAGCGGCGAGGCGTACGAGAACCGGTGCAAGGGCCCCTACCAGGCGGCGATGCCGCAGCCGCCGGCCGACGGCCCGTCCCCGGTGCTCTACGCCGTCCCCGGCAACCACGACTGGTACGACGGCCTCACCGCGTTCCTGCGGCTCTTCGTCCGCTCCCGGGACGACAACGTCGGCGGCTGGCGTACCCCGCAGAGCCGGTCGTACTTCGCGGTCGAACTACCGGCCGACTGGTGGCTGTTCGGGCTGGACGGGCAGTCCGGGGTCTACCTCGACGACCCGCAACTGCGCTACTTCGAGGAGGCGGCGAAGAAGCTCAGCGCCGAGTCGAAGGTGATCATCGCGGTGCCGGAACCGAGCTGGGTCAAGGCCGTCGACAAGCCCCACGAGTACGACACCATCGACTACTTCATCCGTACCGTGGTCGCGCCGACCGGCGCCCAGGTGCGGCTGCTGCTCTCCGGCGACCTGCACCACTACGCCCGGTACACCGGACCGGACCGCGACCTGGTCACCTGCGGTGGCGGCGGCGCCTACCTCTATCCCACCCACAAGTTGCCGGCCCGGATCGAGGTGCCGCCGAAGGACACCCTGGTCCGGCGGGCCAGCACCAGCCAGTCGTACGAGCTGGCCGGCCGCTATCCGGACGCGGCCCGGTCCCGGCGGTACGGCTGGGGCATCTTCGGCCGGCTTCCGCTGCGCAACCCGGGCTTCACCACCCTGCTCGGCGGGCTGCACACGCTGCTGATGCTGGCCATGGCCGGGGTGGTGGCGCCACGCTCCGAGGCGACGGCCCAGCGGCTGTTCAGCATCCCGCTCGCCATCATGCTGATCATCACGCTGGTCGGCGCGGTCTTCTTCGCCAAGCCGCCGAGTGCCAGCGGCAAACGGCACGCCCGGCACTGGATCCTCGGGCTCTGTCACGGGTTCGCCCACATCGGGCTGGCCGCCGCCGGCACCTGGCTCTGGCTCCAGCTCTTCTTCCACGCCTGGCCGTGGCCGCTGCCGGTGGTCGCGGCGGCGGTGGTCTACGGGCCGATCGCCGGCCTGGTGGCCAGCCAGCTCACCGCGCTGTATCTGCTGGTGGCCGGCTCCTTCGGAGTCAACCTCAACGAACTCTTCGCCGGTCAGGGCATCGAGGACGCCAAGAGCTTCCTCCGGCTGCACATCGCCGCCGACGGCACGCTCACCGGCTATCCGGTCGCGGTGGACAGGATCTGCCGGCGCTGGCAGGCCGACCCGGACGGCGCCCCGGACGCTGCCTGGCTCACACCGGGCCAGCCACTGCCGTTCCGGCTCGCCGAACCGCCGTTCACGCTCCGCTGACCCGGCCGGCCGGCGGAAGGTCAGCCGGCGTAGTGCTCGTCGTGGGCCTTGCGCGGGCCGCAGACCGAGGCGCGGCTGCACGAGCAGCGGGATCCGTCGGCATCCATCCGGACCACCACCGAGTCGCGCGGCACGCTGTGCGCGACCACCCGACCGGAGCCTTCCGGAGTGGAGACCCGGGACCCGATCGCCGGCGCAGACGCCTGGAACTGCTGGTAGAGCGGATGTTCGTACTTCAGACAGCACATCAGCCGCCCACAGGCACCGGAGATGCGCAGCGGGTTGAGCGGCAACTCCTGGTCCTTGGCCATCCGGATGGTCACCGGCTCGAAGTCGGTCAGGAAGGTGGCGCAGCAGAGGTCACGCCCGCAGGAACCGATGCCGCCCTGCACCCGGGCGGAGTCCCGGGCGGAGAGCTGGCGCAGCTCGACCCGGCAGTGCAGGGTGGCGCCCAGGTCGCGGACCAGCGACCGGAAGTCGACCCGGTGCGGCGCGGTGAAGTAGATGGTGGTCCGGGACCCGTTCGACCCCCCGCTCGGTGTCGACTCGATGACGTGGTCGACGGCGACCACCTTCATCGGCAGCCCGTGTTCCCGGATCAGCCGCTTCGCGGCGACCTTCGCCTCGGCCTTCCGCTTGCGCAGCATCTCGTCGCGGCGCAGGTCCTCCTCGCCGGCCAGGCCGGCCAGCCGGGGAAAGCCGCTGGTGTCGTCCGACACCCACTGCGCGGCCCAGACGCATTCCGCCACCTCGGTCCCCTCGTCGGTGGGGACCAGCACCCGGTCGCCGACCGCCGGCCGCAGCTCACCCGGGTCGAGGTAGTAGAGGCGGCCGTAACGGTTGAAACTGACCGCGCACAGCATGCCCATGCGCTCACCCTACGACGGATCCTGGCGTCCGCCGAACCTCATGCGAACCCGGCGGTCAGCGGCCGGCTCGGGCCGCACGGCCGCACCCGGAGATCACAGCACGATCCGGCCGCCGTCGGGGCGTACGACGGGGACGTCCGGGGGGCGGTGGTCGAGGAGGTCCAGCTCCGCCGCCCAGCGCTGGGGCAGCGCCTCCGCCCGGTCGTACGCCTCGGAGACCGTGGCCAGGATCCGGGCGCCGATCTCGGCGGCGGCCGACTCGACCGGCAGCCCTCCGGGCGTCACGCCGGACGGCGCCGCCCCGAACCCGTCGCCACGGACCGTCAGCACGGCCACCGCCTCCGCCGAACCGAGCACGTCGGCGAGGGTGCGGGCCAGCGCGTACCGGGTGTCGGCGATCCACCCGGCCACCGCCTCGGCGTACGCCGCCGTGGCGTCCGCCCGCCCCGCCAGGTCGGTCAGGTGACCCGCCAGCCCGGTGCGGTGTGCCGCGTACGCCTCGGCGGCCGGGCCCTGCCACGAGCCGCCGTCGGCCACTACCGCCCCGGCCTCGCGGTAGGTCCGGCGCAGTTCGCCGCTCACCTCACCGGCGGCGGCCAGCTCCCCTCGCCGCAGCCCGAGCACCGCCCGCACGGCGTCGCCGGGCAGCACCCGGAGCCGGCGCAGCAGCGGCCAGATCCGGTGCCCGTCCGGCGCACCGGCGGCGGCGAGGAGATCGTCGACCCGCCCGGACAGCGTGACGGCGGGCTCGGCGAGCTGGTCGAGGACGTCCATCACGCCTCCTCCGGCCGACGGCGGGAGGCCGCCGCGTCGCTGTCGGCGTACGCCGTCTCGGCGATCCGCAGTGCGCTGCCGGTGTCGGTCAGCCGTTCGGCCGTGGCCAGCAGTTCCCGGGCCCGGTTGTCGAGCGCGACCGACCACTGCCGGTGCAGCAGTCCACCGATCTCGCCGAGCCGCCCCGGGCCGTCAGCACCGAAGGCATTGCCGGACGGCCCGGCGTACGGCAGCCGCCGGGCGAGTTCGGCAAGGCGGCCAGCCGCGCCGTCGAGCCGGCCGGCGAGGTCCCGGAGGCCGTCCACTCAGGCCTCCGTCAGTCGGCGGTAATCGCCGAACGTCTCGGTGTAGAGCTTCTCCCGGGCCCACCGGGCGGCGTCGTCGGCGGCCGTGATGGCGGCCCGGAGCGACCGGGCCACCTCCGGTCCGGTACGCACCTGCGATGCGCCCAGGAACCGCACGTCGTTGACCGACCCGTCGGCGGTGACGATCAGCTCGACCAGCCCGTCCGGGGAGCGGACGGTGACCTGCACCCGCCGGATCGCCTCGTCGAACTCGGCCCGCAGCGCCTCGATGCGCCGATAGCGCTCGATCGCCTCCTCGACCCACGACTGGTCGATCTCCCGCGCCACCGGCAGGTCCTCCCGCTTCCCGATGCCCGCTTTTCCGATGCCCGCTTTTCCGATCGCCCGCTTCCCGATGCCCGCCGGGCCGCCACCCCGCACGGGCCGGGCGGGTCAAGTCGTCGTCGGTCTCGCCGGGCGAAGCCGTGCACATCGGCTCACCGAATGTGCCGCCTTCGCTGCGTTACGGCACCGAACCGTACCGGGCGACCCGCCCGAAGGGAACCCTTCGCCCCAAGATCTCCCTGATCAGGACGGAACTCCCGGGCAGTAGGCGAATCGGCCGCCGGTCGGGACGGGCCGCTCAGCCGCGCCAGAGGGCGAGCATCATCGCCTCGACGGCGATCCGCGGCTTGACGTTGGTCTCGATCGCCGTACGGCAGCCGAGCACCGCCTCCAGCCGGCGCAGGGTGCCCTCGGCGGTCCACTTCCCGGCGGCCGAGCCGGCCATCCCGGCGACGTCGGTGTGCACCGGCTCGACCGGAGCACGCAGCGAGAGGGTCAGCACGTCCCGGTAGAAGCCGGCCAGGTCGACCAGGGCCCGGTCCAGCGCGTCCCGCTGGGCGCGGGTGGCCCGGGACTTCTGCCGGCGTTCGAGGTCCTTGAGCTGCCCGGCGGCGCCCCGGATCGCGCCGGACGCGCCCCGCCCGGTGCCCCCGGCGCCGAGCGCGGTCTCCAGCGCAGCCCGCTCGGCCGCGTCGGCCTCGACCACCGCCGACGCCGCCTCGGCCTCGGCCGCCTCGATCAGCGCGGAGGCTGCGTCGAAGCAGGCGCCGACGCCGGTCAGTTTGCGCGGCAGGGCCAGCACGGCCTCCCGCCGCTTGCGGGCTTCCGGGTCCCGGGCCAGCCGGCGGGCCCGGCCGACGTGCCCCTGGGCAGCCGCTGCCGCCCACGCCGCCACGTCTGGCGCGATGCCGTCCCGGTCCCGGAGTACGGCCGCCACCGCCTCGGCCGGCGGCTGGCGCAGCGCCACCACCCGGCACCGGGAGCGGATGGTCACCGAGATGTCGTCCGGGTGCGTGGACGGAGTGCAGAGCAGGAAGACGGTACGCGGCGGCGGCTCCTCGATCGCCTTGAGCAGCGCGTTGCCGGCCGCCTCGGTGAGCCGGTCCGCATCCTCGATGACGAGCACCTGCCAGCGTCCCCCGCTCGGCGTGCTGGCCGCCCGCAGCACCAGGGCCCGCATCTCGCCGACCCCGATGGAGAGCCCCTCCGGCACCACGAACCGTACGTCGGCATGGGTTCCGGCGAGCGCCGTGTGGCAGCCGGCGCACTCGCCGCAGCCGGTGCCCCGGAGGCACTGGAGAGCCGCCGCGAACGCCCGGGCCGCGACCGACCGCCCGGAGCCGGGTGGCCCGGTGAAGATCCAGGCGTGCGTCATCGCGCTGCCGGCACCGGCCACGTCCGGGGTACCGCCGGCCGGGTCGTCCCCGACGGCCGGGCCCGTACCGTCGGGGGCGACGCTCTCCGCGACCGCGGCGGCCCGGATCGTCTCCGCGGCGGCGGCGGCCCGGCGGAGCAGGTCGACCGCCTCGGGCTGGCCCACCAGGTCGGCGAAGACCTCGGGCATCAGGGTCGCCGTTCGAGTTCGAAGCCGCCCGTCGCGCCGCCGGTGCGGTGCGGTCCGGTCCGGCCCGGCCCGGCGTCGTCGACCGGCTGTCCGGGCCGGCCCACCAACCGGACCGGAGCGGTGGCCGCACCCTCCTGGTCGGTCGGCCGGCCGGTGGCGGCGTCCTCGCTCGCCCGGGTGGCCCCGTCGCCGTCGGTCCCGGCGTCCCCGTCGCCGCGCCCCCGGGTGGCCCCGGCCGCCCGCTCCGGTTCCGCAACCGTCTCGGTGGCGGCCGAGAGATCCGCCCCGGTCCTGGACTCCGCCTCGGCCCGCGATTCCGCCGGCGTCCGCAGCTCGGCTTCGGATAACTCCGGCCGGGCCGAGGTGTCCGGCGGGCTCGCCGGTTCCGGATGGCCGGTCGCATCCGGGTCGGCGAGCATCCCGGTGACCCGCTCGGCCACCGCCGCCGCCAGCTCGTCGACCGGCCGGGAGGCGTCGAGCACCAGGTAGCGCTTGGGGTCGGCGGCGGCCAGGTCGAGGAAGGCGTACCGGACCCGGTCGTGGAAGTCGATCGACTCGCCCTCCAGCCGGTCCGGGTCGCCGCCCCGGGCGTCCACCCGGATCAGACCGGTCCGGGGTTCGATGTCGAGCAGTACCACCAGGTCGGGCTTGAGGCCGCCGGTGGCCCAGGAGGAAAGCCAGGAGACCTCCTCGACCGGCAGGGTCCGGCCGGCGCCCTGGTAGGCGAGGGACGAGTCGACGTACCGGTCGCTGATCACCACCGCGCCGCGGGCCAGCGCCGGGCGGACCACCGTGGCGACGTGGTGGGCCCGGTCGGCGGCGTAGAGCAGTGCCTCCGCCCGGGGGGCGAGCGCGTCCGGGCCGCTGGTCCCGCCGAGCACGAGGCCGCGGATCTGCTCCCCGACCCCGGTCGCGCCCGGCTCCCGGGTCACCACCACCTCGCGGTGCCGCCGGCGCAGCGCCTCGGCCAGCCTGGCCACCTGGGTCGACTTGCCGGCGCCCTCGCCGCCCTCGAAGACCACGAAGGCTCCGGTCGAGGCGAACGGCTCGGCCGGGAAGAGCGGACGCCCCCGGATCGAGCCCCAGAGGTCGGACAGCACCGGTACGCCCGGCTTGTCGTCCATCTGGCGGAACGCCTTGATCCCGGTGAGGATGCCGGCCACCCCGGCGACCAGCAGCAGCAGTCGGGTCGAGGAGACCGAGATGCCCAGGTCGGCGATGCGCAGTTGCCAGGAGCCGCCGACGCCGACCAGCAGGCTGCTCACCGAGATGGCCAGGATCAGCACCAGCCTGGTCCCGGTCTGCACCACGGCGAAGACCCGGCCGCGTACCTCGTCGGCGATCTCCCCGCCGAGCAGGGTGGTACCGGCCAGGAAGGCCATTCCGGCGCCCGCGCCGACCAGTACCGCGCCGAGGATCGCCATGGAGAGGTGGATGGAGCCGGCGAGTACCAGCACCGAGGCGCTGGCCAGCACGATGCTCATGCCGAACCAGCGCCGCCGGGACATCTCCCGGACGATCATCGGTCCGAGCCCGATGCCGAGCGACAGGCCGAGGAAGATCGCGCCGAAGAGCAGGGAGAATGCTGCCTCACCGGCGGCCAGCGACTTGGTGAAGAAGTTCGCGGTGCCGATCACCACACCGCCACCGGCGAACGCGCCGAAGATGCCGAGCACCAGACCCCGGACCAGCGGAGTCTTGCCGATGAACCGCCAGCCGTCGACGAACTGGCGCAACGCGCTCTGCTCGACCTGCTGGACACTCCGACGATCGCCCCGGCCGCTGATCTCCCGAATTCCGAAGAAGACCACCAGCGCGGTGGCCAGCCGGCTCAACGAGTTGACGTAGAGGGCCAACTGGGCCGGTTCGGCCCAGTCCGGCGGCGGTCCACCGGCGGCGGCTCGCACGCTGCGGTCCAGCACCGCGGCGACGATGGCGGCCAGCACCGGGGTGACCCCGTAGGTAGTGATCAGCGTGAGCTGGTTGGCCACCTCCAGCCGGGTCCGCGGGATCAGGTTCGGGACCGCGGCCTCCTTGGCCGGGATCCAGATCAGGGTTATCGCCTCGATCAGGAAGGTGGCGACCGCCGCCCAGCCGACCACCAGACCACCGCCGACGTCGAGCAGGGCGGCGAGCGGGATCGAGGCAAACAGCACGAACCGCAGCAGATCGCAGATGACCATGGTGAGGCGCCGGTCGAACCGGTCGGCCAGCACCCCGGCGATCGGGCCGAGAACCAGCGCCGGGAGCAGCCGGACCGCGATCACGCCGCCGAAGGCGAGGCCCTTGGCGGTGTCGCCGGTGACCTGGGAGGCGGCGAAGAGCGAGGTGGCCAGCAGGCCGAGCCAGTCACCGAACGAGGCGGCGCCGAGCACCAGCCAGAGCCGGCGGAACGGACGGATCCGCATGACCGAGCGGAGCGCCTGGTAGCCGGTCCGGTCGACCGGACCGGCGGCGGTAGGTGGCGTGGGAGTACCGGGCGGCGACTGCGCTGTGCGCTCCGCGCTCCTGTCGTTGTCGTCGATGGTCGTACCCCTCCGCGCCCCGGCCCATGGCTGGGCTCCCCCGAGCACACTCTAATCGCGGTACGGATCCGCCCCGACCCCGACATTCCCCGGAACCGGGGCCTAGGGGTCGCCCGCGGATCTCCGGGCGGTCCGCGTCGCGCCCCTACGGGCGGGCCACGCCACGCCCGAAAGACACGAGAGAGTTTCGCATTATCGCCCCGGGGGTTAGCGTGCTCGAATGGCCACCGAACGCGACCTGCTGCGTCGTCGTCTGGACCGGGCGACCGCGCACCTCGAACCACCCTTCGCCGTGGTCGACCTCGACGCGTTCGACGCCAACGCCAGCGCCCTGACCGACCAGGCCGGCGGCAAGCCGCTCCGGGTCGCCAGCAAGTCGCTGCGCTGTCGGGCCCTGCTCGGCCGGGCCCTGGCCGGACCCGGCTGGGGCGGCGTGATGGCGTACACGCTGGCCGAGGCGATCTGGCTGGTCCGCAGCGGCGTGACCGACGACGCGCTGGTCGGCTACCCGAGCACCGATCGGCAGGCGCTGGCCCAGCTCGCCGCCGACCCGGAGCTGGCCGCCAAGATCTGCCTGATGGTGGACAACCCCGCCCAACTCGACCTGGTCGACGCGGTCGCCACTGCCGGCTCCCGCGCAGAGATCCGGACCTGCCTCGATCTGGACGCGTCCTGGCGGCCGATGGCCAACGCCTTCGGTGGCCGGCTGCACGTCGGCATCCGCCGCTCACCGGTGCACTCGGCCGGCGAGGCCAGCACGCTGGCCGGCGCCGTCGCACAGCGGCCGGGCTTCCGGCTGGTCGGTTTGATGGCGTACGAGGCACAGATCGCCGGGCTCGGCGACGCACCGCCCCGGCAGGCTGTCCGTGGTGCCACCATCCGGCTGCTGCAACGGCGGTCGTACCGGGAACTGGTGCACCGGCGCGCGGCGGCGGTCGCGGCGGTACGCGACCACGCCGACCTGGAGTTCGTCAACGGTGGCGGCACCGGCAGCGTCGCACTGACCGCGGCGGACCCGGCGGTAACCGAGATCACCGCCGGGTCGGGCCTGTACGGGCCGACGCTGTTCGACGCCTACCGGAGCTGGCGGCCCCGACCGGCGGCGTTCTTCGCGCTGCCGGTGGTCCGCCGTCCCGCCGCCAGGGTGGTGACCCTGCTCGGCGGTGGTTGGGTGGCGTCCGGGCCGGCCGACCGGACCCGGCTGCCCACTCCGTGGCTGCCGCCGGGTCTGCGGCTGACCGGCACCGAGGGCGCCGGGGAGGTGCAGACCCCGGTGACCGGTGCCGCCGCCGAGTCGCTGCGGGTCGGCGACCGGGTCTGGTTCCGGCACGCCAAGGCCGGCGAGCTGGCGGAACACGTCGGCGAGCTGCACCTGGTGGAGTCGGACCGGGTCGTGGGCACGGTGCCGACCTATCGCGGCGAGGGCCGGGCCTTTCTCTGAGCGCGCACCGGCCGGCCGCGGTACTGGTTGGACCGGTGGCCGGCTAGCCGGCCGAGGGAGCGGCGTCGACGTGCCGGTGCAGGTACTCCCGGATCAGCGCGGTCGCCTCGGTCAGCACCTTCTCGTCGCCCTCCGGATCGCGCCGGAAGGCCAGTTTGATCAACGCGTCGGCCGCCTCGACCGCGATCTCCAGCGCGAAGCGCAGCCGGGGCGCGTCGCTGGTGCCGAACTGCTCGACCAGCACCCGGGCCAACTGCTCGGCGATGACGCCGTTGTTGTCCCGGTCCTCGTCCAGCAGGTGCACGTCGACGACGTCACCGAAGTGCAGGGTACGGAAGCCGGGCACCCTCCGGTGCATCGTGATGTACTCGTCGATCGCGGCGTCGACCCCGTCCCACCAGTGGGTCAGGTCGCCCCGGGAGAACCGGTCGCTGAGCCGCTCCAGGTACGCCTCCATGTTGCGCAGGGTCAGTGCCTGCACGATCGCTCGCTTGTCTGGGAAGAACTGGTACACCGACCCGATGGCCACTCCGGCGCGCTCGGCGAGCAGGGTCGTGGTCAGCCCCTCGTAGCCGACCTCGTCGACTATCTCGGCACAGGCGTCGAGCATGCGCTGGACCCGGGCGACGCTACGGCCCTGCACCGGTACGCGGCGCAGTGGACCGGATGTGGCGGTTGACGTGGACACTCGTCGCCACTCCCTTTCGACGGGGTGAAGGTTACTAGGCGTCACGGTTTCGAAACGCTATCCGGACTAACGAGCCGAACGGATATCGGTATTTACTCGCCGTGACGATCCTGATTTACTCGCCCTGGTACACGTTGACGTGAGTCTAATTCATGTTTGTCCATCGGCGACCTGGTCAGAGCCAGGGGAGGTCAGATGAGCGGGCGTACCGCACCACCCGGAGTCACCTCCTCGTGGTCCAACTGGGCCGGCAACCAGCGCGTCACCGGCGACGCGCTGCGACCGTCGACCGTGGACGAGGTCGTCGCCACGATCCGGGCCGCCCGGACCACCGGCCGGCGGATCAAGCCGGTCGGTAGTGGCCACTCGTTCACCGCGATTGCCCGGGCCGACGACCAGCGGGTCGATCTCACCGCGCTGACCGGACCGGTCCGGATCGATTCCGGGCGTCGGCTGATCACCGTACCGGCTGGGATCACCCTGCACGCGCTCAACGAGGTGCTCGCCGGACACGATTTGGCGCTGGCCAATCTCGGCGACATCGACGCGCAGACGCTGGCCGGGGCGATCTCCACCGGTACCCACGGCACCGGCGCCGGCTACGGCTGCCTCTCCACCTTCGTCGCCGGACTCACCCTGGTCACCGGGACCGGTGAGTTGCTGGAGTGCTCCGCCGACCGGAACGCCGACGTCTTCGCGGCGGCCCGGGTCGGGCTCGGCGCCCTCGGGGTGATCACCGAGGTGACGCTGAACTGCGTGGACGCCTTCGTGCTCCGCGCCGACGAGCGCCCGGCACCGCTGCCCGAGGTCCTCGCCGAGCTGCCCGAACTGGTCGCCGGAAACGACCACTTCGAGTTCTACTGGTTCCCGTACACCGACCGGGTACAGGTGAAGGTCAACAACCGGGTACCCGCCGACGACCGGCCGCTGCCCCGGTTCCGGAGCTGGCTGGACGACGACTTCCTGGCCAACTCCGTCTTCGCCGGAGCCTGCCGGCTCGGCCGGGCCGCCCCGGCCCTGGTACCGACGATCTCCGCCGTCTCCGCCCGGGCGCTCACCGCGCGCAGCTACACCGCCCGCTCCGACCGGGTCTTCTGCACCCCGCGCCGGGTCCGGTTCGAGGAGATGGAGTACGCCCTGCCCCGGCCCGCCCTGCCGGAGGCACTGGCCGGGCTGCGCCGGGTGATCGACGAGCTGCCGTTCCGGGTGCTCTTCCCGGTCGAGGTCCGGTTCACCGCCCCGGACGACATCTGGCTCTCGCACGGCCACGGGCGCGAGTCGGCGTACGTGGCGATCCACCAGTACGCCGGGATGCCCGCCGAGCCGTACTTCCGGGCCTTCGAACGGATCGCCACCGAACTGGGCGGCCGGCCGCACTGGGGCAAGCTGCACTACCGGGACGCCGGGTCGCTGCGCCCGGCGTACCCTCGGTTCGCCGACTTCCTGGCCGTGCGGGACCGGCTCGACCCGGACCGGCTCTTCGCGAACTCCTACACCGAGCAGGTGCTCGGGGCCTGACCCGGCCGGAAATCGTTCGGCCCCGGGCCGGGCGATGCCTTATACAGGCCCGGTGACGAGCCACATGCCGCGGATGCGACCCTACTCGGACGCCGACCTGCCGCGCCTGTCGCGGACCTTCGCGGCCTGGATCGCCGAGGCCGGCCGGTGCGGATACGACCACGTCGGCGAGGTGCCGCACCGGATCTACGAGAACCTCCGGGGCCGACCGCCGGGTGAGCTGGTCCAGCTCTGGGAGTCCGCCGACGAGATCGTCGGGCTCGCGGTCAACCTGCGCTTCGGCGCCGCGTTCGACGTCTTCACCGCGCCCGCGCTGCGCGGCACCGCCGCCGAGGTCGAGATGCTTCGCACGGCGTACCGGACCACCACCCGGGCGATGACCGCCGACCAGCCGTACGTGCTGACCGACGTCTTCGACTGCGACAGCATCCGGATCCGGCTGCTCACCGAACTCGGGTTCGCCCGGTTCCGCACCTGGGACGACGTCACCGTCCGGCAACTCACCGGCCCGGTCGACGCGCCGGTCGCACCGGAGGGCTTCGTACTGCGTACCGCCCGGCCGGCCGACGCCGGGCAGCTCGCCCTGGCCCGCAACTCGGCGTTCGACGCGGACTGGACCGCCGAGCTGTACCGGTCGGCGGTGATGACCCGGCCCGGCTACTCCGCCGAGCGGGAGATCGTCGCCGAGGCACCGGACGGGCGGATCGCCGCCTTCACCGTCTACTGGCTCGACGGGCGCAACCGGGTCGGCCACTTCGAGCCGGTCGGCACGCACCGGGACTTCAACCGGCGCGGGCTGGCCCGGGCGGTGATGCTGACCGCGATGCACCGGATGCGGGCGGCCGGGATGGCGACGGTGACCGTCAACTACAACGCGGACAACCTGCCGGCCCAGCGGCTCTACGCCTCGCTCGGCTTCCGCCGCGAACACCAGACGTACGGCTTCCGCCGTCCCCGGCCCGACCCGCCGACGACCTGACCGCCGCCGGCCGGCTTCAGTCCGAGCCAAGATCTCGGCGAGTTGTGGCTCGCGGGAACCCCCAACTCGCCAAGATCTCGCCGACCCACCCCCGCCGGGCGAGTGCGGGGGTCAGTCGGTCGGGTCGGCGGCGGTGGTGGCCTTCCGCGGGGCGGCCTTCTTCGCGGGAGCCTTCTTCGCCGCCGCCTTCGCGGCGGTGGTCTTCTTCGCGGCGGTCTTCTTGGCCGCGGTCTTCTTCGCGGCCGTCTCGCCGTCGGTCGCCTTCGCCGCCGCCTTCTTGGCGGTCGCCTTCTTGGCCGCCCGCTTGCGCGGCGCCGGACCCTTGGCCCGCTTCTCGGCCAGCATCTCCGACGCCTCCTCCAGGGTCAGCGCCTCCGGAGTCTGGCCGCGCCGCAACGACGCGTTGGTCTCGCCGTCGGTGACGTACGGCCCGAACCGGCCGTCCTTGATCACCAGCGGCTTCTCGGTCAGCGGATCCGCGCCCATCTCCCGCAGTGGCGGGGCCGCCGCCCGGCGCTGCCGGGTCTTCGGCGCCGCCAGCAGTGCCAGCGCCTGGTCCAGGGTGACCGTGAAGAGCTGCTCCTCCGACTCCAGCGACCGGAATTCGTCCCCGCGCTTCACGTACGGGCCGTAGCGGCCGTTCGCGGCCAGCACCTCGGCGCCGTCCGCAGCCACCCCGACCACCCGGGGCAGGGTGAGCAGTTGCAGCGCCTCGGTCATCGTCAGCGACTCCGGCGACTGCGAGCGGAGCAGCGACGACTTGCGCTCGCCACTGGCCACGTACGGGCCGAACCGGCCGGACTTGAGCACGATCGGCTCGCCGGTCTCCGGGTGCTCGCCGAGCTTGCGCTCGCCGCCACCGCCGAGGAACAGCTCGTGCACCTTCTCCGGGGTCAGCTCGTCCGGGGCCACACCCTCCGGGATCGGCGCCCGGTCGCCGGCCGGGGAGGTGTCCTCGGGCGGGCCGCCGTCGCCGGTGTCCCGGGCTGCCGGCTCCGCGCCGGGCAGGCTCCGTTGCAGGTACGGGCCGTACCGGCCGACCCGGACCACGACGTCGCGCCCCTCGTCGTCCCGGAACAGCGGGATCGAGTTCACACTGCGCGCGTCGATCTCGCTCAGGTTCTCGGTGACCATCTTCTTCAGCCCGCCGGACCGGGCCACCGACTGGTCGCCACC
Organism: Plantactinospora sp. KLBMP9567; assembly: GCF_033446045.1. Lineage (NCBI taxonomy): Bacteria > Bacillati > Actinomycetota > Actinomycetes > Micromonosporales > Micromonosporaceae > Plantactinospora > Plantactinospora sp. KLBMP9567. Next base: position 147,815 of record NZ_JAWQRR010000047.1, on the reverse strand, counting down.
CATCTCGCTGCCGAAGTAGAACGAGGTCAGGAAGTCCACCGCCGCGTGGTCGCCACCGGCGATCTCGTCCAGCTCGTTCTCCATCGCGGCGGTGAAGTTGTAGTCGACGAGTCGCGGGTAGTGCCGCTCCAGCAGGCCGACCACGGCGAACGCCAGGAAGGACGGGATCAGCGCCTGGCCGCGCTTGAAGACGTACCCCCGGTCCTGGATCGTCGCCATGATCGAGGCGTACGTGGACGGCCGGCCGATGCCCAGCTCCTCCAGCGACTTGACCAGCGACGCTTCGGTGTAGCGGGACGGCGGCTGGGTGTGGTGCCCGGTAGCGGCCAGTTCCTCGGCGGTCAGCGGCTGGTCCTTGACCAGGTTCGGCAGCCGCCGCTCGGCGTCCTCGGCCTCGGCGTTCTCGTCGTCGGACGACTCCACGTACGCCCGCAGGAAGCCCGGCTCGGTGATGGTCTTGCCGGTCGCGCCGAAGTCGGCCTCCTCGCCCGCGCCGGAGACCGCCCGGATCCGCACCGAGACGCTGGAGCCGACCGCGTCGGTCATCTGGGACGCGATGGTCCGCCGCCAGATCAGCTCGTAGAGCCGGAACTCCTCGGCGGAGAGCTCGTTCGCCAGCTCACCGGGGGTGCGGAAGTTGTCCCCGGCGGGACGGATCGCCTCGTGCGCCTCCTGGGCGTTCTTCACCTTGCCGGTGTAGCGGCGGGGCTCCGGCGGCACGTTCCGCTCGCCGTACAGCTCGGCGATCTGCCGGCGGGCGGCCGAAATGGCCGTCTCCGACAGGTTCACCGAGTCGGTACGCATATAGGTGATGTAGCCGTTCTCGTACAGCCGCTGGGCGGTACGCATCGTCTGCTGCGAGGAGAAACGCAGCTTCCGGGCCGCCTCCTGCTGGAGCGTCGAGGTGATGAACGGCGCGTACGGGCGGCGCCGGTAGGGCTTCTCGTCCACCCGGGTCACAGTGAAAGGCCGCCCGTCGAGGCGGGCGGCCAGTCCACGGGCGCCCGCCTCGTCGAGGTGCATCACCCCGGCACCCGGCTTCACCTGGCCGGTGGTCGGTTCGAAGTCCTTGCCGCTGGCGATCCGGTCGCCGTTGAGCGCGACCAGGGTGGCGGAGAAGTTGCGCGGGCCCTCGGCGGTGCCCCGCACGGCGAGGGTGGCCAGGATGTCCCAGTATTCTGCCGTGCGGAACGCCATCCGCTGCCGCTCGCGCTCGACCACGATCCGGGTGGCCACCGACTGGACCCGGCCGGCGGACAGCCCGGAACGGACCTTGCGCCACAGCACCGGGGAGACCTCGTAGCCGTAGAGCCGGTCCAGGATCCGCCGGGCCTCCTGGGCGTCGACCAGGTCGCGGTCGATCTCGCGCGGGTTCGCCACCGCGGCCTGGATGGCCTGCCGGGTGATCTCGTGGAAGACCATCCGCTTGACCGGCACCTTGGGCTTGAGCGTTTCGACCAGGTGCCAGGCGATGGCCTCGCCCTCGCGGTCCTCGTCGGTGGCGAGGAAGACCTCGTCCACCTCCTTGGCCAGTCGGGTCAGCTTGCTGATCTGCTGCCTGCGGTCCGGCGACACGACGTAGAGGGCGGCGAACCCGTTGTCGACGTCGACCCCGAGCCGGGCCCACGACTCGCCCTTGTATTTGGCGGGCACGTCGTCGGCGTTGCGCGGCAGGTCACGGACGTGACCCAGGCTGGCCTCGACGACGTATCCCGGGCCGAGATAGCCCGAGATCGTCTTGGCCTTCGCCGGTGACTCGACGATGACCAGACGGGTACTCCTGGCGTTGCTCGGCACGTCTCTCCTGACCTCACTCACGATCTTTCCCCCTGCGGACCGCCCTGTCCGCGCTCGCCGCCGGGGCCGGATCGGCCGCCCGGTGGCCAGACGTCCAACGTAACGCGCTCCCCGACCGCAGAGTTGCGCGGCCCGAGAAGAGCACCGCTACGCTGCGGTAACACCGGGTGCAACAACACGGGACGGGCGGTCATGCCGGACGGCGACACCGTACACCCACGGGCGATCCGTGCGGGACCAACCGGACGGATCATGCCCCACTCAGTGGGCCGCTAACCGGATTAACCGAACAAATCTGACTTCCGGCTGTCCGGGATACGACACCGGTCGATCCCTCCGGGGCCTCCGGCGGGCACTCCATCGAGGGTACTCACGACGACAGACCACCCGGCCACTGGCTCGGCGGCGCGGTCGGTGGGCGGTCACCCACCAACTCGGCCAGCCGGGCCAGCCGGCGTCGCCCGGTGATCCGGTACGCCGGACCGCCGGCCCCCGCGTCGAGCAGCACCGCCGGCAGGCCGATCGCGGCCAGCGCCGCACCGACCGGCTCCCAGCACGCCTCGTCGGCGGCACCGAGCCGGAGCACGAAACCGAGCGGCTCGGGAGCGCCGGCCGCCGCCGCCCAGAGCCGCAGCCGGGGACCGGTCAGGAAGAAGTTGCCGGGCGGCCGCTTCACCGTGCCGCGCAGCCAACCCGCCGCCAGCGGGGCGAGCAGGGTGCTGTAGGAGGTCTGCACCCCGTGCTGCTCCGCCACCCGCCCCAGCCAGCTCGCGGTCAACCCCCGGCGGGCCAGCTCGGCGACGAGTACGTGCACCCGCCAGGCGGCGTCCACCATCGTGGTGATCCGGGCGGTGCCACCCATCCGGACCAGCTCGCCCGGCCCGGCCAGCAGCCCGGCGAGGTCACCGACGGACGGGTCGGCGGCCTCCACCCCGAAGAGCGAGAGCTGCCGTACCGGCGGGGCGGCCGGACTCCTCGTCCCATCCGGCCGCGCAGGCTGCTCCCCTGTTGCCCCGGCCGGCTCGGCACCCGGACCGGGCCGCTCCCGCACCACCCCGACCAGCTCAGGCTGCTCGCCCGTTGCCCCGGACCGCTCATCCACAGCCTCGGGCCGTTCGGCCGTTGCCTGGGACTGCTCATCCACAGCCTCGGGCTGCTCGGCCCCTGCTGCGCCGGGCGGCTGGGGCTGGGACTGCTCATCCACGGCCCCGGGCTGCTCGCCCCCTGCCACGCCGGGCGGCTGGGACGGGGGCGGGGCCGGGATCGGGCCGGTCGGCTCCGAGGGCGGGTCGGGCGGGTCGGGTGGCTCGGAGGCCATGCCGGCCGGGTCGGGCGACTCGGCCGGTACGGGCGGGACGGGGGGCGTCAGCGACACTCCGGAACCTCGTCGAAGGCCCGCTTCAACTCCACCGAATCCAGCTCGCTGGTGTCGAGCGAACTGGATTCGTACTCCTTGTTGAGGGTGTCGACCGCGGCCTTGACGCCGTCGTAGAACTCGCCGGCCTGCCCGGTGCCGAGTGCTTCGATCGCCGCGCCGGCCCGGCCGTAGGCGTCCCGGACGGCGGTCAGCGAGGCGACGAAGCCCTTGGAGACCGCCTCACCTTTCTCGGTGTCCGGTACGCCGGCCGCCTCCACCTTCTGCCGGGCGGTCTCGCTGGCCTGTTCGGCACCTCTGAGCAGCCGGACCAGATTCTCCTTGGCCTGCGCCGGACTGGTCTGCGCGGTCATCTGCTGCTGGGTGCTCCGGGTCAGCGTCCCGATCTCGGCCCGCCACGGTGCCAGCGCCGCACAGACCGCGGCGGCCCAGACCTGCGGGGTGGGTCCCCCGGCGCAGCCCCCGAGGAGCAGGGCGATCGTGCACAGGGCCGCCGTGAACCTTCCGGCGGATGCCGTGCGGGGGGTACGCATGCGTTGCAGCGTACGGGTTGGAGCGGGCTTCGCGAGGGGGGTAATCGGCCGAGCCGCCCCGGACCACCCGTCGAACCACCCCGACCCGCCAGCGGTGCCGCACATCGGGCCGCCTCCAGCCGGCCAGCGGTGCCGGACACCAGTCCACCCCGAGCCGGCCGGTGGGAGGGCCCGCCGTCGCCGGTGTGGGGAACGGATCCGGGCCCGTCACGCGTACGCGACGGGCCCGGATCCGGACTGTCCCGCCTCAGACGTTGGCGGTCTGCGGCTGCTGGTCGGAGCTGCCGCTGCCGGCGCCGGTGTCGGAGTCCGACATGGCCACCGGCTTGCGCTTGCTGAACACCACCGCCGCGACGATGATCAGCGCCGCGACGACCGCGACCCCGATCCGCAGCCCGGTGTTCTTGTCCTCGCCGACGCTCCAGGCCACCACTGCCGGGGCGATCAGCAGCGAGACCAGGTTCATCACCTTGATCAGCGGGTTGATCGCCGGCCCGGCGGTGTCCTTGAACGGATCACCGACCGTGTCACCGATCACCGTGGCCGCGTGCGACTCCGAACCCTTGCCGCCGTACGCGCCGTCCTCGACGAGCTTCTTGGCGTTGTCCCAGGCACCGCCCGAGTTGGCCAGGAAGACCGCCATCAGGGTGCCGGCTCCGATGGCACCGGCCAGGTACGCGGCCAGCGCACCCGGGCCGAGCCCGAAACCGACCGCGATCGGCGCCAGGATGGCCAGCAGCCCCGGGGTTATCAGCTCGCGCTGCGCGTCCCGGGTGCAGATGTCGACCACCTTGCCGTACTCCGGCCGCTGGCTGTAATCCATGATCCCGGGCAGCTCGCGGAACTGCCGGCGTACCTCCATCACCACGGCACCCGCCGAGCGGGAGACCGCGTTGATGGCCAGACCGGAGAAGAGGAACACCACCGCGGCACCGATGATCAGGCCGACCAGGTTGCGCGGGTTGGCCACGTTGAACAGCCCGTCGATCGACAGGTCGGAACCCGCGTCCCGCAGTGCCGTGCCCAGCGTGTCGGTGTACGACCCGAACAGCGCGGTGGCCGCGAGCACCGCCGTGGCGATCGCGATCCCCTTGGTGATCGCCTTGGTGGTGTTGCCGACTGCGTCCAGCTCGGTGAGCGTACGCGCGCCCTGCTCGTCGATGTCGCCGGACATCTCGGCGATGCCCTGCGCGTTGTCGGAGATCGGCCCGAAGGTGTCCATCGCGACGATCACGCCGACCGTGGTGAGCAGACCGGTACCGGCCAGCGCCACCGCGAAGAGCGAGAGCGTGAGCGAGCCGCCACCCAGCAGGAACGCGCCGAAGACCCCGGCCGCGATGAGCAGTGCGGAGTAGACCGCCGACTCCAGGCCGACGCTGATCCCGGCCAGCACCACGGTGGCCGGACCGGTCAGCGACGACTTGCCGATGTCCTGCACCGGTCGCCGGTTGGTCTCGGTGAAGTAGCCGGTCAGCGCCTGGATGGCGGCGGCCAGCACGATGCCGATCACCACGGCGCCGATGGCGAGGATCCGCGGGTCGATCGGGTCCGCCGCCCCCTCGGCGAGGCCGAGCGCGCTGCGCCACTCGTTGCCGAGCATCTCGGCCCAGGTGGCCGGCAGGTAGACGAAGGACATCACCGCGACCAGGATCGCCGAGACCACCGCGGAGGCGTAGAACGCCCGGTTGATCGCGGTGAGCCCGGACCGGTCGCCGGCCCGCAGCCGGGTGATGAACACCCCGAGGATGGCGATCAGCACGCCGATGGTGGAGACGATCAGCGGGAAGACCAGCCCGTGCTCGCCGAAGGCGGCCCGGCCGAGGATCAGCGCGGCGACCAGGGTCACCGCGTACGACTCGAACAGGTCGGCCGCCATGCCGGCGCAGTCACCGACGTTGTCGCCCACGTTGTCGGCGATGGTCGCCGCGTTGCGCGGGTCGTCCTCCGGGATGCCCTGCTCGACCTTGCCGACCAGGTCGGCGCCGACGTCGGCCGCCTTGGTGAAGATTCCGCCGCCGACCCGCATGAACATGGCGAGCAGCGCGGCACCGAAACCGAAGCCCTCCAGCACGGTCGGCGCGTCACCCTTGTAGATCAGGACGACCGCCGCCGCACCGACCAGGCCGAGGCCGACGGTGAGGAAGCCGACCACGCCGCCGGTGCGGAACGCGATCTGCATCGCCGCTTCCCGGCCGCCCTGGTGTTCCCGGGCGGCGGCCGCGACCCGCAGGTTGGCGCGGGTGGCCAGGGCCATGCCGGCGCCACCGATGAACGCACTGAACAGGGCACCGACCACGAAGAAGCCCGATCGGCCGATCTTCACCAGCGTCTCGCTGCCCTCGGTCTCGTGCACCGGCAGCAGGAAGAGCAGGATCACGGCGGCCACGACGAAGATGGCGAGGGTGCGGAACTGCCGGAGCAGGTAGGCCGAGGCCCCCTCCTGCACGGCCCCCGCGATCTCCTGCATCTTCTCGGTGCCTCTGCCGGTCGAGAGCACGGCCTTGGTCAGCGCACCCGCGAAGCCGAGCGCCACCAGGGCGATAACCGCCGCGACGACGACGTACGACAGGTTCTCGCCGCCGAGGGACAGCCCGCCACCATCGGCGGCCCTATATACGGACATCTATGTCCTCCTGTACCGAACACTCGCGCCGGGCCGGCGGACGAACCGGCCAGACGTCTCCACGCGTGGAGCGACAAATTCGCAAGCGTTCCGCCGACCCACGGCCCCCGCGATCGGCGAAGCTCCCCCACCCACAGGAGCGGGACCAGCACACTTGCTGATAACCCCGGGTACTCTAGCGGGCCGTCGTGTTGGAGGTCACACAGAGGACCCGCCCGGTCGCGATGATCTTCGTCGCTGTGTTAGCCGCGCGGTTCTGATAATGCGGGTGCCGGCGAGCAGCCGGGCTACCGCCCGAGCGGCCAGGCCATCCGGACCTCGGTACCGACGCCCTCGTCGACCGGACGCACCTGGAGGTCCTCGACAAAGCCCGCGAGCAGGGCAAACCCGACACCCACCGTCAGCGCCTCGTCGGTCAGCGACTCGTCGGCCAGCTCGTCGGGGGGCAGCGCGGCCAACCCCAACCCGGCCTCGATCGGCGCCCGGTCGATCACCCGGACGGTGTACGCCGGACCGTCCGACATCTCGACCAGCACGAGATCGCTCAGCCCGTACTGGCGGTGCAGGGCGACCGCCCGGGCGCAGGCCTCACCGATCGCCAGTCGTACCTCGTCGAGCAGTTCCTCGGGCACGCCGGCCCGCCGGGCCACCGCGACCCCGACCAACCGGGCGGTGCGGACGTGGACCGGGGCCGGGGTGAAGGAGAGTTTGACCTTCGACATCACGCGTCGGCCGTCGACATCAGGCATCGGCACCGGAGGAGTCGGCCGACGTGGCGGCGTCCAGCGTGGGGTAGATCGGGAACACCTGGTCGAGGGCGGTGATCCGGAAGATCTTGAGCAGCGGCTCCTTGTCGCAGATCAGCCCGAAGGTCCCGCCGACGGGACGCAGCCGCTTGAGCGCCCCCACCAGCACGCCGAGGCCGGTCGAGTCGAGGAAGTCCACCCGACCCAGGTCCACCACGATCGCCCGGGACCCGCCGTCGATCAGCTCGACCAGACGTTCGCGCAGCCGCGGAGCGGTGTAGACGTCGACCTCGCCGCCAACCTCCAACACCGTGTACTCACCGATGGCGCGGGTCGTCAGCGACAGATCCATCAGTCCTCCTCTGACCGGCCTGGAACGCTCCTGGGCATCTAACCATCGACCAGCGGACCGTGCAGCGACGGCGGCCCGACCGCGACCCGGCCTTCCGACGCACGTACGAGAGTGCGAGAGTGCAGGGCGTGACGTTTCCCGCAACAGTATCGGCCGGTACCGGGGTCGGGGACTCCCGCCCGGCCGGTCGCCCCGGCGCGGGTGAGCTGCTGGACCTGCTGCGCGCCCGGGCGCACGGCGGCACGACCGGGACCCCGGTGACACATGTCGAGCGGGTGCCGGCCCGGCCGGGCACGGTGGTCGACTGGCCGGAGTGGGTGCCGGCGGAGCTGCGCGCGGCCCTCGCCGGGCAGGGCGTGGTCGCGCCGTGGCGGCACCAGGCCGAGGCGGCCGGGCACGCGTACGCCGGCCGGCACGTGGTGGTCGCCACCGGCACCGCGTCGGGAAAGTCGCTCGCGTACCAGCTCCCGGCGCTGGCCACGCTGCTCGCCGACCCCCGGGCCACCGTCCTCTACCTCGCCCCGACCAAGGCGCTCGCCGCCGACCAGCTCCGGGCCGTCGCCGCGCTGGGCCTCGACGGGGTACGGCCGGCGTGTTACGACGGCGACACCCCGCGCGCCGAGCGGGACTGGATCCGAGCGCACTCCCGGTTCGTGCTGACCAACCCGGACATGCTGCACCACGGCATCCTGCCCGGGCACGCCAGGTGGTCCGCCTTCCTGCGCCGGCTGGCGTTCGTGGTGGTCGACGAGTGTCACACCTACCGGGGCGTCTTCGGATCGCACGTGGCACACGTACTGCGCCGGCTGCGGCGGCAGGCGGCGCGCTATCCGGGTACCCCCAGGTCGGTGCCGGGGCAGCGGGGCGCGGCCGGCGGTCCCGGGCCGGCACCGGACGGGCCGGTCTTCGTGCTGGCGTCGGCGACCTCGGGCGACCCGGCCGCGGCGGCCGAGCGGCTGACCGGGCTGCCGGTCACCGCAATCACCGAGGACACCGCGCCGCGCGGCGGGTTGACCTTCGCGCTCTGGGAGCCGCCGCTGCTGCCGCCCCCGACCGGCGGCCCGGACCCGGCCCACCTCGCCGACGAGGTGACAGCGGGCGCCGGGCTCGACGCCGCCCCGGTACGCCGCTCCGCGTTGCGGGAGACCGCCGACCTGCTCGGCGACACGGTCGCGGCCGGAGTCCGGACGCTGGCCTTCGTCCGGTCCCGGCGCGGGGCCGAGGTGATCGCCACCACCGCCCGGCGCTCGCTTGACGAGGCCGTGCCCGGCCTGGGCGCCCGGGTCGCCGCCTACCGGTCCGGCTACCTGCGCGAGGAGCGCCGCTCGCTGGAGCAGGCGCTGCTCGGCGGTGAGTTACTCGGGCTCGCCTCGACCAGCGCGCTGGAACTCGGCGTCGACCTGGTCGGCCTGGACGCGGTGCTGATCTGCGGCTACCCCGGCACCCGGGCCTCGCTCTGGCAGCAGGCTGGCCGGGCTGGGCGCTCCGGCGGGGAGGCGCTGGCGGTGCTGGTGGCCCGGGACGACCCGCTGGACACCTATCTGGTGCACCATCCGGAGGCGTTGTTCGGCCGGCCGGTCGAGGCGACCGTGCTCGACCCGGCCAACCCGTACGTGCTGGGGCCACAGCTCTGCTGCGCGGCGGCGGAGTCCCCGCTGACCCCGGCCGACCTGGAACTCTTCGGCGAGGGGGCGAAGGAGGCGGTCGACGCGCTGGTGGCCGGCGGCGCGCTCCGGCGGCGCCCGACCGGGTGGTACTGGCGGCACACCGGGCGGCCCGAGGTGGACCTGCGCGGCACCGGCGGCGCCCCGGTGGACGTGGTCGAGTCGTCGACCGGCCGGCTGCTCGGCACGGTCGACCCGGCGTCGTCGCACTTCCAGGTCCACCCCGGCGCCGTCTACCTGCACCAGGGCGTGTCGTACGTGGTGGACGACCTCAATCTCGACGACGGGTGCGCGCTGGTGCACGCCGAGGAGCCGGACTGGTCCACCCATCCCCGGGACGTCACCTCGCTCTCCGTCGTCTCGGTCCGCTCCTACCTCGACTGCGGCCCGGTCGGGATGTTCCTCGGCGAGGTCGACGTGACCAGCCAGGTGGTGTCGTACCAGCGCCGCCGGCTCGCCTCCGGCGAGGTGCTGGCCACCCTGCCGCTGGACCTGCCCGCCCGGGAGCTGCGTACGGTCGCGGTCTGGTTCACTGTCTCGCCGGAGTCGCTGGCGGCAGCCGGAGTGGAGGCGGCCGAGGTACCCGGCGCACTGCACGCGGCCGAGCACGCAGCGATCGGGCTGCTGCCACTGGTCGCCACCTGCGACCGCTGGGACATCGGTGGGCTCTCCACGGCCAACCATCCGGACACCGAGGCGCCGACCGTCTTCGTCTACGACGGGCATCCGGGCGGCGCGGGCTTCGCCGAGCGGGCGTACCGGGCGGCGTCGGCGTGGCTCTCCGCGACCCGGGACGCGATCGCCGAGTGCGGCTGCGAGGCCGGCTGCCCGTCCTGCGTGCAGTCCCCGAAGTGCGGAAACGGCAACAACCCGCTGGCCAAGCCGGAGGCGGTCCGGGTCCTCGACGTGGTGCTGACCAACCTGGCCAAGATGGCTCCGGCCGAGCCCGCTGACACCTGATCGCGCTTGATCACCAGGCCGATCGCGGATAGTCGGTATTCGCATGCATGGATCTATGCGGATCCGGTTAAGTTACGCTGGGAGCGCTTCCACGGATCCGCCTGAGGAGGACGTCGTGGCCGACACCATCGCCGAGACCGTCGAACTGCTGTACACCATCGACCAGGCACATCTGACCGTCGACCAGCAGATCGCTCTCTCGCAGGCGTACGCGGCACTGGCCCAGGCGGAACGCCTGGACCAGATCCACCAGATGCTGCACAGCATCCACCAGGTGCTGAACAGCTGGGTGGTACGCCGGGCCACCGAGGGCAGCATCCGCTGACGGCGTTGGCAGCGGGTCACCCGGTCAGCCACCGGCAGTCCGCCGAGGCGCGGCACCGTCCGCCGAGGGACACACAGAAGGGACCCCGTCCCGCGGATCTTCCGCGAAGGGGTCCCTTCCGCGCAGCCCGAGTTGCCCTCAGCCCGACTTGCCCTCAGCCGGACTTGGCCTCAGCCGGACTTGGCCTCCGGACTTGGCCTGCCGGACTTGGCTTCAGCCGGAGACGGAGAAGCTGTTGGTAACGAAGTCCCGGCCGCCGGCGGACGAGGTGATCTCGTAGCCGAGCTGGACGTCCCCGATCGTGACGTCACCGAACCAGCCACGGTCGCGGATCCAGGTGGCGATGCCCCGGATGTCGACGGTGCCGGAGTTGGTGTTGCTGGTCCGGATGAACGAGTAGACCTGGTTGGATCCGTTCGAACCGCGGTAGATGTCCCAGGAGTGCCCACCGACAGATGCCCTGACCTGGAAACTGCCGAGCGGGCCGACCGGCCCGTACTTGTTCATCCAGAGCATGATCTCGTGCCCGTGGTCGGTGGTCCAGATGTCGTACGCCGTGGTGTAGGCGATGCCGCTGCCGCTGGTCGGCACCGTCACGTTGAAGCTGCTGGTGACGTTGCCCAGGGCGCTGACCCGGCGACCGATGTACCGGGTCGCGTTCGGGTACGCCTTGATCCCACCGGTGTTCGGGTGGTCGGCCCAGACTCCCCAGTTGCTCGGCGAGTTGGCCCAGATGGTCTGCGGGCCGTATCCCGAGCCCCAGATGTTGTTGTAGAGCGTGTAGCCGCCACTGGACCAGGTGCCCCAGCGGTCGCTGGAACTCCAGACGGCAGCCTGGACGGGCGCGGGTGCGGCGGTGACGGTCAGCACGACGGCGAGCGCGAACGCGCCGATCGTCAGACGTGCGGTGCGCAGCACGATGACCTCCTTGTCGGCCCGGCGCTGACGGGACGGACGCCGGGATAGCCGGAGCAGTCGAGGGCTCGACTGCGGCCTGGAGATGGCGCGCGCGACATCGCTCACCGAAAATTTAGTTTTGGTTCCAAACTAAGTCAATAGATGTCCACCGATCACATTCGGGCGAAGCCGCGCCCCTCGCGATCGGCTACCGTCGGCGGATGGCCACCCCGGCGCCGCTAGTACCGATATCAGCTGCCCGGCGGACTTCGCACGCTGGGTGGCGTCGGTGGCCGTACCGGGGTTGGCCGAACCGGTCAGCTACGTGGTGGACCTGACCGGTGTACTCCGGCTGGCGCCGAGGCGCAGTGAGCACGTCGCCTGCGCCGGTGGGCAGGACGTACTCGGTGCCGGGGAGGTCGCCTTCACGCACGAGCGGGCCGGCGGGCGGAATGCTCCGTCTGGTCATTGGGTCGTCAGTTATCTCAGCAACCAGTCGACCGGCTACTGCCCCGACCTCGACTCCTGGCCGGCGGTGGCCTCCGCGCTCGACCGGGCCGAACTGCCGCACCCGGACGGCTTCACCGCCGGCCTGGTCTTTCGCCGCTGCCCGGACTGCGGATTGCGCAACGTGGTGCGGGACGACGACTTCAGCTGCGTCGCCTGCGTTGGGGACCTGCCTCGACGGTGGAACCTCGACCGGAGGTAGCCGAGCCGAACGAGGCGGCCGAACGCATGCAGCACCGGGGCGGATTGTCGCCGACGTGTCAGCCGGGCTGGCTCCCTCGCCCCGGACTGGTCCGGCTCGGGCTGTCGCGCGGGCAACCCTGGTCATCCCGGGCAGTGGTTCGACCGTCACCTCGGCGGTGACCTGGAGGTCGAACCCGTCGAGCGTGCAGCCGGTGATCCGGGCGCTGTTGGCGGCGGCGATGACCGCCGCCCGGGCACAGGCTCGATCCGGGCCGTCCAGCGCGTAGGCCGCGCCAGCGAGCGCGCCGAGGTCTGCCGCGACCCGAGCCTGGTGCCCGGCCACCCGGGCGGCGCCGATCGCCGCCGCGCCAAGGCTGAACACCACCAGTACCAGGCCTACGGCGAGCAGCCACACGGTGGCGCTGCCCCGATCGGATCCGCCGCCGTTCGAGCCCGGCCGGCAGCCTGCTGCGGAACGTCTGGCCGAGCGGAGTTGCCGATCAGGACCCTGGACCGATCGGCGGCACCGAGCCCGCCTCCGCCGGGTCCAGTCGAGTCCGGAACGCGCCCGGGTCGCGCTCGCGGCGCGGTCGGTCGTCATGACAGCGGCTCGGGTGCACCGGGCTCGACGGCCGCCACCGCGATCGCACTCACCGTCAACCGGGGCAACCGCGCACCGAGCGCGCGCACCGGTGCCCGTACGGTGGCCACCACCCGGTCGCCGTCCACCGAGACCGACACCTCCGCGCCCGGTGGTGCCGCCCGGGCACCGGCAGGTACTCCCGGGGCACCGCGGGAGGCGGCCAGGGCCGCCTCCCGCGCCGCGTCCACGCACTGTCCCTTGGTGGTCACCGCGTTCACGGCGGTGAGCCCGGCGAGCAGCAACAACAGCAGCGCCGGCAGGCCGGCCGCCAACTCGGCGGTGAACGAGCCCCGGTCGCGGTCGCCCAGCCAGCGCCGGCTCACGACAGGGCCCGGTCGATCACGCTCGCCAGTGCGGCCTGCACCCGGCCGGAGGTGAGTACCTTCAGCAGGATCCCGGCGAAGGCGACGGCGGCGAGGGTGCCGACGGCGTACTCGGCGGTGTTCATCCCGGCGTCGCCGCGGAGCCGGGCAATCAACTTGCGCAGCATTGAGTTCCCTTCTCGAATCGGTCACAGCACGTCGCCGAGTACGGCGACGATCACCGGCACCAGGCCGGCGAGAATGAAGGCGGGCAGGAAACACAGGCCGAGCGGCAACACGATCAGCACACCGGCCCGCCGGGCCGCCGCCTCGGCGCCGGTCACCCGGTCGGCCCGCAGGTCGTCGGCAAGTCGGGTCAAGGCTCCGGCCAGTGCCGCGCCACTCGTCGAGGAGCGGACCGCCGCCGACGTCAGCCGCTCCGCGCCCGGCACCGGCCCGAGGCGCGCCCACGCCTCCTCCGCCGTACCGCCGAGCCGGAGGGTCCGGCCGACCTCGGTGAGGCGCTCACCGAGTGGGCCGGCGAGCGCCTCCGCGACGGCGCAGACGGCACGGTCGACCGGTGCGCCGGCCCGTAGCGCCGCCGCGAGCAGGTCGGCGGCGAGCGGCAGGTCGGCTGACTCGCGCAGCCGACGCCGCCGGACAGCCGCTGGCTCGAGCCGGCGGAGCAACCGGTCGAGGCCGACCGCCGTCGTCACCCCGAGCAGTACGCCCAGCCAGCCGCCAAGCAACACTCCAGCCGCGAGCCCGGCCAACCCGGCCGCGAGCCGGACGAGATCGATCCGGCCCGACCAGCCCGGCCGGCTCTCGTCCCACCCGCGCCGGCTCTGCCCCGACCCGCGCCCAGACCGTCCGTCGGCGCGCTCACCGACGTCGTCGAGCGCGTGGGTCGTGACGTGGCGCGATCGACGACCGGTCAGCCCGGCTGCCCGAGTGGACAGTCCGGCGGGATTACGTGGCCGCGGCCGTTGGCGGAGTCGACCGAGCGCGGAGAGCCGCCGTCGGGACGACCGGCGAGCGGGCACCCCGACCAGCGTCAGCAGCAGAGCGAGACCGGTCAGAGCTCCCGGGACAAGGGTCCGCACCGTCGTCAGCGCCCCGAGGTGGCGACGGACGCGAGCCGGCCAGCCTCATCGACTCGGCCACCGAACCTGTCGACCCCACCGCCCTCACCAGCGAGCCCGCCGAACCCACCACCGAACCTGCCGATTCCGCCGGACCTGTCGGCCCCGCCGAACCCGCCGAACCCGCCGCGCAATCTGTCGGCCCCGCCGGCACTTCCGCCAACCCCGTCGCCCCGGTCAGCCCGGTCGACCCCGTCAGCCCGGTCGTCCCGGTCGGCCTCGCTGCCGATCCGGTCCGCGCGGCCGGCGCCGCTGAGGCGACTCGCCCAGACCAGGCCGGTGAGTTGCAGGAGGATGGCGCCGACCGCGCAGGCGGCGCCGATCGGGGTGTGCAACAGGATCTCCAGCGGGTCGACGCCGATGCCGTAGCCCAGGGCGATGCCGCCGGCCGGTAGTCCCGCCAGCAACCAGGCGGTGGCACGTGCACCGGCTGCCTGCGCCTCGGCGGCGGCCAGCCCTCGGCCCATCGCCCGCGCGTCGGCCTCGATCCGCTCCAGCAGGTCGGCCAAGGGCGCCCCGGTCTGCTCGGCGAGGCGCACCGCCGACCGGGCAAGACCGGCCAGTCGGTCCGATCCGTCGGCCGCCAACATGACGGTCGACGGTGGCAGCCCGGCTCGCAGGTCGGCAGCGAGGCCGCAGAGTGCGTCGAGTTGGCGGCGCTGTGCCCGCTCGGCCGACCGGCCGGCCCGGCGGCGCAACAGACCGTGTATCGCCAGTCCGGTGTAGGCAGCGACGGCGAGTCCCGCGACCGGACCGCCGGCGAGGGTCCCGCCGACGCTGCCCAGCACGACACCGACGACCACGGCCCGCCGAGGCGGCACAGAGGCCAACAGCCGATCCAGCGCGGTCGACCAGGACTTCCGCGACTTCGCCGAGCCGACCTCTGCCGGCCAGCCTCTCGGGTCGGGCCGGTGGGCGGTGCTCTCCATGGCATGGCGCCCGCCGATCACCGCCCGACGCCGGGCCCGGGCGCGGCTGACCGGCCAGCCGACCAGGATCGCCGCGCCGGCCAGGCAGACGGCCGCCAGCCACCAGGCGATCACGGCGTACCCCGGGTGATCTCCCGCCGGCCGGGGGAGGGTTGTGGCCAGGACCGGGACGCGGCGTCCAGCAGGGGCGGTACCGGCACTCCCCGCTCGGCGATCAGCGCGGCCAGCGCCGGAGCAGCCGGCCCGAGACCCCGGTCCCGGCGCCAGGCCGGTACGACGGTGACCAGGCGCTCCGGCCCCGCCGGCAGCAACAGGCAGACCGCCTCCAGCACCCGCCCCGTCGACGCGCGGCGGACCTGGAGCAGCACCTGGAGCGCGGCGGCCACCTGGGCGTGCAGGGCCGGCCGGGGCAGCCCGCCGAGCAGCCCCAGTGCCTCCAACCGGGCCGGCACGTCCGCCGGAGCGTTGGCATGCAAGGTGCCGGCCCCGCCGTCGTGCCCGGTGTTCAGGGCGGAGAGCAGGTCGACCACCTCCGCGCCTCGGCACTCACCGACCACCAGCCGGTCGGGCCGCATCCGCAGGGCTTGGCGCACGAGGTCGCTCAGCCCGACCGAGCCGGCGCCTTCCACATTCGAGGTGCGGGCCTGGAGGCCGACAACGTGTGGATGCACGGGCCGCAGCTCGGCAGCGTCCTCGACCAACACGATCCGTTCGGTCGGCGGTACCAGGCCGAGCAGCGTGTTCAGCAGCGTCGTCTTGCCCGACCCGGTCCCGCCGACGACCAGGTAGGCGAGCCGGGCGGCGACCACCGCCGCGAGCAACGTGGCGGCGGCGCGGGGCAGGGTGCCGTGGCGTACCAGGTCGTCGAGGGTGAACGGACGCTGGCGGAAGGTACGCAACGACAGGTAGGGCCCGCTGGTCGCCACCGGCGGCAGTACGGCATGCAGCCGGGTACCGTCCGGCAGCCGCGCGTCGACGTACGGGCTGCCCTCGTCCAGCCGTCGACCGCAGGCGGCGGCGAGCCGCTGGGCCAGCCGGCGTACCTCGTCGGGGCCGCCGAGTGGCACCGACACCGGAGACAGCCCGGTGCCCCGGTCGACCCAGACCTCGCTGCCGTTGACCAGTACGTCGGTGACCCGGTCGTCGGTGAGCAGGGGCGTCAGCGGGCCGGCACCGACCAGGTCGTGGTGCACCCGGGTGGCCATGCGCAGCACGGTGGTGTCGCCGAGGACGGCGGCGCCGGGCTCGGCACGTACCGCCGCGACGACGGCGGCCGGGGTCACGGTCGTCCCCTCGGCGGCGAACCGGCGCCGGACCCGGGCGGCCAGATCGTGCCTCATTGCCGGGCCGCCTCGGCGCGGGTGCCCCGACTCCGGGCCACGTCAGTGCGGGCAACCCGGTCCTGCCGCGCGCCGGTGTGGGAGGCCCGACCCTGGACCGCGTCAGTGTGGGCGCGTCGGCCCTGGGCCGGGTCGGTCCGGGAGACCCGCTTCCGGGCGGTCATCGCGCCTCGGCCGGAACGCCGGCCGCACCCGTGAGGTCGGTGATGATGCGCTGGCAGAGCGCCGCCAGCGGACCGCGCCCGGCAGCCGCCGGGGCCTCGCCGCGTTCCAGGTTGCGACAGAGCCCCGGCTCGGGTCGCAGCGTGCCGACCAGTGGCAGGTCAAGTACCCGGGCGACCTCCCGAGCCTTGAGCCGGCCCGGGGCCGGGCCGCGCACGATGACCGAGAGGTTGGCGCAGTGCAGCCCGGCGACCGCGGCCACCCGGGCCGCCGCTGCGGTAGCCCGCAATTCGGCGGGAACGAGTACGAACGCCTGGTCGGCAGCTTGTAGTGCGATCACCGCCGCGTCGTCGAGCTGTCGGGGCAGGTCGACGACGACGATGTCCCGGCCACGCCGGCCGGCGTCCATGGTGGCCGCCATCGCCTCGGCCGGCAACGCCAGCAGGTCGCCGCGATCCCAGGAGAGCATCACCAGGTCGCCCCGACTCGGCAGTGCCCGGACCAGCGCGGGCGCGTCGACCCGACCGTCCGCTTCGGTCAGCGCGGGCCAGCGCAGGCCCTCCAACTGCTCCCAGCCGAGCACCAGATCGAGGCCGCCGCCGAGCGGATCGGCGTCGACCAGCAGCGTGCGCAGGCCGCACCGGGCCGCCGTGATGGCGAGCCCACCGGCCAGTACGCTCGCGCCGGCCCCGCCGCGCCCGCCGATCACCGCGACGATCCGGGCCGGGCCACCCACGGCACCCTGACCGGTGACACACTCGCCGAACCGGTCGACCAGCCAGGGCTCGGCCGCCGGCAGCACGGCGACGTGCTCGGCGCCGAGCAACTCGGCCACCTCCCAGCCGCCATCCCCTTCCCCGGCACGGCCCACCAGAACCATCCGGGGCCGGCGGGGCAGCCTCGCCCGTAGGCAGGCCTGCGCCTGGTCGGTGCCGACCACCACCAGCGGCGCGGCGGCCCACCGGGACCGGGCCGACGCCGGATCGGCGGCCACCTCCACCTCGCCGCCACCCGCCGCGGCGAGCCGGAGCAGTTCGTCGAGTAGCTCGTTGTCCGAGGTCACGACCAGGGGCAGGCGCGGTCCGGGACGGACCGGGGTACGCGGTGGCATCACGTCCTCCAGCGGTGGGATCCGGCTCCAACGGGCGGTCCGGTTACCGCCACACCCTGGCGTCCCGAACCTCCGTTCCAGGCACCGGAAAGCTGCGCTGTGGATAACTGGACCGGCTGTGGATAACGCCCGTCGGGTCGGTGGATCTGGTATGTGCACCGGGGGCGGTCAGCGGCGGTCCCGGCAGCGGGCGCGGGCGGCTGTGTGCGTACCCGATGGGGTTTCGCCCCGGATGCGGCGGGCCGGGCGCGGCGGGCGGTCACCGAGCGGGACAGACCCCGCGGGGCCGGTCATATTCGGGACCGGCGGGGGTACCCGCGACGTGCGGGTCGCTACCGGCGCGACGCAGCGGTGAAGATCGGGGAGGAAGCCGTCATGGCGCAGTCCGTGAGCACGACCTCGGTGGTGCTGGAACCAGCCGCGGAGGAGGTAATCCGGATGACGGCGAATCCGCCGTTTCCGTTCCAGCTCGCTCCGGAAAAGGGACGGACGAAGCTGGTCGAGATGCAGTCGGGCAACATCCCCCGTCCAGAGGTCGACATCGAGGACATCATGGTGCCCGGCGGCCCCACCGGGCAGGTACCGGTGCGGATCGTCAAGCCCCGGGGCGCCGGCCGGTTCGGTGGCGCGGGCGGCGGGCTGGGCGACCGCCTCCGCTCCGCCGCCCAGGAGATGATGCGGCCGCGCGGAGTCGGCGGCATGCTGCCGGCGGTGCTCTACATCCACGGCGCGGGCTGGGTCTTCGGCGACTCCCTCACCCACGACCGGCTGATCCGCGAACTCGCGGTGCAGTCCAACTCGGCCATCGTCTTTCCGGAGTACAGCCGGTCGCCAGAGGCGCGGTATCCGACCGCGATCGAGGAGTGCTACGCGGTGGCGCAGTGGTTGACCAGCCAGGGCGACGACTACGGCCTCGACCCGACCCGGATCGCCATCGCGGGTGACTCGGTGGGCGGCAACCTGGCGACGGTGGTGGCGATGCTGGCCACCCGGCGCGACGGTCCCCGCTTCGCCCGGCAGGTGCTGCTCTATCCGGTGACCGACGCCGACTTCGACACCGCCTCCTATCGGGAGTTCGGCACCGGCTACTACCTGAGTCGAGAGCTGATGATGTGGTTCTGGAACCAGTACCTGCCGGACCGGGCCGAACGGGCCGATCCGATGGCGTCACCGCTGCGGGCCAGCCCCGAGCAACTCCGGGGCATGCCGCCCACCCTGGTCACCACCAACGAGGCCGACGTGCTGCGCGACGAGGGCGAGGCGTACGCGGCAAAGCTGCGCAGGGCCGGCGTACCGGTGACCCAGGTGCGTTACCAGGGCATCATCCACGACATGGCGATGCTGGACGCGCTGGCAACCACCCAGGCCGCGCAGGCGGTCACCGCCCAGGCCGCGACGACGCTGGCCCGGGCCCTGCACCACGAATAGCCCCGGCCTTACCCGGCCACCCCGGCCCCATGAAGGCTCCGGAAGCCTTACGACGGGGGCCGACCGGGACCGGCAGCGGGAACCGAGCCGTATCGGCCGCGTCCTCGTATGGTTGGCCTGGTGAAGACCCTCCACACGGCGTACCGCGTATCGGACCTCGCCGCGTCGCTCGCCTTCTACACCGCGCTCGGATACACCTTGGTCGGTCGCGTCGACGTCGGGGACGGTGCAAGTCTGACCGTCCTCAAGTTCCCGCACGAGAATGTCGTCACGCTGGAGTTGGTGCACCGGCCGGCCGACGGGCCGGTGGACGTCGGTACCGGGTTCAGCCACCTCGTCGTCCAGGTCGACGACCTCGCCGGCACCGTCGAGGCGCTGATCAGAGCCGGCCTCTGGCCCGGCCCCGTGGAACAGCCCGCCGGCCCGGGCGGCCCGCAGACCTCGTGGCTCACCGACCCGGACGGTTACCGGATCGAGTTGGTGCAGTGGCCACCCGGGCACGCCGACGGGATCACCGCCGCCGACTTCGGGTAGCTGCCCGTTCGGCCGCTCGGTCGACACTTGAGCAGGGGCGCCGGATCACTTGAGTAGCAACGGGGCCGGCGCCGGCCGATACCGCTGGGTCGGCGACCGCGCGACGGACGGCGTGGCCCGACCCGCGTCGAGCCCGGACAGGTCGGCCCGACCCGACCGCGCGCCGGAGATAGCCGGACGGCCGTGACCAGTGTGAATGCGCTTCACCGGATAAAGCGACGACCCCCGTCGGGGGGAGACGGGGGTCGTCTGGGGTTCGGCTCCGGGGGGGTCGAGCCGAACCCGCTCGGCGGTCACGGGGGGTGCGACCGCCGAGGTCTACCGAGCACAGAGGATATGAAAGTGTGTCGCAACTACAAGCATGCCTGAGTCGACCCGTATACGTCGAGTGGCGTTAACTTCCACTCCCTGCGAAAGTCCGCCCTCAGGCTGTGACCGTGATCACCCTGGGGCTGATCGGCCGATCAGGGGGTAACCGGTCAGCAGGTGCCAAAGGTGACCCCGCGCACCCGCTGACCATAGACCATCCGGCTAGACTTTCGCGCCGTGGGCCGAAGCGCCGCTTTCTTCGATCTGGACAAGACCGTCATCGCCAAGTCGAGCGCGTTGGCGTTCGGTCGGCCGTTCTACCGGGACGGGCTGATCACACGCCGCGACGTGGTCAAGTCCGCGTACGCCCAGCTCATGTTCCGGCTGGGCGGCACCGACGAGCAGACGATGGCGCGTACCCGCGACTATCTGGCGACGCTGTGCAAAGGCTGGCCGGTGGACCAGGTCCGACAGATCGTCGCCGAGACGCTGCACGAGCTGATCAACCCCTACGTGTACGCCGAGGCCGCCGCCCTGATCGAGGAGCACCAGGCGGCCGGCCGGGACGTCGTACTCGTCTCCGCCTCCGGCGAGGAGATGGTCCGGCCGATCGGTGAGCTGCTCGGGGTCGCTGACGTGATCGCCACCCGGATGACGGTGGTGGACGGGCGGTACAGCGGCGAGGTGGAGTTCTACGCGGCCGGTCCCAGCAAGGTCGACGCGGTCGGCGAGCTGGCCAAGGAGCGCGGCTACGACCTCACCGCCTCGTACGCCTACTCCGACTCCGTCAGCGACCGTCCGCTGCTGGAGTGTGTCGGCCATCCGAGCGCGGTCAACCCGGACCGGGCGCTGCGCAAGCTCGCCGTGGAGAACGGCTGGCCGGTGCTGGAGTTCCGGCACCCGGTGCCGCTCGGTCGCCGGCTCCGGGAGCGTCCCGCCGTGCCGGTCGCCGCGGCGGCCATCGGAGTCGGCGTCGGGGTCGCCATCGGCATCGCCTGGTACGGCCGGCACCGCCGGACCCGCACCCCCACCGCCTGACAGCTCGCAATCAGGCAGGGCCCGGGTCGACCGGTCCCCGCCCACCGGGGCTCGAACTGCCCGCCGCCGACCCGTTCGGCGTGGAGTCGGCGGGTGCCGGATCCGCCAGTACCTCGTCGCCGATCTCGGTCAGCCGCTCCGCGCCGACCTCCACCGCCGTCGCGTAGTGCCGGAGCCAGGAGCGGAGCCCGTCCGGGGTACCGGTGGCGAAGGCGCCGGCCGCGCCGACGTACTCCGGCTCGCGTTCCGAGTGGCCCAGGTCCACCGCGATCAGGCCGCGCGGGTCGAACCCGGTGGCGAGCAGGGTGAGCCGGGCGGCGGCCCGGGCGACCACCCCGGACGGGCCGGCGAAGGGCCGCAGCGCCAACAGCTCCCCGTGTACGACGGCAGCCAGCACCACCGGCGACACCGACGTCCCCCCGGCGACCAACCCGGCCAGCCCGTCCAGCCGAGCGCCGAGCGCGGCCGGCAGCACGGACGCTCCGGCGGCGGGGCCGTGATCCGGTACCGGCCGGCCGAGCGCCTCCTCCGGCACCGTTCCCCGGGCCGCCAGGGTGTGCAGCCGGGCGAGCACCTGGCGGGGCGCCTTCGGCCACAGGTCGGCCAGCCCGGGCAGCGCTCCGGCGACCCGGAGGGCACCTTGCAGCACGGGATCGGTCACGGTGCCGGCGCGGACCGTCTCGCGCTCGTGCGCGTACCCCTCCAGCGCGGAGCTGGCCACCGCGGACCGCAGGCTGACCTCGGCCGCGACCTGGCCGCCGTGCCGGCGCAACGCGCGGTGCCGCAGCGCCTGGTCGACCCGCTCGCGGGCCCGGTCGACCGCGGGCGCGACGTCGGCGAGGTCCAGCAGCGGGGCGAGCGGGTCGGTGGCCATGCTGTCACCGTAGTTCCCGGCCCGGTCAGGCCGGCGCCGAGCGCCGGAACCTGCGCCCGTCCAACGCCTCGGCGTCTTCCAGACGGAATCAGCCGGACAGCTCCGGCGTCTTCCGGACGAATCCGCCGGACGGTCCGCCGGTGCCGGAACGTACGGTGACCGGCGAGCGCCGGAACGCCGCCATTCGGCGCGTCTGATCGCGCGAGTGGTACGGACCCCTCGCCCCAGCTACCAGGCCCGATTAACCTCCTACCGAACGACACTGACGCGACGCCTGAGGAGCCATCCACCATGAGCGAGACTCTGGCAAACCTGTTGCAGGAGACCCGGCAGTTCCCGCCGCCGGCCGGCCTTGCCGCTGCCGCCAACGTCACCGCGGACGCCTACGACGAGGCTGCCGGGGACCGGCTGGCGTTCTGGGCACGCCAGGCGGGCCGGCTGGACTGGTCGAAGGAGTGGGACGAGACCCTCGACTGGTCGAATCCGCCGTTCGCGAAGTGGTTCGTCGGCGGCCGACTCAACATCGCCTACAACTGCCTGGACCGGCACGTCGCCGCCGGGCACGGCGACCGGGTGGCCATCCACTGGGAGGGCGAGCCCGGCGACACCCGCACGATCACCTACGCCGACCTGCTGGCCATGACCAGCCAGGCGGCGAACGCGCTGACCGACCTCGGGGTCACCGCCGGTGACCGGGTGGCGATCTACCTGCCGATGATCCCGGAGGCGGCGGTCGCGATGCTCGCCTGCGCCCGGATCGGCGCCACCCACAGCGTGGTCTTCGGCGGCTTCTCCGCCGACGCGCTGACCAACCGGATCCAGGACGCCAGCGCCAAGGTCGTGATCACAGCCGACGGCGGGTTCCGCCGGGGCAAGCCGTCGGCGTTGAAGCCGACCGTCGACGAGGCGGTCGGCAAGTGCCCGACGATCGAGCGGGTGCTGGTGGTCCGGCGTACCGGGCAGGAGGTGGCCTGGAGCGACAAGGACGTGTGGTGGCACGAGACGGTGGAGACCGCCTCGACCGAGCACACCGCCGAGGCGTTCGACGCCGAGCACCCGCTGTTCATCCTCTACACCAGCGGCACGACGGCGAAGCCGAAGGGCATCCTGCACACCTCCGGCGGCTACCTGACCCAGGTCGCCTACACCCACCACGCCGTCTTCGACCTGAAGCCGGAGACCGACGTCTACTGGTGCACCGCCGACATCGGCTGGGTGACCGGGCACTCCTACATCGTGTACGGCCCGCTGGCCAACGGCGCCACTCAGCTCATGTACGAGGGCACCCCGGACACCCCGCACAAGGGCCGCTTCTGGGAGCTGGTGCAGAAGCACAAGGTGACGATCCTCTACACCGCCCCCACCCTGATCCGCACCATGATGAAGTGGGGCGACGACATCCCGAAGGGGTACGACCTCTCCTCGCTGCGCCTGCTCGGCAGCGTCGGCGAGCCGATCAACCCCGAGGCATGGATCTGGTACCGGGAGAACATCGGCCGCGGCGCGTGCCCGGTCGTCGACACCTGGTGGCAGACCGAGACCGGGGCCATCATGATCTCCCCGCTGCCCGGGGTGACCTCGGCCAAGCCCGGCAGCGCGATGCGCCCGCTGCCGGGGATCAGCGCCGACGTGGTGGACGACCAGGCGCAGTCGGTGCCGGACGGTGGCGGCGGCTTCCTGGTGCTGCGCGAGCCGTGGCCGTCGATGCTGCGCACCATCTGGGGCGACGACCAGCGCTTCCTCGACACGTACTGGTCCCGCTTCGAGGACCTCTACTTCGCCGGTGACGGGGCGAAGAAGGACGACGACGGCGACCTGTGGCTGCTCGGCCGGGTCGACGACGTGATGCTGGTGTCCGGGCACAACATCTCCACCACCGAGGTGGAGTCGGCGCTGGTCTCGCACCCGTCGGTCGCCGAGGCGGCGGTGGTCGGCGCCACCGACCCGACCACCGGGCAGGCGATCGTCGCCTTCACCATCCCGCGCGGCTCCGTCGACGCCGAGGGCACCGCGGGCGAGGCGCTCATCGCCGAGCTGCGGGAGCACGTCTCGAAGACCCTCGGCCCGATCGCCAAGCCCCGGCAGATCATGCTGGTGCCGGAGCTGCCGAAGACCCGGTCCGGCAAGATCATGCGCCGGCTGCTGCGCGACGTGGCCGAGAACCGCTCGCTGGGTGACGTCACCACGTTGCAGGACTCCTCGGTGATGGACCTGATCGCGTCCGGGATGCGTTCCGGCAAGTCCGACGAGGACTGACGGTCTCTCGGCCGCAGCGGCGACGATCGCCGCACGGCCGAACCAGCACACCTTCGCACGATGGGCGGATCCGCTCCGGGTCCGCCCATCGTCGTGCGCGCCGGTGGTGGTCGGACCGGTCGGGGGGTACGGGTGGGTACGCGAGCCGGCGCCATTACCGATTACCGGCCTGGGGACGTGGCACGAACGGTCGGGGTTCCTGCCGTAGCCGAATCGTGACATTCCTATGTCCGAAAATAGGTGACCGTTGGAATGCTTTCGCCCTGATTAGACGTAGATCTGACTACCCCGATGAGCCGTCCCCGACCCGTGACAGCGTTCGGTCCATCTGCAATGGTGATGGTCGCGTCTGATGACAGTGCCCGCCAAGAGCCGGCCTGTCCTGTAACACTTCCACAAAGGAGGAGGACCTTTGAGGAGACGAGTCACAGCGGGCCTGGCAGGTGCCACGGCCACGCTGTTGGCCGCCAGCGCGCTCTCCGCGCCGGCGTACGCCGCTCCGTCGGCGCCAGCCCCGGTGGACCGGGAACCCCAGGGTGCGGCCCACCGGGCCGACAACCTGCCCGACCCGCTCGCCGAGCAGCACCAGCAGGTTCGCCAGGAGGCCATCGCCGCGCTGCTGTCCGGCAAGGCCAAGCTGCAGACCCGCAACGGGTCGAAGGTCATCCAAATCAAGGCCGACCGGTTCGTCGAGTACCAGCAACCCCCGAAGTCCGACCCGATCTTCACCATCCTGGTGGAGTTCGGGAACCAGAAGGACTCGCGCACCGGCGGCACGGACGGCCCGTTGCACAACCAGATCAAGGAACCGGACCGGGTCTACGACGGCGGGGCGACGGACGACAACAGCACCATCTGGAAGCCGGACTTCAACCGGCAGTCGTTCCTCGACCTGTTCTACGCCAAGGGCAAGGAGTCGATGGCCGACTTCTACCTGAAGCAGTCGGGTGGCCGCTACACGGTCGGCGGCGACGTCAGCGACTGGGTGAAGGTCCCGTTCAACGAGGCCCGCTACGGCAGCAACAACATCCCGGAGTCCGACGGCTACTGGAACTTCGTCAGGGACACCGCCACCTCCTGGTACGAGTCGCAGGTCGCTGCCGGCAAGACCTCCGAGCAGATCAAGTCCTACCTCGCCCAGTTCGACATCTGGGACCGGTACGACTTCGACGGTGACGGCGACTTCAACGAGCCCGACGGCTACGTCGACCACTTCCAGGCGGTGCACGCCGGTGAGGGCGAGGAGGCCGGCGGCGGCGCCCAGGGCGCGGACGCGATCTGGTCACACCGCTGGGCCGCCTTCCCGAACCTGCAGGGCAGCGCGGGGCCGGAGAACAACAAGGCCGGCGGCGTACAGATCGGTGACACCGGCCTCTGGATCCGCGACTACACCACGGAGCCTGAGAACGGCGGTCTGGGCGTCTTCGCCCACGAGTACGGCCACGACCTCGGCCTGCCCGACCTGTACGACACCCAGGGCGGCGACAACGGCGTCGGGTTCTGGAGCACCATGGCCTCCGGCTCGTGGCTCAACCACGGCAAGCAGGACATCGGTTCCACCCCGGGCTACTTCGACCCGTGGTCGAAGCTCTTCATGGGCTGGCTGAACCACTCCACCGTGGAGTGGGACAGCGGCACTACCTTCGCCACCCTCGGTGCGGCCGGCAAGACCGACGGCCTCGCCCAGGCAATCGTGGTCAACCTGCCTGACCAGGAGGTCAGCACCGACTACAACACCCCGTTCGCGGGTGATTACGAGTGGTGGGGCGGTAGCGCCGACGACCTGAACAACACCATGACCCGGACCCTCGACCTCACCGGGGCCAGCACCGCCGCCATCACGGCGAAGGCCCAGTACGAGATCGAGGAGGACTACGACTACCTCTACGCGGAGGTGTCGACGAACAACGGTTCGACCTGGACGCCGCTGGCCAACGAGCTGATCGAGGAAGGCGAGACCGGCGTCGACGGTTCGACCGACGGCGAGTGGATCGACCTGACGTACGACCTGTCGGCGTACGCGGGGCAGACCGTGCAGTTCCGCTACCGCTACCAGACCGACGGCGGTGTGCACTTCGCGGGTCCGTTCCTGGACAACATCTCGCTGGTCGTCAACGGTACGGCGGTCTGGACCGACGGCGCCGAGACGGCCGACCCGGCGTGGACCGCCCGCGGTTTCACCCGGTTCACCGGTAACGTCACGGAGACGGTTCCGCACTTCTACATCGCGGAATACCGGACCTACTACGGCTACGACAAGACCCTGAAGACCGGTCCCTACAACTTCGGCTGGCAGAACACCAAGCCGGACTTCGTGGAGCGGTTCTCCAACCACCAGGGTCTGCTGATCTGGTACGTGAACTACGCGTACGGCGACAACGACACCATCGCTCACCCGGGCTCCGGCCTGAACCTGCCGGTCGACGTCCGGCCCGGCCCCATCACGGTGCCCGGGGTCGGCAACGTCACCAACCGGCGCAGCAGCTACGACGCCACGTTCAGCCGGTTCGCCAAGCCGGCGCAGACGTTCCACCTCAACGGGGTGGCGACCACGGTGCCGAAGCTGAACCCGGTGACGGTCTTCAACGACTCGGACCCGAACCGGTACTGGACGGCGCAGAACCCGATGAACTCGGTCAAGGTCGCCGGCACCGGCACCAAGATCGAGCTACTGCTGGAGAACCGCCTGATCAGCGACCTGGCGATCATCAAGATCACCAACTGATCCGACGTACCACGGTCGGGGGGGGGGGCGGCGGGGGCGGGGGCCGCCCCCCGCCCGGGCCCGGGGCCCGCGGGAACCCCACACGGACCCCAGGACCCCGGGGGGGGGCGGCACCCGCTGGCGGCCCCCCCCCCCCCGCTCGCGTCCACGGGGACGGCGGTCAGCCTGCGGCCAGGTCGAGCCAGCCGTACCGGTGCTCGCACGGGGGCCCGGCCGCGATGCCGAACCGCCGGTCGTCCAGGTCCAGCAGCACCGAATAGACCGTCTCGGAGCGCTCGGCCAGCGGCATCCGTTCGTCGACGTGCCGGCAGATGCCGTGCGGAAAGCTCGCGTGGTCGCGGAAGAGCGCCGCGAGGTCGCCCTCGCCGACCTTGCCGACCGCCGCCTTCGGCGCCAGCAGCCGCCTGGCCCGGGCCGACCGGAACAGCGACGAACCGCCCCAGTCCTTCATCGCGTCGTGCACCGGCAGCCCCGTCTCCAGATGGTTGGCGTGCGTGAGGTACCCGTCCACCGGGTGCAGCCAGCCGGCATCGCCGGGCACCAATTCCAGGTCGATCAGCTCGCCGCCTGCCTCCGCCGCCTGGCCGAGCAGCAGGTTGATCGAGCTGTTCCGGGTGCCCCGGACGGCGGCCTTCAGCGCCTCGGCCAGGCTGTCCGCCTCCAGCGCCGCCCGCAGGAGTACGTGGTACGGCACGCCCGGCTCGACCCCGGGGCCGGGCAGCCCGTCCCGGTCACAGCCGAGCATGTTCACGCAGACGCCGACCCCGGCCGAGTTCAGCCCGGTCTTGGCGACCATGCCCGCCTCGGTCAGGGTCAGCACGGTCAGCCCGCGCTCGTCCCGGGTGGCCAGCAGCAGCATCACGTCACGCTGGTCGGGGTGCCAGTCCCAGTTCTGCCCGAGCAGCAGGTGACCGTTGCCGGTGTGGGTGCCGAGCACCCCGACCGCGGTACAGCCGCCGGCATCGGCGTCCGGCGGGGCGGCGGACCCGCCGTCCGGGTGCCGGCCGTAGATCAGCTCGGTACGCGCGTTCAGCGCGTAGACCTGCTCGACCCGGGCCCCGGCCCCCTCGGCCACCCCGTCCAGCAACTCGGCGACCCGGGGATGGTGCCGCCGGGTGGCCTCCCGGAACGCCCGCCCGGCGACGGTCACCGCCGCCTCGTCCCAGCCGCCCTCCTCGCGGAACCGGCGCAGGTAGAACTCCAGGTTCGCGGTGATCAGGTCCCGGGCCGCGGCACCGTACCCGGCACCGCACTCGGCCGGTGTGCCCTGCACCCGGATCAGCGGGACCGGCAGGTCGGAATGGTCGAGCCGACGGCCGGAAGTCATCCCAGCACGCTAACCGGATCACCCGGTCGACGTCACCGGCGTTCCTGATCCCCTAGTCATGACCACCCCAGACCGGCCCGGGCGGCCCGGGAAATTCCCGGACGATCCCCTGATCCGTAGGTTGTGCCGGATCCGTCCCGCGCCGCTGGCCCTAGGCTGTGGACATGAGGGAGCGAACCGGCCAGGTCAGCAAGGAGCGGCGAAGCGAGCGCAGCCGGCTGTGTCCCGACTCTCGGGGCACCGTGCAGTCGTGGGAAGTCGCCGGGCCCGCCGGCACACCGGGGGAGGCGGCATGAGCGAGCGCGGCGGCGGCCGCAGGTCCGTCGTCGACGAGTCCTGCGTACTGGTGGACGGGCCGTGGACGCACCGCTTCGTAGGCGCCAACGGCAGCCGGTTCCACGTCGTCGAGGCCGGCAGCGGGCCGCTGGTGCTGTTCCTGCACGGCTTCCCCGAGTTCTGGTGGGCCTGGCACGAGATGTTGCCGGCGGTCGCCGACGCCGGCTACCGGGCGGTCGCGGTCGACCTGCGCGGTTACGGCGCCAGCGACAAGCCGCCCCGGGGGTACGACGGCTACACCCTCGCCGCCGACGTGGCCGGACTGATCCGGGCACTCGGCGAGCGCTCGGCGATGCTGGTCGGCTCGGGCGCCGGCGGCATGATCGGCTGGACCGCCGCCTCCTTCCACCCCAGCCTGGTCCGCCGGCTGGTGGTGCTCGCGGCACCGCATCCGCTGCGGCTGCGCGCCGGCATCTTCGCCGACCCGCGCGGCCAGTTCGCGGCGGCCACCCCGACGCTGAAGTTCCAGATTCCCCGGTACGAGCACGTGCTGACCCGGGACGACGCGGCGCTGGTCGGCTACTTCCTGCAACGCTGGGGCGGACCGCACTGGGTGCGGAGTCCCGGCTTCGCCGACTATGCGGAGCGCTGCCGGCAGGCGATGCGGATTCCGCAGGCCGCGTTCTGCGCGATGGAGGGCTACCGCTGGGCGTTCCGGTCAGTACTCCGGCTGCACGGCTACCGGTTCGTCAAGCTGATGCAGAAGCCGCTGGTCACCCCGACCCTGCAACTGCACGGCGCGCTGGATCAGGCGTCGCTGCCGCGTACCGCCCAGGGCTCCAGCCGCTACGTGGTGGCCCCGTACGAGTGGCGGCTGCTCGACAACGTCGGCCACTTCCCGCACGTCGAGGCAACCGACCTGGTGCTGGGCGAGGTGCTGCGCTGGGCCAAGTCGTGACCGCCGTACCGGCCCCGGGGCGCCGGCCGGCCGCCTGCGAGCGCAGGTCAGGCGCGGTTCTCCCGCAGGTCGGTGACCTCGGCCGCCGGTGCCCAGCCCTGGTAGACCCCGAAGTCGAACGCCTCCAGCCCCATCGCCTCGGCGACCGGCCAGCGTCCGCCGGTGTATTCCACCCGCAGCCAGTTGTCGTGCTGGGCGAGCACGATGAACGGCTGGCCCTGCCACGAGCACCTGGTCCGGACGTAGACCAGCTCGCCGACCTCGGCCGCGGCCACCACCCGGACGTACCGCCCGGGCCGGACCTCCTCGAAGCCCTCGCCCGGTTCCGCCTGGTAGAGGCGCACGTCGTCACCGGCCGGGCTGGCCTCGTACTCCCGGCCACGCCACTGGGCCACGTAACCGTCGCGCATCAGCCCTCCTCGGCCCGGCGCCAGAGGGGTACGTCGCAGTCCAGCGTCGCCACCAGCCGCTCGGTGCCGTCGAGCCCGATCCGGTGGAGCTGCGCGCCGTGCGGCAGCCGTACACTGTCCACCTTGAACTCGGCCACCACGTCACTGCTCTCGCCCGGCGCGAACCCGTTGCCCCGGAACGGCGGCCGCTCGATCACCCAACCCTCCATCGCCCGCATGGCGGCCTCGTTCTGGCCGCCGTACGGTATCCGGTAGAGGCTGGGCCGGTACGCCGGCCAGCGGAGCACGTAGATCTCCTCGGCGTCCCGGTCGAAGGGTGAACCGGGGTAGTGCAGGCCGAGCGCGGCGTAGAGCTTCGCCGGGGTACGCAGGTGGGCGACCTCGGAGGCCCGGTGCACGAAGCCCGACACCCGGTCGTAGCCCCGGTCGAGATAGTAGGAGAGCTGGCTGGGGGCGATGGTCTTCTGCATCATCGTCGGCCGCCCCGGGTCGTCCCGAGCCGGCGCGTACGTCGGCCGGGGCGCCTCCTCCTCGGCGGGCGCCTGCGGCGCCGGCTCACCGGTGTCGTCGCCGAGGCCCACCTCGGCGGCCCAGTTCGCCAGCGCGACGATCTGTCCACCCGGAAGTTTGGCGCCGACCGGCGTGCCCGGGTTCACCGCGAAGGAATAGTTGTCGTCCGGCCACCGCCGGATCAACTGGGCGAACTTGACCTCGACGGTGTCGATGGTCTCCGGCAGGTGGTCGCCGAGCCGCTCCGGGGAGGTGAACACCACCACATAACGCTCCCCGTCCAGCAGCTCGGTACGCCACTCGAAGCCGTCGTCACCGGGTCGGGCGCCCGGAGCCGAGTTGAACGCCACCGGCAGCAGCACCCTGGCGAGCAGCAGCGTGGAGAGGAACGTGTCGGTGCTGCCGTCACCGGCCGCGTCGAGCAGGCTCCGCTCGACCTCGTTGGCCGGTACGAAGTCCGACGGCAGCCGGCGGGCGGGCACCGGATCGGCACCGGCCGGCGGCTCGGCGGCGACCGGTCCGGTCGTACCCCAACCGGCGGCCGGCGGCCGGGCACTGGCCGGAATCGGCTCGGTCGGGGCCGACCCGGGGCCGAACTGCTCGGTGACCGCCGGATCGTTCGCAAACCGCTCGGTCGGCTGGGAACCACCGGCGAACTGGTCGCTGACGGACGGAGCAGCGGCGAACTGCTCGCGGACCGATCGACCGGCGGCGAACTGCTCGGTGGCGGACGGGCCGGCGGTGAACTGCTCGGTGGGTGCCGGGCCGGCGCCGAAGCTCTGGGTGGGCAGCGAGCCCATCGTCAGGGACTCCGTCGCGAACGACCGGCCGGAGAACGACTGGGTGAGACCCGTACCGGTGAGGATCTGTTCGGTGGGACGAGCCTCGGTGGGTTCCGGATCGGCGGCTGCCCGGCTCGCGGGAACCGGATCGGTGCCGGGCCGTCCGGAACCGGCCAGCTCGTAGGCCGTCGTCGGACCCTCAGCGGTCGCGCCGGACCACGGCTCACCGGCCACGGACGGCGAGTCACCGGCCGGACGTCGAGGAACCGGGGTGAACAGTGACGGCTCGGAGCGCGCGACCGGTGGCGTCCAGGTCTCCGGGGCCGGGACCTCCGGGGCCGGGACCTCCGACGGGGGCATCCACGGGGCGACGGGCGTGCCGGGCCACTCCTCCGGCGTCCGGGTCTCGACCGGCTCGGCGGGTCGGTCGACCTGCTGGCCCGCGTACCCGTGCCAGGCCGGTGGCGGGCCGCCCGGCGCACCGCCGGACGGCGGCGCGGACACCGACGACGCCGGACCAGCCGACCCCTGCACGGCTGCCGAACTGCCGTTCGCCGTGTTCGCCGAGGTGGGTCGGGTCGGACCCGCTGGTGTCATCCAGCCCGCCGAGGTGTCCTCCGAGATCTGGCTGCCGAAGTCTCCGCCCAGCCCGCTCCGGGCCGGCGTCGGCGCGATCACCGGCACCGTGGCCGGGGTCCCGCTCGCCGTGGCCGGGGCCGGGGCGGGTTCCGGAGACGACAGGAACGCTGTCGGTTCGCCGGTCGGCGGCACGATCGGGGCCTGCTCGTCGGAGGCCTCGACCGACCGGGACGCCTCGGCCGGCTCCCGGGACGACTCGGCCGGCCGGAACGGGTGCGCCGGTGACTCCGGCTCCATCGACCGGAACGACTCGGCCGCCTCCCGCGACGCCCCCGGCGACCGCAGCGGCGGCCCCGGTGAGTCCGGGTCCGTCGACCGGAACGCGTCGGCATCCATCGACCGGAACGCGTCGGCATCCATCGCCCGGAACGAGTCGGCGTCCGTGGCCCGGAACGCGTCAGCACCCGCCGCCCGGAACGGCTCGGCGTCCGCCGCCCGGAAGGCATCGGCATCCATGGGCCGGAAAGAGTCGGCGGACTCCCGCAACGCCCCAGGCGAGCGCGAGGGCAGCCCGTCCGGGTCGATCGGCCGGAGCGGCAGCCCGTCCGGATCGACCGCCCGGAACCCCCCGGCCGGTTCGGGCTCCGCCCTCGGCCCGTCCGGCGGGCGACGCGGTACGGCGGCCGTGGCCCGGGCTCGGGCGGCCCGCTCGACCTGCTCCAGCCGTGCCCGGGCGCCCACGCTGCGGCCGGGCAGCCGTACGTCACCCCGGGAGAGCTGGGAGACGAACCAGGCCGGCAGGTAACCCTCGATCGGCAGCCCGGGGTTCACCGCGAGCCACCACTCCGGGTTGGGCCATCCGGTGGCCAGTTCGGGATAGGGTGCCTGCCGGGTCGATCCGGCGTTCTCGGCGAGACACGCGCGCAGTGCGGCGGTGGACGTGAATGCGAGTACGTGCGTCCGGCCACCGGTGGTCCAGGTGCCCCAGCCCATCGGCGCACGACCGGCGAGCGCCTCGGCGGAGACCGGCAACAGAAGATCGGTGCGGGCGAGAATACGGAAATAGAGTTCCTGGTCGCCCGCCCGCAGTGCGTCCCGCATCGCGGCCTCGGTCTCGGTGGCTGGCTCCCATTCGGTCACGGCCACCTCCCTCTCGCCGAACAGGCCACAAGCATCGCGTACAACCTACAAGGTGGGGACCGGATCACAATGGTTGGCTGGCGGTGGATGCCGTCCGCGGCGATCCACCGATAGCATCCGGTGGGCGGAGCCGGACCGATGATCCGGCCCGATGACGGACCGAACCGATTCGGAGGCGACCGATGCGTGGCCGGACAATACGACTCACGCTGGTTGGCGCCATCACCGTGCTGGCGGTCCCGCCGATCGCCGCCGGTCCGGTCACGGCGGCGCCGCTCGCCCCGCCGGTCGCCCAGCGGACCCTGCCCGGCTGTGACAACAACACCCCACCCGCCCAGCCCATCACCACGCTGCCGTGGGCGCAACAGCGGTACGCCCCGGAGCGGCTGGCACCGCTGGCCGTCGGAGCTGGCGTGACGGTGGCGGTGATCGACTCCGGCGTCGACGACACGCACCCGCAGATGCGCGGCCGAGTCCTACGCGGGCGCGACTTCCTCGGCTCGGACTCCGACGGGAAGCGGGACTGCGCCCGGCACGGCACCGGCGTGGCCAGCGTCATCGCGGCCACTCCCCGGGAGGGCACCCCCTTCCGGGGGCTCGCGCCCCAGGTCAAGATCCTTCCGGTACGGGTGAGCGAGAAGAAGGTCATCGAGGGCAAGGAGAACGGCGAAAGCGTAACCGTCGGGACATTTGCCCAGTCGATCCGCTGGGCGGTCGACAACGGCGCAGACGTGATCAACCTCTCGGTCGTGTACTACCAGGACAACCCGGAACTCAAGCGGGCGGTGGAGTACGCCCTGGAGAAGGACGTCGTGATCGTCGCCGCCGCCGGCAACCTGTACGCGGACAAGAACCCGAAGCCGTACCCGACGTCGTACGACGGGGTGATCGGGGTGGGCTCGGTCGGCGAGGACGGGCTGGTCTCCCCCTTCTCCCAGCGCGGCGACTACGTGGACCTGGTCGCCCCCGGTGGCAACGTCGTGGTCGCGGTGCCGGAGCGTGGGCACGTGCTGGACAACGGCACCAGTTTCGCCACCCCGTTCGTGACCGCCACCGTGGCGCTGATCCGGCAGTACTGGCCCAAGCTGAACGCGCGGCAGGTGGCGCAACGCCTGATCGCCACCACCGATCCGGTGCCGGGCTCCGACCGGAGCGCCTACGGGGCCGGGATGCTCAACCCGTACCGGGCGGTCACCGACACGGCGGCGCCGGCCCGGCGCCCCGAGGCGGCCGGGCTGCCTCCCCACCAGGTCGACCCGGCGGAGGTGGCCCAGGCGGAGCGGCGCTCGGAGAGCCAGCAGCGGGCCCTCTGGGTGGCCGGCCTCGCCGGCACCGTCGCGCTGGCGGCGCTGCTGCTCGCCGTGGTACTGCCCCGGGGTGCCCGCCGCGGCTGGCGCCCGGCCGGCCCGACGCCCTAGCCCTCGGGGGGCGCCGGCACCCGCAGGCGCGGTACAGCCAGCCATGGAGCCGCTGTCGCAGCGTGAGCTGGAGGTCCTGGAGCGCAAGCAGATGCCCCGGGTGCGGCACGGATCGCGCGGCAGCCCGGGGCAGTCTGGGCGGTACGGAAGGCCCTACTGGAACAGGCCGGTGTTCTTCTTCTCGGTGCTGAGGTAGTCCGCGGCGGACTCGTCCAGCGCCATCTTGATGTCGCGCAGCATGTTGGACATGTCCTGCGCACCCTGACGCCACTTGGTCTGGCGCTGGAAGTACGCCTGCTGCGCGTCACCCTCCCAGGTGTTGACGAGCGGCGCGGCGTCCGACTCGAGCTGGTCGAGCTGCGAGTCGAGCGTGTTCAGCGCCTTCTGGATGTCCGCGCTGGCCTGCTGCAACGCGGCAAAATTGACGACAAGAAGGCCGTCACTCATCGGATCTTCCCTCCCCGGTCCAAATCAGAGCGGCAGCGTCATGCCGCCGGCGTTGGTGGCGTTCATCCGGCTCGACGCCTCGGTGTCGGACGCGTCGTACTGCTGGCCGGAGGTACGGATCGCAGTCGCGGTCTCGCGCAGCGCGCGGTGGATCTGCTCCTGGTTCTGCGACCACTGCTGCTTGACCTGCTCGAACGACCGGCCACCAGCACCACGCCACGCGCTCTGCAGCACCTCAAGCTGACCCATCAGGCTGCTCAGCATGCTCTGCAGCGACTGGTCGACCGACTCGAACTTCGTGGCGGTCTGTTCCATCACCGCGGCTTCTGCCTGCGTCTGGGACACCCCCGAAGTCACCCCGCTCCCTTAACTCGTCGTCAACCGGAACGCCCACTGTGGACTTCCCGGCTCGTGTCCGCTCCCCCGACGGGTCACGGCACAACTTGGCAATTACTTCCGTAGCCGACGGTAGCGGGCCAGGGCAAGCCTTGGATACCCCTTCGGGCCACCCTGTGGACAAACCCGTACCGCAATGAACCGGACCGGCGGTTACCGACGGTCACCGACATTCTTACCCACCAGCGCATTTTCCCGCTCGCCTATTGCACGCCGGCCCGGTCGCGGGCCTTCTCGGGATCCAGGGCCGGTCCGTCCGGAATGAGCGTGACCAGGATGCTCGGCATCCGTACCCGCTTGGCGGCGGCGTAGCCGAGGTTGCCCAGCACCTCGCCGCTGGTCACCGGATGCCGTCGTCCCTGGTCGGTGACGATCGAGATGGCACCGCCGGTGGCACCGGGCGCGGCAGCCGCCTCGACCACCACACCCCGGCCGGGCTCCAGCACCACCTGGTCGGCGAGCGCACCGCCCCGGGCCGACTGTGCCGAGGTCGCGGGCGGATCGGGGATCCCGGACATGTCGGCGCCGATCCGGATGCCCTGCACGCCACGGTCGTCCGGCACGTCGCCGCAGATCACGCCGCCCTCCGCGGTCGCCATCTCGGGCGTGTCCGCCGGTGCCGCCGCGTCGTTGCCGGGCACCAGGTCGCCCTTCTTCGGCAGTGCGCCGTACTGGCCCTGGGAGAGCCGGGTGGCGTCGCCCTGCTTCACCGCGTCCGTGGTCAACAGGATGTTGGCCTGCACCTCGGTGATGTTGTAGAGGCCGTCCCGCCTGGCCACCGCGTACTGGCCGTCGCCGCCCTGCCGCTCGACCAGGAAGACCTGACCGATCTTCGCGCCGTCCACGGCGTCGGACGGCTCGCCCGCGTCGGGAATCCGGATCTCGCCCAGGTCCGCCCCGGCGGGCAGGGCGTTGAGCAGAGCCGGTGCCACCGCCACCTGCCGCTGGCTGCCCCACAGGGCGCCGACCACCAGCTCGGGATTCTGGATCAGGTGCCGGCGGTTGTGCCAGATCAGGAAGAGCTGGCCGTTGGGGTGCTCCGCCAGCAGTCCCTCGTCGCCCAGCTCCTGACCGCCGGGCGCCGCCCTGCCGACCAGCAGTGTCGACTGTGGCTGCCCGCCGCCGCCAC
Source organism: Plantactinospora sp. KLBMP9567 (assembly GCF_033446045.1). NCBI lineage: Bacteria > Bacillati > Actinomycetota > Actinomycetes > Micromonosporales > Micromonosporaceae > Plantactinospora > Plantactinospora sp. KLBMP9567. The sequence continues at coordinate 111,688 of NZ_JAWQRR010000047.1, read as the reverse complement.
CCGTACGCGGCTCGGAGCAGATCGTCCAGCCGCCGGAGACCAGCCGGTTGCTCGGGGCCAGCGACTCCGGCAGGTCGCGGATGCCCAGCGTCACACCGCGCGGCTGCCCCTCCAGCGACTTGCGCGACACCGACACCGTCTTCGGGGCGGGCTGGCCGACGATGAGCAGCGCCGAGGCGTAGTTGAGCACCGGATGCAGGGTGTTGTCGACGTAGACGTACTGCGCGCCGGACTCCTTCTCGACGATCACCACCGAGGAGTCCTTCCACTTGGTGGCACCGCCGCCGACGAAGACCCCGTAGACCACCGAACCGCCGATCCCGATCAGCGCGATCAGCACACTGGCCAGGGTGGCGCCGGCCGCCCGCCGGAACGGCGACTGCGCGGGATCGGTCTCCCGCATCACCAGCGCGCCCACCACCCGCTGGACCATGAACTGGTAGGAGTGCAACTGATCCTGCCGCGACGGCATGCGGGCCCCCTCTCCGGTTGTCCGGCCCATACGATAGGCCTCTGAGCGAATTGCGGGGGGCGGGCCCACGGCCTACGCCCATCCAGGGGAGGCTATCGCGGTGACGCTAACTGCGGCAGACAACCGGACCCGGCCCACCGGCACCCCGGGCAGCCGGATCGACCGGTCGCCACCGGCGCCACTGCCGGCTTCGTCCACGCCGACCCGGTCCGGCCTGTTCGGCGTACGGGCGGGGCAGATCGTGGCCATCCAGGTGGCGTTGGCGCTCGTGCTCGCCGCCGCCGGTCAGGGCCCACTGCTGCTCGTCGGGGCGGCGCTGCTCGCCGTCGCCCTGGTGCTGCTGACCTGGATCCGGATGCGCCGGCGCTGGCTGTTCGAGTGGATCGCCATCGGGGTGCGCTACTCCGCCCGGCAGCGGACGCTGCCGCAGGCCGCGCCGCCGGAGGCCCTGCTCGACCTGGTCAACCCCGGTGCCGTGGTGCTGCCGGTCGACCTCGCCGGCGACGCCGCCTGCATGGTCAGCGACGCCTACGGCCTGACCGCCGTACTCGAACTCGGTGACCAGGTCGGCATGCTCGCCGACACTCCGCAGTCGCTGCTCTCCCCGGCCAGCCTGCTGCCGGCGGCGAGCGCGGAGACCCCGCCGATGCGGGTGCAACTGGTGCTGACCGGTGCTCCGGCGCCGATGCTGGGCGCGGGCACCGGCACGCCGGCCACGTCGTACCGGCAGCTCACCGACGGGCGGCTGCTCGGGCACGAGCGGGCCCTGCTCGCCGTCCGGGTGCTGCGCGCCGACGGCTGGTCCGACGAGGACCTGCGCCGTGCGCTCTCCAGCGCGGTACGCAAGGTGCGCCGCCGGCTCGCCCCGGTGCCGACCCGGGCGCTCGGCGAACGCGCCGCGCTCGGCGTACTCGCGGAGATGGTGCACCACGACGGCGCGCAACCGGCTCGGGAGAACTGGCAGGGCGTCAGCCTGGGCGGGCTGTTGCAGTCCACCTTCCGGCTGCGCCGCTGGCCGGACCTGCGGACCGAGACCGGGCGCCGCTTCATCCCACGGCTGCTGGCGCTGCCGGCGACCGCGACCACGGTCTCGGTGAGCGCCGGCCCGTGGGCGGGCGGCGGCATCGACAGCATCCGGGTGGACGTCACCGTACGGCTGGCCGCCGACACTCCCCAGGCGCTCGGCACCGCCGTCCAGGCGCTGCGCCGGCTGCTCTCCGCCGAGCACGCCGTGGCCCGGCGGCTGGACGGCGAACAGCTCGACGGCGTCGCCGCCACCCTGCCGCTCGGGGTGCTGGGTGCCGGCCCGACCGCCCCGGCACCGGCCACCACCCTGCCGGCATCCTCTGTGGACTCACTCGACCTGCCGATCGGCCTGGCCGGGCTGATGCTCGGCGCCAACCGGCACGGCGCGGCGGTGGTCGCCCGACTGTTCCGGGCCGAGACCACCCGGGTGGTGCTGATCGGCGGCGTACGCGCCGCGCAGCTCATCGCGCTGCGGGCGATGGCGCTCGGCGCCCGGATCGTGGTGCAGACGGCCAGGCCACGCGCCTGGGAGCCGTTCGTCCGCGGGGCCAGCGGGCCGGGCTCGCCGATCGCGATGATCCCGCCGGGGCGGCCGGTGGGCGGCCCGCCCGGCACCCAACTGCACCCGCTGCTGGTGGTGGTCGACGTCGGCCCGGTGGCCGCCGACTCGCAGCCGGGGCCGGGCTGGCAGACCAGCCTGGTCGTACGCGACGAACTGGCCCCGGTCGACGTCGACGCCGTCTCCCGGGCCGACCTGGTGGTGTTGCAGCCACTCCGGTCGCACGAGGCTCAACTGGCCGGCGTGGCGCTCGGGCTCGGCGACTCGGCGGACTGGCTGACCCGGATCCGGGCCGACATGGTCGGAGTGATCAACCGTCGGGTGCTGCGCTGGGCGCTGCTCTCGGCCACCCCGATCGAGGCCCAACTGATCGGTCCACCGGCCCGGTAGCCACATCGCGGCGAGGGCCGTCGGATGTGATCCGGCCAGTGTTTGATCTGGGCGGATTTGGGATCACGTGGCACTATCTGCGGGCATGGGTTTCCTGACAGGTCTTCTCGTCCGACTCGGCAGCACCGCCCTGGCCTTCTGGCTCGCCACGCTGATCATCCCGGGGATCACCCTGGACACCGACTCGATCGGCGGGGCGGTAGGCACGCTGGTCCTGGTGGCGATCATCTTCGGGGTGGTCAACGGCGTACTCCAGCCGATCATCAAGACCCTCGGCTGCGGGCTCTACCTGCTCACCCTCGGCCTGATCGCACTGGTGGTGAACGCGCTGCTGTTCCTGCTCACCGGCGCCATCGCCGGCGGGCTCGGCCTGCCGTTCGAGGTCGACGGGTTCTGGCCGGCGGCGGTGCTCGGCGCACTGTTCGTGAGCCTGGTCACCTGGCTGCTCGGCCTGCTGATGGACCGGGACTGAGCCGTCCGCCCCGGGACGGCGCCGACCGTCGGCCGGCCCGGGGCGCACGCCGACCACTGGTCGGGAATTGGCTCGGGCCGACCTGGCGGGGCGGGGATAGCGTCGCGGCGTGCTGACTGTGACACGAGACGACGGGTACGAGCTCTGCACCGATCCCCGGCGGGTGGAGGTCGACCGGGTGCACCACTGGCTCGCCACCGACGCGTACTGGGCGCTCGGCCGGCCCCGTGAGGTCCTGCTCCGGGCGATCGACGGCTCGACCGTCTACGGGGTGTACGCCCCGGGCGACGGCCGTCAGGTGGCGTTCGCCCGGGTGGTGACCGACGGGGCGACCTTCGGTTGGCTCTGCGACGTCTACGTCGACCCGGCCGCCCGGGGTCGGGGGCTGGCCCGCTGGATCGTGCGTACCGTCCGAAAGGATCTCGGCCGGCTGGGCGTACGCCGGATCCTGCTCGCCACCTCGGACGCGCACGGCGTGTACGCCGAGGTCGGCTTCACCCCGCTGGCCAACCCCCCGCAGTGGATGGAGCTGATCCTGCGACCGCTGCCGCCCGAGGCGGACGGCGCCGGTGCCGGGTCGGTCGGCGGGCCCGGCCCCGATCCGGTGAGACCGCTCACTGGAAAGGACTCTGGTCCGAGTCAGCCCCTTACGGTAGAGCGATGAACCAGGTGCGGCGCGGATACCTCTACGGGCTCGGCGCGTACACCCTGTGGGGGTTCTTTCCGCTCTACATCCGGCTACTGAAACCGGCCGGGCCGATCGAGATCCTGGCCCACCGGGTGGTCTGGTCGATGGTCTTCGTCGCGCTGCTGCTCGCGGTGGCCCGCAACTGGGGCTTCCTGCGCGCGCTGCGGCACCGCCCGGGCAAACTCGCCGGGATCGGGCTCGCCGCCGCGCTGATCGCGGTCAACTGGGGCACCTACATCTATGGCGTCAACTCGGAACGGGTCGTCGAGACCGCGCTGGGCTACTTCATCAACCCGCTCTTCGTCGTCCTCCTCGGGGTCACCGTGCTGCGCGAGCGGCTGCGCGTCGGCCAGTGGGTGGCGCTCGGCATCGGCGGCATCGCGGTCGCGGTGCTGACCGTCGACTACGGCCGGCTGCCCTATCTGGCGCTCACCCTGGCGGCGAGCTTCGGCGGGTACAGCCTGGTGAAGAAGCGGCTCGGGCTGCCGGCCGCCGAGGGCATGTTCATCGAGTCCGCGGCGCTCACCCTGCCGGCGCTCGGCTATCTGGGCTGGCTCACCTGGCACGCCGAGTCGAGCTTCGGTCAGGTCTCCGCCGGGCACACCGCCCTGCTGATGCTGGCCGGCGCGGCCACCGCCATCCCGCTGCTGATGTTCGCGGGTGCGGCGAACCGGCTCCCGCTGACCGCGCTCGGCATGTTGCAGTACCTGGCGCCGATCCTCCAGCTCGGCTTCGGCGTACTCGTCTTCCACGAGCCGATGCCTCCGGCCCGGCTGGCCGGCTTCGCGCTGGTCTGGCTGGCCCTGGTGGTCTTCACCGTGGACGGAATCCGCAACGTCCGGCGGTCCCGTACCGCGCTGCTCTCCGCCACCCCGGAGCCCGCGGCGGCCACCGCCGTCCGCTGACCGGGGCTACCCGGCCTGCCTGGCGGCCACGCCGACGACGGCCCGCCGACCCGGCTGGGGCTACGCCGGCAACCGCACCCGGTCCGGCCTGCCGGGGCGGCCGGCGGCCACCGACTCGTACAGCTCTTCGAGCAGCCGGGTCTGCTTGTGCAGGTCGAAGTGCTCGGTCACGAACCGGCGGGCCTGGTCGCCGAGCCGGGTCCGCAGGTCGTCGTCGGCGAGGAGTTGCCGGATGTTGCCGGCCAGGGCCGCCCGGTCGCCCTCGGCGCCGAGCAGCCCCGTCTCGCCCGGCAGCACCGCCTCCGGAATTCCACTGTGGTAGGTCGAGACCGTCGGCAGGCCCAGGCTGGCCGCCTCCAGGATCGTCGTCGGCAGGCCCTCGGCGTCCCCGTCCGCAGCCGTCTTGGACGGCGAGACGAAGACCTTCGACTCGGCCAGGTAGCGGGCGACCGCCGACGGCTCCTGTGCGCCCAGGAACGTGGCGTCCAGGCCGAGGGCGGCGGCCCGCTCCCGGATCGGCCACTCCAGCGGGCCGGAGCCGATCAGCAGCACCCGGGGACGCCGGTCGGTCAGCGTGCCGAGTGCCTCGACGAGGTCGTCAACGCCCTTCTTCTCGACGAACCGGCCGACGAAGACCACGTCCCAGTGCTTCGGCACGTCCGGCACCTCGGCCGGGATCGGTACCCCGGTGTGGTGCACCCGGACCTTCGCCGGGTCCGCACCGGCCGCGATCGCCTTCTCCCGGATGAACCCGCTGACGGCCAGGATCAGCGCGGCCCGGTCGAACGCCTGGTGCAGGTTGCGCCGGTAGCGCACGCCACGCAGGCCCGGCGCGTGCGGCTGCCGCGTCACGTCGTAGCCGTGCACGGTCACCACCAGCGGCACCCCGAGTTGTGCGGCCGTGCGGCTGATCAGCCAGCCGTCGTTGCCGAAGTGCGCGTGCACCACCGCCGGACGCAGGCCGGCCAGCAGCCGCCGCAGCCTCGGTGACTCGCCGGTCAGCCGGAGCCGCAGGAAGGCCCGCTGGTCCGGTCCACCGTCCGGGAATGCGATCACGTCGGTGTCGGCGGCCAGCGGCGAGCCGACCCGGGTGGCGCCGAGGAACCTCGGCTGCCAGCGGGGCAGCGCGAGGCCCTGGTTGCGGATGAACGTCTCGGATCCGGCGAGCAGGCCGCTGCGCCAGATCACCACGGTCGGCGCCGGGCCGGTCGTACCGGGCAGGGACGGCGTGCTCACGCGCCGATCTCGCTCGGCCTGCCGGAGTCACCGGAGACCCGCCGGGTCGGGCCGACCGGCTGCCGGGCGTCGGTGCTGGCGGCCGGGCCGGGCCGGGCCGCCGGGGCCGCCGCGCGGCTGGCGCCGGGCTTACGCAGGATCCGGTCCCGCAGGGTACGCCGCAACTGCGGCGGGATCAGCCAGATCTGCCCGAACGCCAGGTAGTCGAAGATCCCCGGCTGACCGTGCCGACGCGCCTCGCGCAGCAGGGTGCGGAACGCCGACGCGCTCCGGGTCGGCGCCGCCATCGAGCTGATCACACTCATCGTGAGCGCAGCGTACGCCCGGCGGGTGAGCAGCGGTCGGCTCCGCTGGAGCCACTCGAACTGCTCCTCCCAGACCGTGTCGAAGGTGATCCGGGGCCGGTCCTCGTCCTGGTGCCAGATCACCAGCGGCTCGGCGGCGTAGACGAGGTCGACGTCGGCGTGGCTCAACGCCCGGAACGTCCAGTCGAGTTCCTGGAGGCGGCGCAGGCCGACGGTGAACGGCACCCGGCGCAGCAGCTCGGTCGGGGCCAGGATGGTCGAGGTCTGGATGAAACCGTCGCCGTGGAACAGCCCGCGCCGCACCGTGAGGTACTCGGTCAGCGGCTCGCCGACCGCCGGCAGCCGGCGCGGCATCACGAACTCGGCCCGGGGCGTCCGGTTCAGTAGTCGGCAGGCCACGATCGGCATCGCCACCCGGGCGCCCTCGGCCAGCTCCAACTGCACGGCGAGCTTGGTCGGCAGCCACTCGTCGTCATCGTCGAGCAGGGCCGTCCAGCGGGCCCGCGCCGCACCGACCCCGACGTTTCGGGCGTTCGGCGCCCCACCCGACTCGGGCAGCACGATCACCCGGAGCCGGTCGTCGCCGAGTCCCGCCAGCGCGTCCCGGGTCGCGTCGTCCGGCCCGTCCACCACGACGACGACCTCGAGATCGGTCACGGTCTGCGCCAGTACGCTGCGGACCGCCCGGGTCACCAGGTCCGGCCGACCGCGGGTGGGGATCACGACGCTGACGTCAGGTGTGGAGGACATGGGACCCGCTAACTCGTCGAGGATCTCTGTCGGGCAATACCGGACGTGAACGTTATTTGGCGAACAGGATGCGCAGGTTAATTCAAAGCGGAGAATGCGCGTACATTGGTGGGGCGGCAGCCGACCGTACGGTGTCGGGGCCGCCAGGCGGCAGCCTTGGCGAATTGGGTGAACACTAGATGAACAACGGTGGCGGAGGCCTGGGACGGGTTGTTGACGTACACTCGCCGTCAATTCAGCCGAGGTCCGGGAAATCGAATGGGTGAATTCGAGGAATCGGGCAGGTGAACCTGCGGAGAATGGAGGCCAACGCCCGATGAGCGCGCCGGACGTCAGCGTGGTGGTGCCGGTCTACAACACCATGCCCTATCTGACCCGGTGCCTGGATTCGCTGGTCCGGCAGACCATCGGCCTGCCCCGGATGCAGGTCGTCGCGGTGGACGACGGATCGACCGACCGCAGCGGCGCCGAGCTGGAGCGGTACGCCGCCCGCTATCCCGAGGTCTTCACCGTCATCCACCAGCCGAACTCGGGCGGCCCGGCCGGCCCGTGCAACCGGGGCCTCGACGCCGCCACCGGCCGGTACGTCTTCTTCGTCGGTGCCGACGACCACCTCGGCCCGGAGGCACTGGACCGGCTGGTCACCGCCGCCGACGCCTGGGACTCCGACGTGGTGCTCGGCAAGGTGGTCGGGGTCAACAGCCGACACATCTACCAGGACATCTTCGCCCGCAGCGCGGTCGACGTGGACCTCTTCGACTCAGCCCTGCCCCGGTCGCTGGCCAACACCAAGCTGTTCCGCAAGGAGCTGCTCGACCGGCACGCCATCCGCTACCGGGAGGAGCTCCGGATCGCCAGCGACCTGCCGTTCACCCTGGAGGCGTGCTACCGGGCCCGGCGGATCTCGGTGCTGGCCGACTACGAGTTCTACTACGCCGTACGCCGGTTCAGCGCCACCAACATCACCTATCTGAGCCGGCACCTGGAACGGCTGCGTACCGTCGAGGCGAACCTCGCGTTCGTGGCCGAACTGATCGAGCCGGGCAAGCGCCGCGACGCAATCCTGGTGCGCCGGTTCGACCACGAGGTCGCCAAGCTGGTCGAGGACGACCTGCTCCGGCTCGACCGGGCCACTCAGCAGGCGGTGCACGACGGCGTCGGGCGGCTGGTGGCGGAACACCTGACCGAGGAGATCGCCGAGCAGTTGGGCGCCGAGACCCGGATCCGGTACGCGCTGACCCGGGACGGCAGCCTCGACGACCTGCTCGCGGTGATCCGGCAGGATGCCGAGGTGGGGGTGCCGGCGACGCTGGTCGAGGGTGCCCGGCGGTACGCGGCGTACCCCGGCTTCCGCGATCCGGCGCGTGGCCTGCCGGACTCCTGTTTCGACGTGACGGCGGTGCCGGAGTGGCCGGCCAAGCTGGACGCCACCGGTTTCGGCTGGGAGGACGACGAGCGGGGCGAGCGGGTGCTGACGATCACCGGGTACTCGCCGCTGCCGGACCTGACCGGGGCCGGTGCCGACCCGCTCACCGTGAGCGCGGAGGAGATCCCGGCCGAGACCGTGGTGATCGCCCGGGGCGACGCCGGCAGCACCGTACGGGTCAGGTTCCGCGCCGCCGACCTGCTCGACGGCGGAATCGCGACCGGCCGGCGCCGGATCGTCTCGGCCCAGGTCGGCCCCTTCGACCCCGACCGGGCGCTCGGCGCGAACAGCGCGGCGGGTGCGGGTGGCGCGGCCGCGTTGCGGGCGCCCCGGCTGGACCGGGCGGTGCCGCTGGTACGCCGCCGTGGCGCCCGGCTCTATCTGCTCACCCCGACCAGGGACGAGTCCGGCCGGCTGATGATCTCGGTCGTGCCGGTCACCCCCGGCCGGGTCACCGCCCGGTTGCGCCAGAAGCTCCGCCGCCGCTGACCGCTCCGGGCCGGCGATCGGCGGGCAGGCCGTCGAGCAGGTACGCCAGCCCGCGCCGGAAGGTGCCGTCCTCGTCCCGGTCGTCCAGGTGCCCGGTCTCGACCAGGGTGGGATAGCGCTCCCGCTGGGCGGCGAGGTGCTGCCGGGCGGCCTGCCGCGACCCGGGATCGCCGAGCCGCCGCCACGACGAGAGCGTGACGGCGGCCCCGATGACGTAGTTGGCCAGCGCATGCGTGGCGGCGCTCAGGTCCGGCTCGACCAGCCCGGCCCGACGCAGCGCGGACTGGAGGAACTCGGTCCGGGTCAACACGTTCGGCCCGAGCAGCGGCCGGCCGACCAGTGCCGCCGACCACGGGTGCCGGAGCATCGCCGCCCGCCAGCCGAGCAGCAGCGTCTCGACGTCGGCCCGCCAGTCCCCGGTCGGCGGCTCCTCGGTCGTCGTCGACGCCGTCGTCCGATCCGTCGTCGCCACCGTCGTCGCCGTCGTCGTCGAATCCGGTTCGGGGAGGAGCACCTCGCCGAAGATCTGGTCCAGCGCCAGGTCGAGTACGTCGTCCTTGTTGGTCACGTGCCAGTAGAGCGTGGTCGACCCGGCACCCAGCCGCTCGGCGAGCCGGCGCATGGTGAGCCCGGCGACGCCCTCCCGGTCGAGCAGCTCGACCGCCGCAGCGACGATCCGGTCCCGGTGCAGCGGCGGCCCGCTGCGGCCCGGGGAGCGCGGAGGCCGCAACCACACACCTGTCATGGCCCGGATTCTAGTCCGGCGTTCCGGCTCTAGAACGTCGTTCTAGACTCTAGAACGTCGGTCTAGATGCCTCGCCGGAGGTCCCCGTGGCACACGTCGAGATCAGGCACCTGCACCACCGGCTGCCGGACGGGCGGCCACTCCTCGACGACGTCTCGTTCCGGGTCGCCGACGGGGGCACCGCCGCGCTGGTCGGGCCGAACGGCGCCGGCAAGACCACCCTGCTCCGGCTGGTCGCCGGAGACCTGACCCCGACCGCCGGCGAGATCGTCACCTCCGGCGGGCTCGGCGTGATGCGGCAGTTCATCGGCACCATCCGCGACCACCGCAGCGTCGGCGACCTGCTGCTCTCGGTGGCACCCGCGCGGATCCGCCAGGCCACCGCCGAACTCGCCGCCGCCGAGCACAGCCTGCGCGAACGCGACGACGAGCCGGCCCAGCTCCGCTACGCGCACGCCGTCACCGAGTACGTCGAGGCCGGCGGCTACGACCTCGAAGTCGTCTGGGACGCCGTGACCACCGAGGCGCTCGGGCTGCCGTACGAGCGGGCTGCCGGGCGGGACGTCAACACCCTCTCCGGCGGCGAACAGAAGCGACTCGTACTGGAGGCGCTGCTTCGCGGCCCCGACCAACTGCTGCTGCTCGACGAGCCCGACAACTACCTCGACGTACCCGGCAAGCAGTGGCTGGAGCGGCAACTGCGGGCCAGCGCCAAGACGGTGCTGCTGATCTCGCACGACCGGCAACTGCTCGCCGAGGCGGCCGACCGGATCGTCACCGTCGAGGACCGGCAGGTCTGGGTGCACGGCGGCGGTTTCGCCAGCTATCCGGCCGCCCGGCAGGACCGGGTCGACCGGCTCGACGACCGGCGCCGCCGATGGGAGGAGGAGCACGCCCGGCTCCGGCACCTGGTGCACACCGCCCGGCAGGGCGCCGCCCGCAACGACGCGCTCGCCTCGGCGTACCGGGCGGCGCGGAGTCGACTGGCCCGGTTCGAGGAGGCGGGACCGCCGACCCGGCCGCCGAAGGAGCAGAACGTGCGGATCCGGCTGCGCGGCGGGCGTACCGGCAAGCAGGCCCTGGTCTGCCAGCAACTCGAACTGACCGGGCTGATGCGCCCGTTCGACCTGGAGATCTGGTACGGCGAGCGGGTCGCCGTGCTCGGCTCCAACGGCTCCGGCAAGTCCCAGTTCCTCCGGCTGCTGGCCGGGGCCGATCAGGTCCCGCATCGGGGCACGGTACGGCTCGGTGCCCGGGTCGTACCCGGGCTCTTCGCCCAGACCCACGCCCGCCCGGACCTGTACGGCCGCACCCCCGCCGAGATCCTGATGACCGGGCATGCCCTGCCCCGCAACGACGCGATGGCGGCCCTGGCCCGCTACGAGATCGCGCCCGCCTGGGACCAGCCCTTCCAGAGCCTCTCCGGCGGCGAGCAGGCCCGGTTGCAGATCCTGCTGCTCGAACTGGCCGGGGCGACCCTGCTGCTGCTCGACGAGCCGACCGACAACCTCGACCTGGCCAGCGCCGACGCGCTGCAACGCGGCCTGGAGGGCTTCGCCGGCACGGTCCTCACGGTCACCCACGACCGCTGGTTCGCCGCACACACCGACCGCTACCTGCTGTTCGGCGCCGACGGCCGGGTGGTGGAGACCGACGAACCAGTCTGGACCGAGGGCCGGGTGGAACGGGAGCGCTGAGTTATCTGCCGGCGGCAGCTTCGGCCTGGAGTCTTGACACTACTGCCCGTGTCTCGATAAGGGTCGTGTCTGGACAAACGACCTCGTCCGGGGCGGATCCGCCAGGCCACCGACCGACCAGCGATCATCGGTGCCGAAGCGCCAGCTCGGCCGCACACCTGACCACAGAACGAGTCTCGCGGACCGTGGGGGGTACGGTCCGCGAGACGGCGGGGGAGTGGTGGGGCGCCGCCGGGGGGGGCCCAGGGTGGGACGAGCCCCACCCCCCCCCCCACCCCGGCGGGGCGGGGGGGGGGGGGGGCGGCCCCCCCCCCACGGCTGGGGAGTCGTGGGCCGCCGCCGGGGCGGCCACTGGTTGGTCAGATCATCCAGCGGTGCCGCTGCACGAAGGGCAGCCGCGCCCACACTCGACCCAGTCCCCAGGTGTGGCCGGCGTACGTCGCGGCCAGCACGATCAGCACCGCGGCGTAGACGAAGTGGTAGTCGGTCAGCGGGTTGGTGGAGCCGGTGGGCTCACCGGCGCTGGTGTGCTGGGCGAGGGGAAACTCCGCGAACCACATCAGCACCATGATCAGTGCGCCCGAGGCTGCGGCGACCCGCAGGCCGATGCCGGCGATCAACGCGACGCCGACGGCGAGCATGCCGAGCATGAAGAGCCAGTTGGCCCACCAGGTGCCGGCGATGCTGTGCGCGATCGACTCGAACGGGCCGACCGAGACGTGCGAGAGGAAGCCCTCGGTCGGCGAGCCGCCGTTGATCCAGGCCCTGGCCGACGGCGTCGAATAGTTAAGGCCGAAGGCCTTGTCCAGGAAGGCCCAGAGGAACACGAAGCCGGTCGAGATACGCAGCACGGCGAGCGCCTTGGCGCCGGTCTTGGTCAACATCGCGCCGGGCGAGTCGGCCCGCTCCAGCGGCGTGGTGATCGGGCGGATGGAGTGGCGGGTGGTCATCGTGGCCTCCGAGGTCGACCCTTGTCCTGACACCCATCACTCTGCTCGGCCCGGCGCCGCCGCACCCGGGTCCGAACACCTCAATGGGCGGGACCAAGGACCGGGCCGGATCCGGGACCAAAGGCCCGACGGCGTCCCGGGACCGGATCACCGCGACCTACGGCACGTCGTAGGCGAGCAGCGGGGTGTTGTCGTACCGGAGGAGTTCCAGGCGGATCAGCTCGGACCTGGTGAACCGGGTGACGCCGGTGAAGGTGGCGTCGTCGCCGGGAGCGGCGAGCCAGGAGCCGACTTGCTCCGTCTCGCCGTTCGGGCCGTGCGCCACCAGCCGGAAGGTGTACGCCTTGGTGTAGTCCCTGGTCTTCGCGTACTGGCAGCGCATCGTGATCACGGTGCCCCAGCGCGTACCGTCGAAGCCGATCTCGGCACTCACCGGCACGTTGCCGCGGACCGGCTGCATGGCGACCATCCGCACCTCGACGTCGGTGCCGGGGTTCCGGTCCCCGACCACCGGTACGGCGACCCCGAACCCGAGCACGGCGGCCAGCGCGGCGGCGACCAGGGCCAGTCCACCGGTGCGGAGCCGGCCGCGTCGGCGCTCGCGGTGCCGATGGGCCCGGGCCTCGTCGAGCAGCCTCGGCAGCCGTTCACCGGTGCTCGGTGCGGTGGCGATCTCCTCCAGCCCGGCCGGATCGAGCCGGCCCAGCAGTCCCGGCAGTACGGCGATCTCGGCGACCGCCTCCCGGCATGCCGGGCAGCCGGCCAGGTGCCGCTCGTACGCGGCCCGCTCGGCGGGAGACAGGGCGCCCAGCACGTACGCCCCGTCATCGTGGGCGTACTCGCAATTCGTCACCCGGTCACCCCCATCTCCGCCAGTACCAGTCGCAGCGACCGCAGCGCGTAGTGCGTCCGCGACTTCACCGTGCCCGGCGGTACGCCCAGCCGGGCGGCCGCCTCGGTCACCGACCGGCCCTGGTAGAAGCACTCCACCAGCACCTCCCGGTGCGACGGCGAGAGCCGGTTGAGCGCCTCCGCCACCGTCCAGGCCTCCACCGCCCGGTCCGCCTCGTCGACCACCTGCGGCGGCTCGGGCAGTTCGTCGGTGATCACCTCGCCGATCCGGGCGCTGCGCCGCCGCCAGGCGTCGATGGCGAGGTTGCGGGCGATGGTGAAGAGCCAGGCCCGCACCGGCCCCCGCTGCGGGTCGAGCGCCTCCGGATGCCGCCACGCCCGCAACAGCGTCTCCTGCACCAGGTCCTCGGCCCGCTGCCGGTCGCCGCCGGTGAGTCGCAGGGCATGCGCCAGCAGCGCGTCACCGTGCTCGTCGTGCATGGCGCGCAGCAGTTCGGCGTCCTGGTCGCTGATGTCTCTCCGCCTCCCGCCCGCTCCGTCCGACCAGCCCCGGCTCTCGGTTTCACGCATCCGCCGCCAGGACGGTTCAACCGAAGGCGGGCGAGATGCTCGGACGGGGTGAACTCAGGACGGGACGGCGGGCGGCATCGGCCTACCGGCCGGGCCCGATCACCCTGCCGGACACCCCTGCGTCAGCCCGACGGACGACAGCGTCCGGAACAGCCCGCTTCCTGGGGATGTTCACCCGTGGTTCACCGGACCGCCGGACGCCGCTCACGGCGTGCTCCTAGCGTCCGGCAGGCACGCGCCCTCGTGCGCATTACCCGAGGCGTCAAGGGCGCGCATCCCTGACATTGGCGAGGAGGCTCCATCTCCATGACCGAGCGACCCCGGCTGCTCCCCCTGCTCGGCCCCTCGGGCCACGGCGGGCGCGACGCCATGACCTGCATATACCGTTGCGGAAACGCCTGTGCGCACCCGGTGCCCAACGAGTCCGACAACCCGTACTTCGGCGACGTGGTCCAGGCCGAGGTGAGCCGGCGCGGAGTCGTCCGGGCCGGCGCGGTCGGCGCGCTGGTGCTCGGCTTCGGCGGCGCGGCGGCCGGCGCGCTCGCCGGATCGCCGGCGATGGCCGCTCCTGGGAACGGATCCGGCCCGGCACTGCCCGAGGTGGACAGCTTCACGCCGGCCCGGCGGCCCGGCAACTCGGCGCTCACCTTCAAGCCGATCCCGCCGAACAAGCTCGACAACCTGGTGGTGCCGAACGGGTACGACCACTCCGTGGTGATCCGCTGGGGCGACCCGGTGCTGCCCGGCGCACCCGGCCTGGATGTGCACAAGCAGACCGCCGCCCGGCAGTCCCAGCAGTTCGGCTACAACAACGACTTCGTCGGCGTACTCCCGCTGGACCGCAAGGGCGAGCGGGCCCTGCTGGTGGTGAACCACGAGTACACCAACGAGAACCTGATGTTCCCGAACTTCACCACCTTCGACGCGATGAGCGTCGAGCAGATCCGGGTGGCAATGGCCGCGCACGGGCTCTCGGTGCTGGAGCTGGAGCGGGTCGGCGAGAGCGGCGCGTGGAAGCCGGTCCGCAAGGGCAGGCTGAAGTACAACCGGCGGATCACCGCGCACACGACGAAGTTCGAGTTCACCGGCCCGGCGGCCGGCTCGGCCTGGCTGAAGACCGCAGCCGACCCGAGGGGCCGGACCGCGATCGGCACCCTGAACAACTGCGCGGGTGGGATCACCCCGTGGGGCACGGTGCTCTCCGGCGAGGAGAACTTCAACCAGTACTTCGTCGGCGCCGACGGCGCGCCGGAGACGCTCAAGCCGAAGCTGGCCCGGTACGGCATCAGCACCACCGCCCGCTACCCGTCGGACAGCCGCAAGTGGGAGCGCGCCGACGAGCGGTTCGACCTGGCGAAGCACCCCAACGAGGCGCACCGGTTCGGCTGGGTCGTCGAGGTCGACCCGTTCGACCCGGAGTCGAAGCCGCGCAAGCACACCGCGCTGGGCCGGTTCAAGCACGAGGGCGCGAACGTCATCGTGGCCAAGGACGACCGGGTCGTGGCGTACATGGGCGACGACGAGCGGTTCGATTACCTCTACAAGTTCGTCTCGGACAAAAAGTTCAAGAAGGGTGACTCCTGGACCGCCCGGGAGCACAACCTCACCCTGCTGGAGTCCGGCACCCTCTACGTCGCGAAGCTCGACCAGACCAGCGCCGGTGAGATCGACGGCTCGGGCAAGCTGCCGGCCGACGGCGCGTTCAACGGCCGGGGTAGGTGGATCAAGCTGGTCCGGGGCAACACGTCGTACGTCCCCGGCATGACCGCCGCCGACGTGCTCACCTTCACCCGGCTCGCCGGTGACGCGGTCGGGGCGACCAAGATGGACCGTCCGGAGGACGTCGAGCCGAGCCAGCTCACCGGCAAGGTGTACGTGGCGCTGACCAACAACACCAACCGGGGGGTCGGGACCAACCCGAAGGCCGACGAGGCGAACCCGCGGACCAACAACAAGCACGGGCACGTGCTGGAGCTGGTCGAGGACCGGGGCGACAACACCTCGGAGACCTTCGCCTGGTCGGTGCCGATCGTCTGCGGCGACCCGACCGACCCGTCGACGTACTTCGCCGGCTACGACAAGACCAAGGTGTCGCCGATCTCCTGCCCGGACAACGTGGCGTTCGACGGCTCCGGCAACCTTTGGATCTCCACCGACGGCAACGCGCTGGGCAGCAACGACGGCCTCTTCGCCACCGCCATCGAGGGACCGGAGCGCGGGCACCTCAAGCAGTTCCTCACCGTGCCGCTCGGCGCGGAGACCTGTGGGCCGTTCATCACCACGGACAACCGCTCGGTCTTCGTCGCCGTGCAGCACCCGGGCGAGCTGACCGGGGCGTCGCTGGAGAACCCGGCGTCGAACTGGCCGGACGGCGACTTCGCCAAGCCCGGCGTGGTGGTCACCTGGCGCCTCGACGGCGACGTCGGGGTAGGGTGCCCGCCGAAACCGGAGCACCGCCCCCCCGGTGGTCTCCTGCCCCCCTTCGCGGGGTGGCAGGAGACCACGTTCCGGTTCCGGGACCGGTCCGGCGCAGCCGCTAGGCCTCCGAGGCGAGGCCGTCGGCGACGGCGCGGGCCACCGCGAGCAGCTTGGCGCGGACCACCCGGGCCGAGGTCATCATCTCGGCGGCCGGCAGCGCGCAGGCGAGCACCACCCGCCGTTCCATGTCCTTGTCCGGGGTGACCAGCACGGCCGCGCAGGCGACGCCGTGCCGGAACTGGCCCAGTTCCAGGTGCATCCCGCGCCGGTCGCCTGCCGCCAGGTCCGCCTCGAACGCGTCGGCGGCGACCAGGGTCGCCGAGGTGAACGGCCGCATGCCGTACTCGCGGAGGTAGCGGAACCGCTGCTCCGGGGTGAGGGTGGCCAGCAGCGCCTTGCCGAGCGCGGTGGCGTGAGCGCCCTCGTCGAAGCCGGGCACCAGGTCCTCCAGGTACGGCGACCGGGGCCCCTCGGCGAGCGCGGTGATCGCCACCTGCCCGCCGACGAACCGCCCCAGGTAGTGGCTGTAGCCCGTGTCCGAGGCGGCCCGACGCAGCGACTCGCCCACCGCCGGCGGCCCACGGAACGCGGTGACCAGTTCGCGGTACCGGTCCGCCACCTCCAACCCGACGATGTACGTGCCGTCTTCGCGCCTGATCACGTAGCCCTCGTAGGCGAGCGTGCGCACCAGGTGGTACGTGGTGGCCACAGTCAACTCGCAACGCCGGGCAATCTGTTTCACGGTCAGGCCCTTCGGTGCCCGTCCCACCGCTTCGAGCACGCGCAAGGCACGCGACACGCTGCGGATCAGGTCCGAAGGTTCCGCCAAGGGGTCGCGCACAACCACCTCCGCCGCCGGGGACTTACAGAATATGAAAAACCGGGCGCCTGCGAAATGCCCGATCGGATTGAGGATGCCAGATCTACAGCGACCGTGCGTACAGCGACGGACACGATCGGTTCATACGGGTAGCTCGCGTAGGCTCGTCCCAAATGGCCGATCTAACCGCTGACACCCCGGAATCCGTAACCTTTGCCCGGCCGACTCGTACCGTGCTCGCCGCCGCGGTCATCACGGTGGCCGGCGTACTGCCGGTCTTCCTGATCGGCGGACTCGCCGTGCAACTCGGCGCCGAGTTGGACTTCTCTCCCGCCGGGCTGGGGCTGGCCGTCGCGGTCTACTTCGGCGTGAGCGCGCTCGCCTCCGTCCCGTCCGGCGCCCTCGTCGAGCGGTACGGCCCGACCGCCGCCGCCCGGGCCAGCCTGCTGCTGGTCGCCGCCGCGATGCTGGCGGTCGCCGCCGTGGCCCGCTCCTACCCCGTGCTGCTCGCCCTGCTGGCGGCGGTCGCCGTGGCCAACCCGCTCGGGCAGATGTCCAGCAACGCCACCCTGGCGCACCGGGTACCGCCCGGCCGGCAGGGCCTCTCCTTCGGGATCAAACAGGCCGCCATTCCGGCCGGTACCCTGCTCGCCGGGGCCGCCGTACCGGCACTGGCGCTGACCGTCGGCTGGCGCTGGGCGTTCGTCGCCGCCGCCGTACTGGCACTGGCGATCCTGCCGGTCGTACCGACCGGTCAGCGGCAGGTGGCGGACCCGGCAGCGCGGCGCGGCGGCCGGGCGACCGGGGCGCTGGTCGCCCTCGGCGTGGCCGGCACCCTGGCGGCCGGCTCGGCGAACGCCCTCGGCACCTTCCTGGTCGACTCCGCGGCGGCCCGTGGACTCTCCCCGGGAGTCGCCGGGCTGGTGCTCACCCTCGGCGGCGCCGTCTGCCTGCTCTCCCGGATCCTGATGGGCGCACTGGCGGACCGCCGCTCCGGCGGCCACCTCAACACCGTCGCCGCGATGCTGGTGGTCGGTGCCGCCGGGCTGGGCCTGCTGCACCTGGCCGCTCCGCTGGCCCTGGTGGTCGGCGTGGTACTCGCGTTCGGCCTGGGCTGGGCCTGGCCCGGGGTGCTCAACTTCGCCGTGGTCCGGCTGCATCCGCAGGCACCGACCACCGCCACCTCGATCACCCAGACCGGGGTGTACGCGGGCGGCTGCCTCGGCCCGCTCGGCCTCGGTACCCTCGCCGAACACCTCGGGTACCCGACGATGTGGCTGGTCGCGGCGGCGGCGATGCTGCTCGCCGCCGGGCTGATGCTGGTCGGCCGGCGGATGCTGCTGACCTCGCTCCGGCGCCGGGTCGGCGGCGCCACCCCGCCGGTCGGTGGTTCGGCCCGGGTGCCCCGGCAGCGTCGTAGGCCGGCCGAACACCACGAGACCGGCGAGACGGATTCCGCCGTGGCCTGACCCCCGCCCGTCCACCCCCGACCGGACAGCGCCGCCACCGCGTCGTGCGGCGCCGTCAGCCGGTATCGCGAACAGGTTCCGAGCGGCGTCCCGGGCGGCTCAGCCGGTGCGGTCGGCGATGAAGTCGCAGAGCGATTCGAGAGCCTGCCGGGGGCCGGTGTCGGGCAGCGGGGCGAGGCAGGACCGGGCCTCCTCGGCGTAGCTGCGGACGGTCTCCCGGGCCCGCTTCAGCGCCGGAGACTCGCGGAGCAGGCCGAGCGCCTCGGCGTGCAGCGCGTCGTCGGTGATCGGGCCGAGCGAGAGGATCTCGCGCAGCCGCACCGAGGCCGCGTCGCCGTCGTCGGCGCCGAGCGCGTAGAGCACCGGCAGGGTCGGCACGCCCTCCCGCAGGTCGGTGCCGGGGGTCTTGCCGGACTGCACCGACTCGGAGGAGATGTCGAGCAGGTCGTCGGAGAGCTGGAAGGCGACCCCGATGGTCTCGCCGTACCCGGCCAACGCCTCGATGTGCATGGCCTGGGCGCCGCCGAACATGCCGCCGAACCGGGCCGAGGTGGCGATCAGGGAACCGGTCTTCTCGGCGATCACGTTCAGGTAGTGCGCGACCGGGTCGGCGTCGCGCGGGCCGACGGTCTCGGCGATCTGCCCGTGCACCAGCCGGGCGAACGTCCGGGCCTGCAACCGGACCGCCTCGGTGCCGAGGTCCGCGGCGATGTCGGCGGCCCGGGCGAAGAGGTAGTCGCCGACCAGGATCGCCACCGAGTTGCCCCACCGGGAGTTGGCGCTCGGCGCACCCCGACGCACCGACGCCTCGTCCATCACGTCGTCGTGGTAGAGCGTGGCGAGGTGGGTGAGCTCGATCACCACCGCCGCCGGTACGACCTGCGGGGCGGCCGGATCACCGAACTGGGCGCCCAGCGCCACCAGCAGTGGCCGGAACCGCTTGCCGCCGGCATCGACCAGGTGCCGGGCCGCCTCGTCCACCATGGGATCGGCGCTGGCGACGTTGTCGCGCAGCTCCGTCTCCACTCTGGCCAGCACGCTGGCCACCGATGCTTCCACGCGGGCATCCGCGAACTCGAGCCCGATCGTGTCCAGCCCGAGCGCCGCCATGCCGCCAGCCGTTCCCCCCACGCCTTCAACCATGCCACACCCGCCGGCCAACCCCTGGTCGGGGGCGGTTGACCTCGGAACGGGCGCGGGGGCGGCCCGTCATCGGACGAATTCGGCGGCGCCGTTGGCGAGATCCAGCAGCGGCGCCGGGGCCACCCCGAGTACCAGCGTGGCGACGACCCCGATCATCAGGGCTGCCGCGGTCAGCCCACCCGGCAGCGACACCGTCGGAGTGGACTCGCCCGGCTCGGAGAGCCACATCATCACCACGACCCGCAGGTACGGGAAGGCGAGGATCATGCTGGTCAGCACACCCACGATCACCAGCCAGACCTGACCGGCGTCGAGCGCCGCCCCGAACACCGCGAACTTGCTGGTGAAGCCGCTGGTCAGCGGGATACCGGCGAAGGCGAGCAGCAGGAAGGTGAAGAGCCCGGCATAGAGCGGCGAACGCCGGCCCAGCCCGGCCCACCGGGACAGGTGGGTCGCCTCGCCGTCCGCGTCCCGGACCAGGGTCACCACGCCGAACGCGGCGAGCACCGTGAAGCCGTACGCGACGAGGTAGAACATCGTGCTGGACAGCCCGTCCTTGGAGAGCACCAGGGCACCGACCAGCAGGTAACCGGCGTTCGCCACCGAGGAGTACGCGAGCAGCCGCTTGATGTCCGTCTGGGTGACCGCGAGCACCGCCCCGACCAGCATGGTCAGTACCGCGATGGCGCCGAGCACCGGAGTGAAGTCCCAGCTCGCCCCGGAGAACGCGACGTGCAGCACCCGGAGCAGACCGCCGAACGCGGCGACCTTGGTGCAGGCGGCCATGAAGCCGGTGATCGGGGTCGGTGCGCCCTGGTAGACGTCCGGGGTCCAGACGTGGAACGGCGCCGCCGCGATCTTGAAGAGCAGGCCGATGGAGAGCAGCGCGAGCCCGGCGAAGAGCAGCACCTCGCTGGCGGCCGAGTCGGTGACCGCGGTCCGGATGGTGCCGAAGTCGACGCCGCCACCGGAGCCGGTGCCGCCGGCCCCGACCGTGAAGCCGTAGACCAGCGCCATGCCGAAGAGGAAGAACGCCGAGGCGTACGAGCCGAGCAGGAAGTATTTCAGTGCCGACTCCTGGCTCAGCAGCCGCCGGCGCCGGGCCAGCGCGCAGAGCAGGTAGAGCGGCAGCGAGAACGCCTCCAGCGCGATGAACATCGTCAGCAGGTCGTTCGCGGCGACGAAGAGCAGCATGCCGGAGATGGCGAACAGGGTCAGCGGGTAGACCTCGGTCGCCCCGCCCTCGTCGGCGGCCTGCCGCTGGTCCTCCGGCGACCCGACGGTGACCGCGGCGTGCGCCACGAACGCGCCGCCGCGCTGCACCGACCGCTCACCGATCAGCAGCAGCGCCATCCCGGAGAGCACCAGGATCGCGCCCTGGAGGAAGAGCGTCGGGCCGTCGACCGCGATCGCCGAGCTGGCGGTGACCAGCCGGTCGTGCGCGTTCAGCACCACCGCGACCAGCGCGCCGGCCACGGCCAGCAGGCCGAGGACGAGCTGCGTGTAGTGCCGGCTCTTCCGGGGGACGAACGCCTCGACCAGGATGCCGAGCACGGAGGCTCCGAAGAGCACCAGGATCGGTGCCAGAGCCGCGTAGTCGATGTCCGGCAGCTTGAGATCCATTATCGGACCTTCCTTACGTACGCGACTGGCAGCCGGCTCACCGGTGTGCCTCCTGGACGGTGCCCACCGTCGGCGCCGGATCCTGCGTGCCGAGGTCCTGCTCCATGGTGGCCTGGACGGCGGGGTTGATGACGTCGGTGACCGGCTTCGGATAGAAGCCGAGCAGCAGCAGCAACGCGATCAGCGGGGCGACCACGACCTTCTCCCGTACCGACAGGTCCCGCCGCATCCCCTCCACCCCGGACAGCGCCGGGTTCAGCGTGCCCTGGGTGGTCCGCTGGATCATCCACAGCACGTACGCGGCGGCCAGGATGATCCCGACGGTGGCGATGATCGCGACCGGTTTGTTCACCGTGTAGGTGCCGATCAGCACCAGGAACTCGGAGATGAACGGCGCCGTGCCGGGCAGCGCCAGCGAGGCGAGACCGGCGAAGAAGAACACCCCGGCGAGCAGCGGTACCAGCTTGCCGGCGCCGCCGAAGTCGGTGATCAGCGCGGAGCCGCGCCGGGCGACCAGCATGCCCACCACCAGGAAGAGCAGCCCGGTGGCGAGGCCGTGGTTGACCATGTAGAGCACCGCGCCGGTGCCGGCCTGGGTGGTGAAGGCGAAGAGCCCGACGCCGATGAAACCGAAGTGCGCGATCGAGGTGTACGACACCAGCCGCTTGAGGTCGTTCTGCCCGACCGCCAGCAGGGCGGCGTAGATGATGCCGATCAGCGCCAGCGCGATGGCGTACGGGGCGAACCACTTCGACGCCTCGGGGAAGAGCGGCAGGCAGTACCGCAGGATGCCGAAGGTGCCGACCTTGTCCATCACGCCGACCAGCAGCGCGGCGGAACCGGCCGGGGCCGCGCCGCCGGCGTCCGGCAGCCAGGTGTGGAACGGGAAGAACGGTGCCTTGATCGCGAAGGCGATGAAGAACCCGAGGAAGAGCCAGCGCTCGGTGCCGGTGGAGATGTCGATCTGGGTCAGCGCCTGCCAGTCGAAGGTCTTGCCGCCGACCACCCAGAGCCCGATCACCGCGGCCAGCATGAAGAGGCCGCCGACCAGCGAGTAGAGGAAGAACTTCACCGCCGCGTACTGCCGCTGGTGACCGCCGTAGCTGCCGATCAGGAAGTACATCGGCACCAGCATGACCTCGAAGAACACGTAGAAGAGGAAGACGTCGGCGGCGGCGAAGACGCCGATCATCGTGCACTCGAGGAAGAGCAGCAGCGCGAAGTAGACCGGCACGGAGCGCTTGGACTTCTCGGCGTCGTGCCAGGAGGCCAGGATCACCAGCGGCACCAGCAGGGCGATCAGCATCAGCATGACCAGCGCGATGCCGTCGGCGGCGAAGGTGAAGTTCACCCCCCAGCGCGGGATCCACGAGTACGACTCGCGGAGCTGGAGCCGGTCGCCGCCGGCCTCGAAGGCGATCCACATGAAGACGGAGAGCACCAGCACGGCCAGCGACCAGCCGAGCGCGATCCGCTTGGCCAGCTCGGCACGGCTGGCCGGCAGGAAGACCACCACCAGCGCGCCGACCAGCGGCGCGACGGTGAGCACCGAGAGGAAGGGGAAGTCGGACATTATTCGGCCTTACCTCCGTCGTCAGTGCCCGGCCGGTCGAGGTCGCCCGGCCGGTTCAGCGCGGCCGGTGGGTTGTGGTGGGTCACGCCAACCACCCCAGTTGGACCGCCAGGAACGCCGCCACCACCAGCACCGCGCCGGTGAGGATGGACATCGCGTACGACCGGACGTAGCCGGTCTGGAGCCGGCGCAACCGGCCCGATCCACCGCCGACCGCGGCGGCGAGCGCGTTGACCAGCCCGTCGATGCCCCGGTTGTCCAGGAAGACCAGTGCCCGGGTGAGGAAGATGCCCGGCTTCTCGAAGACCGCCTCGTTGATCGCGTCGGTGTAGAGGTTGCGCCGGGCCGCCCGGACCACCGGGCCGGCCGGCTGCTCCACCAGCGCGGTGCCGTTGCGGAACAGCAGCCAGGCCAGGCCGGCGCCGAGCACGGTCAGGCCGAGCGAGAGCACGGTGATCACCGTGTGCGACAGCACCGGCTCGTGGTGCTCGGCATGGCCGAGTACCGGGGTCAGCCAGTCGGCGACCGGGGTCGCCATCAGCCCACCGGCGACCACGGAGCCGAGGCCGAGCAGGATCAGCGGCACGGTCATGACCGCCGGGGACTCGTGCGGGTGCTCGATGTCTTCGGTCCACCGCTTCGGACCGTGGAAGGTGAGCACGAAGAGCCGGGTCATGTAGAAGGCGGTCAGCCCGGCGCCGAGCAGCGCGGCGCCGCCGTACAGCCAGGCGGTCCAGTCGTCGCGGGCGAACGCCTCGACGATGATCGGCTCCTTGGTGAAGAAGCCGGAGAACGGCCACATACCGATGATCGCCAGCCAGCCCAGCCCGAAGGTGATCCAGGTGATCTTCATGTACCTCGCCAGCCCGCCGAACCGGCGGATGTCCACCTGGTCCTTCATGCCGTGCATCACCGAGCCGGCCCCGAGGAACATGTTGGCCTTGAAGAAGCCGTGTGCCAGCAGGTGGATGATGGCCAGCGCGTACGCGCCGCCGCCGAGGCCGACGCCGAGGAACATGTAGCCGATCTGGCTCACCGTCGACCAGGCGAGGACCCGCTTGATGTCGTCCTTGGCCGCGCCGATGATGCAGCCCATCAGCAGGGTGAGCGCGCCGACGCTGACCACGATGGTCTGCAGCGTCGGGTCGAGCGAGAAGATCGGGTTGGACCGGGCGATCAGGTAGACGCCGGCGGTCACCATCGTGGCGGCGTGGATCAGCGCCGAGACCGGGGTCGGGCCCTCCATCGCGTCCGGCAGCCAGGCCTGGAGCGGGAACTGGCCGGACTTGCCGGCCGCGCCGAGCAGCAGCAGCAGGCCGAGCGCCAGCACCGTACCGCCGGCGAGCTGGCTGGCGCCGTTGAAGACGTCGGCGTACTGGGTGCTGCCGAGGGTGGCGAACATGATGAAGATCGCGATGGCCAGGCCGGCGTCGCCGACCCGGTTCATCAGGAACGCCTTCTTGCCGGCGGTGGCCGCGCTCGGCCGGTCCTGCCAGAAGGAGATCAGCAGGTACGACGCCAGACCAACGCCCTCCCAGCCGACGTAGAGCATCACGTAGTTGTTGCCGAGCACCAGCAGCAGCATCGCCGCGACGAACAGGTTGAAGAACCCGAAGAACTTCCGCCGGCCGGCGTCGTGCGACATGTAGCCGACCGCGTACACGTGGATCAGGAAACCCACGCCGGTGATCAGCAGTACGAAGACCGCGGCCAGCGGGTCGAAGAGCAGTCCGAAGTCGACGTGCAGGTCGCCGACTGCGATGAAGTCCCAGAGGCTCAGCTCGACCGAGCGGTTCTCCAGGCCCCGCAGCGAGAAGAAGTAGGTCAGGCCGAGCACGAAGATGGCGCCGACGCTGGCCACGCCGAGCCAGTGCCCCCACCGGTCGGCACGCCGGCCGAGCAGCAGGAGGATCGCCGCGCTGACCAGCGGGATGGCCACCAGCAGCCACACGCTGCCCAGCAACCCCGTGGCGTGGGCGTACTCCACAGAATGTTCCACTGGTGGGCCCCTCTTAGTACTTCAACAGGTTGGCGTCGTCGACGCTCGCCGAGCGCCGAGTCCGGAAGATCGTCATGATGATGGCCAGCCCGACCACGACCTCGGCGGCGGCCACCACCATGACGAAGAACGCCATGATCTGACCGTTCAGGTCGCCGTTGATCCGGCTGAACGTGACCAGCGCGAGGTTGGCCGCGTTGAGCATCAGCTCGATGCACATGAAGAGGACGATCGCGTTGCGCCGAATCAGCACCCCGACCGCACCGACCGTGAAGAGCAGGCAGGCGAGGATCAGGTAGTGGTTCGGCGACACCGACAGGAAGTCCGACATCTTATTTCTCCGTCCCCTTCAGCGCAGTCTCCTCCGCGGAGAGTTCACGCTGCGGCAGGATCCGCGGCACGCTCCGCTCGGTCAGCCCGCCGTCCGGCAGCCGGGCCGGGGTGGCGACCGAGGACGAGGTGGCGTACACGCCGGGGCCGGGCTTCGGTCCCGGGTAGCTGCCGGGGCGGAACCGGGCCTTCATCGTGGCGACCTGGTCCATCCGGTCCTGGCGGCGCCGCTCGACGTGGGCCAGCACCATCGCGCCGACCGCCGCGGTGATCAGCAGGGCCGAGGTGACCTCGAAGGCGAAGACGTACCTGGTGAAGAGCAGCGCGGCGATCCCCTGCACGTTGCCGTTCGCGTTGGCCTGTTCCAGGCCGACCGCGTCCGCCTGGCCGAGCGCCCGCCACATCCCGCTGGCGAGCAGCGCGCCGAAGCCGAGGCCGAGCAGGATCGCCGCGATCCGCTGCCCGCGCAGCGTCTCGATCAGCGAGTCCGAGGCGTCCCGGCCGACGAGCATCAGCACGAAGAGGAAGAGCATCATGATCGCGCCGGTGTAGACGATGATCTGCACCAAGCCGATGAACGGCCCGGACTGGATCACGTAGAAGACGCCCAGGCAGAGCATGGTCAGCACCAGCCAGAGCGCGGAGTGCACCGCGTTGCGGGCCCACACCGTGCCGATCGCGCCGATCAGGGCGAGCGGGGCCAGGATCCAGAAGGTCACCTGTTCACCGCCGGTCACCCCACCCGCCGCAGCGAGCACCGCTGATGTGGTCATGACCCCTCCTCGCTCCGCTCGTCGGCGTCATGACCTCGAGCACTGAGCTGGCTGATTCGCTCGCTCATGACGTCTTCTCTCCGGTCGGGCCCGAGCCGTCGACCGTGCCGGTCTCGGACCAGGGCGCCCGCTCCGCGCCGGCCGAGGTGCCCGGGTTGGTCAGCGCGCCGACGTAGTAGTCCTTCTCGGTGTCACCGAGCCGCATCGGGTGCGGCGGCTGCTCCATCCCCGGCAGCAGCGGTGCCAGTAGCTGCTCCTTGGTGAAGATCAGGTCCTGCCGGTTGTCCCGGGCCAGCTCGTACTCGTTGCTCATGGTCAGCGAACGGGTCGGGCAGGCCTCGATGCAGAGCCCGCAGAAGATGCACCGGGCATAGTTGATCTGGTACGTGCTGGCGTACCGCTCGCCGGGCGAGAAGCGCTGCTCCTCGGTGTTGTCGCCACCCTCGACGTAGATCGCGTCGGCCGGGCAGGCCCAGGCGCACAGCTCGCAGCCGATGCACTTCTCCAGCCCGTCCGGGTGCCGGTTGAGGATGTGCCGCCCGTGGTAGCGCGGGGCGGAGACCGGTGGCTTGAACGGGTAGTCGGTGGTGACGACCTTCTTGAACATGTGCGAGAAGGTGACCCCGAAACCCTTGAACGATCCGGTGATCGCGCCCACGTCACACCTCCTTCTCGTCGTGTCCGGTACCGGCGTCGCCCGGCTGCCCGGCTCCCACGTTCGCCGGCTCCCGCTCGGCGACCGCCCGTTTCATCCGGGGGCTCGGCGGTACCTGTAGATCCATCGGCGGCAGCGGGAAGCTGCCGGCCGGCCGCCGGTTGACCTTCTCCTGGAGCGTCCGCTGCGGCGGCCGCCTCTTGCTCGGCCAGAGCAGCGTCACCAGCAGGACCACCAGCACCGCACCGGCGATCACCGAGTAGCGGGTGGAGTCGCCGAGGTCCTCCTTCTGCAGGGTGCGGATGCCGGCCAGGACCAGGATCCAGACCAGGTTGATCGGCAACAGCACCTTCCAGCCCAGCCGCATGAACTGGTCGTAGCGGAGCCGGGGCAGCGTGCCGCGCAGCCAGATGAAGATGAAGACCAGACCGATCACCTTGCCCATGAACCAGAGCAGCGGCCACCAGCCGGAGTTCGCGCCCTCCCAGAGCGTGATCGGCCAGGGTGCCCGCCAGCCGCCGAGGAAGAGCGTCGTGGTGACCGCCGACATCGTCACCATGGCGACGTACTCGCTGAGCATGAAGAGCGCGAACTTCAGCGAGCTGTACTCCGTCATGAAGCCGGCGACCAGCTCCGACTCGGCCTCGGGCAGGTCGAACGGCGCCCGGTTGGTCTCACCGACGGTGGAGATGAAGAAGATGATGAAGCTCGGCAGCAGCAGGATCGCGTACCAGCCGGGGGCGGGCAGGTCGACCACGCCGAAGAGGTTGAGCCGGGTGCCGTCGGCCTGCTGGCTGACGATGCCGCTGGTCGACATCGTGCCGGCGGTCATGAAGACCGCGACGATGGACAGGCCCATCGCCACCTCGTACGAGATCATCTGGGCGCTGGAGCGCAGACCGCCGAGCAGTGGGTACGTCGACCCGGAGGCCCAGCCGCCGAGCACGATGCCGTAGACGCCCATCGAGGAGCAGGCCAACAGCACCAGTACGGCCACCGAGACGTCGGTGACCTGGAGCGGGGTCCGCTCGCCGAAGATGCTCACCATCGGGCCGAACGGCACCACCGACAGCGCTGTCACCGCGCAGATCGTCGAGATGGTCGGCGCGAAGAAGTAGACGACCTTGTCGGCCGCCTTCGGCAGGATGTCCTCCTTGAAGGCCATCTTGAGACCGTCGGCGAGGGTCTGCAGCAGACCGAACGGGCCGATCTGGTTCAGGCCGGGCCGCTGCGCCATCCGGGCCACCACCCGGCGCTCGAACCAGACGCCGAGCAGGGTGGCCAGCACCGCGAAGACGAACGCCGCCACGATCTTGATCAGGACGAGCCACCACGGATCCTTGCCGAAGTCCTGCAGCGTCGGATCCTGGGCCAGGTAGAGGAGCTTCATCGGGTACCACCTCCAGCGCTGTTCAGCAGCGGCCCCGGCTTGCCCGCCGCATCGGCGGCGACCGGGGTGGCCGGGCCGGCGCTGAGCCGGACGACCGCGCCGGACGTGGCGCCCAGGCTGCGCCGGACGCTCGCGCCGGGCGAGTTGGTGGGCAGCCAGACCACGTCGTCCGGCAGGTCGGTGATCGCCGCCGGCAGGGTCAGCGCGCCCCGGTCGGTGCCGACCGTGACCGCGTCGCCCTCGGCCACCCCCAGCGCCTCGGCGGCGGCCTTGCCGAGCCGGACCACCGGCGGCCGGGCCGTGCCGCCGAGTGCCGGGTCGCCCTCGGTCAGCGTGCCGGCGTCGATGAGCTGGTGCCAGGTGGCGAGGACCGCCTCGCCCGGGCCGGGTCGGACCGGCGCGGCCGGCTCGACGGCCGGGGCGGCGGTCCGGTTGGCCTTGGTCGCCGGCAGCGCACCCAGCTCACGGCGGACGCTGTTCACGTCGCCGGTGCCGAGCCGCACGTCGAGCTGGGCGGCGATCGCGTCCAACACCCGGGCGTCGGTCATCGCGGTGGTGTTCAGCACCGCCTCGAAGGTGCGCAGTCGGCCCTCCCAGTCGAGGAAGCTGCCGGCCTTCTCCACCACCGGGGCGACCGGGAAGACCACGTCGGCGCGGCGGGTCACCGCGTTGTGCCGCAGCTCCAGGCTGACCAGGAACGGCACCTTCTCCAGCGCCGCGTCGGCGAGCCTCGGGTCGGCCAGGTCGGCCGGGTCCACGCCGGCCACCACCAGCGCGCCGAGCGAGCCCTCGGCGGCGGCCGCGACGATGCCGTCGGTGTCCCGGCCGGGCTGGCTCGGGATGACCCCGGCGGCCAGGTCCCAGGCGCCGGCCAACTCCGCCCGGCCGGCCGCGTCGGTCACCGGGCGTCCGCCGGGCAGCAGGTTCGGCAGGCAGCCGGCGTCGACCGCGCCGCGGTCGCCCGCCCGGCGAGGCACCCAGGCCAGCTTGGCACCGGTACGCTCGGCCAGCTCGGCGGCGGCGGAGAGGCCGCCCGGCACCGTGGCCAGTCGCTCGCCGACCAGCAGCACCGCGCCGGGCTGGCGCAGCGCCTCGGTGACCGAGGCGTGCCCGGCGAGCAGTTTGGCCTCGTCGCCGGGGGCGGCGGTCAGCACCGTCGCGCCGATCTTGGCCAGTCCCCGGGTCACGAACGGGGCCAGCGCCAGTACCTTCAGCCCGCGCTTGTTGTACGCCTTGCGCAGCCGCAGGAAGAGGATCGGGCACTCCTCCTCCGGCTCCAGCCCGGCGATCACCACGGCCGGCGCCCGCTCGACGTCGGCGTAGGTCACCTCGGTCGCCCCGGCCACCGTGCTGGCCAGGAACTGGGCCTCCTCGGCGGAGAGCGGCCGGGCCCGGAAGTCGATGTCGTTGCTGTGCAGCGCCACCCGGGCGAACTTGGCGTACGCGTACGCGTCCTCGACGGTGAGCCGGCCGCCGGTCAGCACCCCGATCCCGCGTGCGGAGTCGCGTGCCTCACGTAGCCCGTCGGCGGCGACGGCGAACGCCTCGCTCCAGGACGCCTCGCGCAGCTCACCGCTCTTGGCGTCCCGGACCATCGGCTTGGTGATCCGCTCGTTGGCGGTGGCGTACCGGAAGCCCCAGCGGCCCTTGTCGCAGTTCCACTCCTCGTTCACCGCCGGGTCGTCGCCGGCCAGCCGGCGCATCACCTTGCCGCGCCGGTGGTCGGTGCGCTGGGCGCAGCCGGCCGAGCAGTGCTCGCAGACGCTCGGGGTGGAGACCAGGTCGAACGGGCGGGCCCGGAACCGGTACTGCGCGCCGGTCAGCGCGCCGACCGGGCAGATCTGCACCGTATTGCCGGAGAAGTACGAGTTGAACGGGACGTCGCCGGAGTCACCCTCCTCGCCGCCGTAGACCTCGTCCCGGTAGACGTTGATCTCCTCGGCGCTGGACCGGCCCATCAGGTCGATGAACTTGTCCCCGGCGATCTCCTCGGAGAACCGGGTGCAGCGCTGGCAGAGCACGCAGCGCTCCCGGTCCAGCAGTACCTGGGTGGAGATGTTGACCGGCTTCTCGTACTCCCGCTTGGGCTCGTGGAAGCGGGTCTCGGTGCGGCCGGTGGACATCGCCTGGTTCTGGAGCGGGCACTCGCCGCCCTTGTCGCACATCGGGCAGTCGAGCGGGTGGTTGACCAGGAGCAGCTCCATGATCCCCTCCTGCGCCTTCTTGGCGACCGGAGAGGTGAGCTGGGTGCGTACCACCATGCCGTCGGCGACGGTCTGGGTGCAGGAGGCGACCGGCTTGCGCTGCCCCTCCACGTCGACCAGGCACTGCCGGCAGGCACCGGCCGGGGCGAGCAGCGGGTGGTCGCAGAACCGGGGGATCTCGATGCCCAGTTGTTCGGCGACCCGGATCAGCAGCGCACCCTTCGGCGCCGTCACCTCGATGCCGTCGATGGTGAGCGTGACGGTCTCGGTCTGCTTCGCAACGTCCGTCATGTCAGAGCCGCCTTCCGTTCGCGACTGCGGGGCTCGCAAGCTCAACTCGTGTTCCGGCGCGACCGCGTCCCACGCGAGCCGCCCCGGAACACTCGCTCCTCGCGCTCACCATTAGTGCGCTCCTACCAGGGTCTTCTCGGACAGCTTGGGAGCCGTCCGGCCCTCGATGTAGTCGAGGTAGTCCTGCTTGAAGTACTTCAGCGAGGAGGTCACCGGGCTGGTCGCGCCGTCACCGAGACCGCAGAACGAGCGGCCGAGGATGTTGTCGCAGGTGTCCAGCAGGGTGTCCAGGTCCTCGTGGGTGCCCTGCCCGGCCAGGATCCGCCGGTAGGTGCGGACCATCCAGTAGTTGCCCTCCCGGCACGGCGTGCACTTCCCGCACGACTCGTGGTGATAGAACTCCAGCCACCGGTAGGTGGCGTAGACCGGGCAGTCCTGGTCGGAGAAGATCTGGGTCGCGGTGGTGCCGAGGATCGAGCCGGCCGCCGCCACCCCCTCGAAGTCCAGCGGCACGTCCAGGTGCTCGGCGGTAAGCAGCGGCGTCGAGGAGCCGCCCGGGGTCCAGAACCGCAGGTCGTGCCCGGGCTGCATGCCGCCGGCCAGCTCGATCAGCTCGCGCAGCGTGATGCCGAGCCCCGCTTCGTACTGCCCGGGGTTGTTGATCCGGCCGGAGAGCGAGTAGATCATCGGCCCGGAGGACTTCTCCGTGCCCATGCTCTTCCACCAGGCCGCCCCGCCGAGCACGATGTACGGCACGCTGGCGATGGTGCCGACGTTGTTGACCACGGTCGGGCAGGCGTACAGGCCGTGGGTCGCCGGGAACGGCGGGCGCAGCCGGGGCTGACCCCGGAACCCTTCCAGCGAGTCCAGCAGCGCCGTCTCCTCGCCGCAGATGTACGCCCCGGCCCCGCTGTGCACCACCAGCTCCAGGTCGAAGCCGGTACCGAGGATGTTCTCGCCGAGATACCCGGCCCGGTACGCCTCCTGCACGGCGTTGCGCAGCCGCCGGGCCGCGTGCACCGCCTCGCCCCGGATGTAGATGTAGGCGCGGTTGGCCCGGATCGCGTACGAGGCGATGATCACGCCCTCGACCAGCGAGTGCGGGTCGTGGGTCATCAGTGGCAGGTCCTTGCAGGTGCCCGGCTCGCCCTCGTCGGCGTTGACCACCAGGTAGTGCGGCTTCCCGTCGCCCTGCGGGATGAAGCCCCACTTGAGCCCGGTCGGGAAACCTGCGCCGCCCCGGCCGCGCAGGCCGGAGTCCTTGACGAGCTGGATCAGGTCGTCCGGGTGGGCGGTGAGCGCCTTGCGCAGCGCCGCATAGCCGTCCAGCCGCTGGTAGACGTCGAGCCGCCAGGCGTCCGGCGACAGCCAGCGCTTGGTGAGCACCGGGGTCAGCTTCTCCAGCGTCTCCCGCCGAGGCGTCGTGGTCACTTCTCAGCCTCCTCTTCGCTCGCGACTGCGGGGCTCGCAAGCTCACTCCTCGCGCTCGCAGCCTCCTCTTCGCTCGCGACTGCGGGGCTCGCAAGCTCACTCCTCGCGCTCGCAGCCTCCTCTTCGCTCGCGACTGCGGGGCTCGCAAGCTCACTCCTCGCGCTCGCAGCCTCCTCGCTCGCGGCCGACTTCAGCGAGCGCTCCTGCGCCTCCGTACCGTCGCCGGCCGGCTTGGCGTCGCTGGCCGGCTTGTTGGCGGCGGCGCCGGCCTGCTCGGCGGACCTCGCGTCGGCCGGTCCGGCAGGTACGCCGTCGACCGGCGCCTTCGTCCCCGGCGCATCCGGGGCCGCGGTCTTCGCGTCCGGGTTCCGGGTCTCGGCGGTACGCACCTGTGGCGACTTGTCGTCCGGCGACTTCACGTCCGGCGCGGTGCTGCCGGTGGCGGCGGCCGGTCGGGTGGTCGCCGGGGCCGGCTTGTCACCGGTCTGGCTGCCCTTGATCGGGGTGTTCGGGTCGTAGCCGGCCACCGAGATGCCGTGCTGCTGTGCCAGCCGCAGTCCGGCCAGCGTCGGGTCGCCGGCCAGCCCGTCGGCCACCGCCTCCTCGCGCGGGTCGGCGAAGCCGGCCAGTTGCAGCGACATCTCCTTGAGGGTGCAGAGCCGGGCGCCCCGGCTGGGCTGCGGACGACCGCCCGCGCGCAGCTCGTTGACGACCGCGACCGCCGCGTCCGGGTCGACCTGGTCGAAGAAGTCGTAGTTGACGGTCATCACCGGGCCGTAGTCGCAGGCCGCCAGGCACTCGGCGTGCTCCAGGGTGATCTTGCCGTCCGGGGTGGTCTCGTCGTGCCCGACCCCGAGGTGCTCGGTCAGCGCGTCGTAGACCTGCTGCCCGCCGAGCACGTTGCACATGGTGTTGGTGCAGACGCTGACCAGCCAGTCGCCGGTGGGCCGGCGCTTGTACATGGTGTAGAAGGTGGCCACGGCGCCGACCTGCGCCTTGTTCAGCCCGAGGACGTCGGCGCAGAACTCCACGCCGGCCGGGGAGACGTACCCCTCCTCGGACTGCACCAGGTGCAGCAGCGGCAGCAGCGCCGAACGGGACCGGTCGGCCGGGTAGCGCGCGACGATCTCCCGCGCCCGCTCGTCGAGCTTCGCGTGCAGGTCGGCGCTGCGCGAGCCGCCGCCGTTACGCTGTGCCGGCACCTCGCCCGGCCCGGTCACCAGACCGTCGAGCCGGGACGCCGCGTTGCCAAACTGAGACTGAGTCATTTAGCGATCACACCCACCCATCACCGGGTCCAGCGACGCGCCGCCCGCGATCACGTCCGCGATCAGGCCGCCCTCGGCCATCGCCGGCAGCGCCTGGAGGTTGACGAAGCTGGGTTCGCGGTAGTGCACCCGGTACGGCCGGGTGCCCCCGTCGGATACCGCGTGCACGCCCAACTCGCCGCGGGGCGACTCGATTCCGACGTAGACCTGGCCCGGTGGCACCCGGAAGCCCTCGGTGACCAGCTTGAAGTGGTGGATCAGCGACTCCATCGACTGACCCATGATCTTGGCGACGTGCTCCAGCGAGTTGCCCATCCCGTCGACGCCGATGGCGAGCTGCGCGGGCCAGGCGATCTTCTTGTCGGCCACCATGATCGGGCCGGGGCGGAGCTTGTCGAGCGCCTGCTCGACGAGCTTGAGCGACTCCCGCATCTCGGCCATCCGGACCAGGTAGCGGCCCCAGACGTCGCCACTCTCGGTGGTCGGCACGTCGAACTCGTAGTTCTCGTAGCCGCAGTACGGCATGGTCTTGCGGATGTCCCAGGCCAGCCCGGCCGAGCGGAGCACCGGGCCGGTGACGCCGAGCGCCAGGCAGCCGGTGACGTCGAGTACGCCGACGTCCTTGGTCCGCTCCAGCCAGATCGGCTGGCCGGAGAGCATGTCCTCGTATTCCTTCAGCTTCTTCGGCAGGAGCTTCAGGAACTCACGGATCTTGACGATCGCCTCGTCCGGGACGTCCTGGGCGACCCCGCCCGGCCGGACGTACGCCATGTTCATCCGCAGGCCGGTGATCAGCTCGAAGATCTCCAGCACGTACTCGCGCTCGCGGAAGCCGTAGAGCATCACGTTGACCGCGCCCAGCTCCATCGCCGTGGTGGCGATCCAGACCAGGTGCGACGAGATCCGGTTCAGCTCCATCATCAGCACCCGGATGGTGGTGGCCCGCTCGGTCACCTCGTCGGTGATGCCGAGCAGCTTCTCCACCGCCAGGCTGTACGCCGTCTCGTTGAACAGCGGCGAGAGGTAGTCCATCCGGGTGACGAACGTGCTGCCCTGCACCCAGTTGCGGTATTCGAGGTTCTTCTCGATCCCGGTGTGCAGGTAGCCGACCACCGCCCGGGCCTCCCGGACGGTCTCGCCCTCCAGCTCCAGGATCAGCCGGAGCACCCCGTGCGTCGACGGGTGCTGCGGACCCATGTTGACGATGAGCCGCTCGTCGTTGATCGGGTCGTGCCCGCTGACCACCTGGTCCCAGTCGCCACCGGTGACGGTGAAGACCCGGCCCTCGGTGGTCTCCCGGGACTCGGCGTAGCTCGGGTTGGTCGAGGTGCTCATTGGTACGACCTCCGCTGGTCGGGCGGTGGGATCTCGGCGCCCTTGTACTCGACCGGCACGCCGCCGAGCGGGTAGTCCTTGCGCTGCGGGTGGCCCTCCCAGTCGTCCGGCATGAGGATCCGGGTCAGGCTGGGGTGGCCGTCGAAGACGACGCCGAACATGTCGTACGCCTCCCGCTCCTGCCAGTCCGCCGTGGGGTAGACCGAGGTGACGCTCGGCACCCGGGGCTCTTCGGCGGTCACCGCGACCTCCAGCCGGAGCTGCCGGCGGTAGGTCATCGAGGTGAGCTGGTAGACGACGTGCAGCCGGCGGGCGTCGGAGCCGAGGTAGTCGACTCCGGAGACCGAGGAGCAGAGCTCGAAGCGGAGCGCCTGGTCGTCCCGGAGCACCTGGCAGACCTCGGCGATCCGCTCGGGGCGGATGTGCAGGGTGAGTTCGCCCCGGTCGACCACGACCTTCTCGATCGCGTCGGCGAAGCCCGGGTACGCCTCCTCCAGCGCGTCGGCGACCTCGTCGAAGTAGCCGCCGTACGGCCGGGGGCTGCTGACCACGCCGACCCGCTGCCGGACCAAGCCGCCGAAGCCGGAGGTGTCGCCGCTGCCGTGGATGCCGAACATGCCCCGCCCGGCCGGGCTGGCCGGGGGCAGTTCGGCCGGCGCCCCGCTGGTCGCCCCGATCGGCGGCCGGGCCACCGGCACGCCGCCGCCCGGCTGCTCGCTGGTCTTGTTGGGCGGGTTTCCGTTGGCCTCGCTCACCGGTCAGCCCTTCCCACCAGGTGGTTCTGCGCCTTCATCCAGTTCTCGATCCGGAGCTGCTCCTCGCGCCCCTCGGCGACCGCCCGGGTCCACTCGGCCCGCCGCGCCTTGTTGTTGTGGTAGGACGAAGGCATCGAACCGGGCGCCACCACTGGGATGTCGCCCCGGGCCCGACGCGCCTCCAGCATCTTCCGCCCGTTCGGGCCGAGCGGCTCGTGGCCGATCTTCTCGCGCAGCTTGAGGATGGCGTCGATCAGCATCTCCGGCCGCGGCGGGCAACCGGGCAGGTACATGTCGACCGGGACGATGTGGTCGACGCCCTGCACGATCGCGTAGTTGTTGAACATGCCGCCGCTGCTGGCGCAGACGCCCATCGAGATCACCCAGCGCGGCTCGGCCATCTGGTCGTAGATCTGGCGCAGCACCGGGGCCATCTTCTGGCTCACCCGGCCGGCCACGATCATCAGGTCCGCCTGTCGCGGCGAGGCGCGGAACACCTCCATGCCCCACCGGCCGAGGTCGTAGTGGGAACCACCGGCCGCCATCATCTCGATCGCGCAGCAGGCCAGGCCGAAGGTAGCGCCCCAGAACGACGACTTCCGGGACCAGTTGACCAGCTTCTCGACCGAGGTGAGCAGGATCCCGGACGGGAGCTTCTCCTCGATACCCATCTGACGACCTCCCTCAGTCCCAGTCCAGGCCGCCGCGCCGCCACACGTAGGCGTACGCGACGAAGACCGCGACGATGAACAGCATCATCTCCACGAAGCCGAACAGCCCGAGGACGTCGAAGTTGACCGCCCACGGGTACAGGAAGATGATCTCGATGTCGAAGACGATGAACAGCATCGCCGTCAGGTAGAACTTGATCGGGAACCGGCCGCCGCCGACCGGCTGCGGGCTCGGTTCGATGCCGCACTCGTACGCCTCGAGCTTGGCTCTGTTGTAGCGCCGGGGGCCGGCGAAGCGCGCCGCGGCGACGGAGAACAGCGCGAACGCCGCGGCGAGGGCGAACAGCCCGATGATGGGTACGTACGGCGAGAGCGACATTGTTTTCCCCTGCTCGTCCTTCCCGGCCCTCGGTCAATTTCCAAATTCACACTATTCACAGTCGTCCGGGCGACGCTGCCCGGGGTGCCACTGGCGCCCCCTGCCGGCGCCGGCGGCGGTTCACACGGCCGGAGCCGCCTTCGTCATCGCGTTGATGACCCGGTCCATCGCGTCCCCGCCGCGCGGATCGGTCAGGTTCGCCAGCAACTTGAGCACGAACCGCATCAGGGTCGGATGCGGCATGCCGTGCTTGGTGGCGATCCGCATCACATGCGGATTGCCGATCATCTTCACGAAGATGTTGCCGAGCCGGTAGTAGCCGCCGTACCGGGCCTTCAGCTCGGCGGGGTAGCCGGCCAGCGCGCGTTCCCGCTCGGCACCCGCCGGGCGGGCCAGCGCCTGCACCACGATCTCGGCGGCGAGCTCACCGGACTCCATCGCGTACGCGATGCCCTCGCCGTTGAACGGGTTGACCATGCCGCCGGAGTCGCCGACCAGGAGCACGCCCCGGGTGTAGTGCGGCACCCGGTTGAAGCCCATCGGCAGGGCGGCGCCGAGAATCGGCCCGTCCGCGTTGGTCTCGTCGGTCATGCCCCACTCGGCCGGGGTGCCGGCGAGCCAGTCGACCAGCAGCCGCCGGTAGTTGGTCTTGCCGAACGCGGCCGAGGAGTTCAGCGCGCCCAGCCCGACGTTGACCCGGCCGTCCCCCATGCCGAAGATCCAGCCGTACCCGGGCAGCAGCTTGTCGGGGTGCTCCTTGCTGCGCAGCTCCAGCCACGACTCCAGGTAGTTGTCGTCGTGCTTGGCCGGTGAGCGGTAGTAGCGACGGACGGCGACGCCGATCGGCCGGTCCTCCCGCTTGTTGATGCCCAGCGCGAGCGGAAGCCGCCCGGAGACGCCGTCGGCGGCGATCACCAGCGGGGCGGAGAAGCGGGCCGCGGCCTTGTCCGGGCCGCTCTCGGCGGTGACCCCGACCACCCGGCCACTCTCGTCGAGCACCGGGCCGGTGACGTTCACCCCGGTACGCAGCTCCGCGCCGGCCTCGACCGCCCGCTTGGCCAGCAGGTCGTCGAAGTCGAGCCGCGTCCGCACCAGTCCGTAGTTGGGGAAGCTGGCCAGCTCGGGCCAGTCGAGTTCGAGCCGTACGCCGCCGCCGATGACCCGCAGTCCCCGGTTGCGCAGCCAGCCCGCCTCGGGCGAGGTGTCGACGCCGAGCTTGACGAGCTGCTTGACGGCCCGTGGCGTCAGCCCGTCGCCGCAGACCTTCTCCCGGGGGAACTCGGTCTTCTCCAGCAGCAGCACGCGTACGCCGTGTCGGGCCAGGTGATAGGCGGTTGTCGATCCACCCGGACCGGCGCCGACAACGATGACGTCCGCGTCGTAGTCGACCGTGGTCATCCGCGCCTCCCCTCCCGATCGCTCGTGAAATGCTTCACAAGCCTCGTCCGGGGAGGAGTCTAGAACCGCGAAGAGGCCGGCGACCGGTTAGGCGACCCTAAGTTGCCGAGGTAGGCGTGTTGGCTACCTCGCCGGACCCGTTCCGGCCCCGGTCGCGGCCCGTGGTCCCGGCCGGTCGGGGCCTGCCTCACCTCAGGTCCGGTCCTCGCCGCTGCGTTGCGCCGGACGGCGTTTGATCGGTCCCGGAGTGACCGGGCCCGGTTCGGCCGGATGTGGATCGGCCGGAGGCCGCACCGGGTGCGGATCGGAGGGGTGCGGATCGGCCGGATGCGGCTGTCCCGGCCCGGGTGCCGGCGGATGCGGATCGGCCGGGCCGGGCCGTCCCGGCTGGGGTTGCCCCGGCTGCGGCTGCGCCGGATGCGGCTCCGGCGGGTTCGGCTCGACCGGATGCGGCTCGACCGGATACCCGTCGGCCGCGGCATGCCCCTCGGCCGGCCCCGCACCGTTTCCCGACAGCCGCGCGGCCGAAGCACCGCCCGCCGCCGCACCGCCGTTCTCCGACAGCCCCTCCGCCGGGCGGCCGCCGGTCTCCGGCGGCCGCTCTCTCGGATAGCTGCCGGGCGGCGCCGGGTCGTCGTCCGGAGCGCGCTCGTGCTCGTACGGCAGTTGCTCCCGTAGCGTGCCGCCACTGACCCGGTCGAGCGCGGCCAGTACCTCGGCGACCACGGTCCGGACCGCGACCGGGTCGGGCCCGGCCAGTTCCCGGATCTGCGCGATCAACTCGGCCGCCTCGGCCTCCGGATCGACGTTCTCCGTCGCCGGCTCGGCGGCGTCGCGGCTCGGTTCGGTGGCAGCGCCGCGCGCCGGCTCGGCGGCGTCGCTGTTCGGGGCGTCGCCGCTCCGGTGCCGCGCGTCCGGCGGGCCCGCGACCGCCGGCGTCTCCTCGGCCGGCTGCTCGTCGCCGTCGACCCGCCGGTCTGCCCCCGCCATGGGCGCAGCCTACGGCGGGAAAGCCGCTCGCGGATCAAAACTGGCTAAAGCAGCATGAGACGGAAAATCAGGAACGTATCGCGCGGTGCAGCGCGACGATGCCGCCGGTCAGGTTCCGCCAGCCGACCCGGTGCCATCCGGACCGGCCGATCTGCCCGGCCAGCCCGGCCTGGTCCGGCCAGGCCCGGATCGACTCGGCCAGATAGACGTACGCGTCCGGGTTGCTCGCCACCGCCCGGGCCACCGCCGGCAGCGACCGCATCAGGTAGGAGAGGTAGACCGTCCGGAAGACCGGGTTGGTCGGGGTGCTGAACTCGCATACCACCAGCCGGCCGCCGGGCCGGGTGACCCGGGCCATCTCCCGGAGCGCCGCCCCGGTGTCCACCACGTTGCGCAGCGCCAGCGAGATGGTGACCGCGTCGAACGTCTCGTCCGGGAACGGCAGCCGGAGTGCGTCACCGGCCAGCAACGGCACCTCGGGCCGGCTCCGTCGGCCGGCCCGGAGCATTCCGATGGAGAGATCCAGGCCCACCGCGTACGCCCCTGAGGTGGCCAGCTCGGCGGTGGAGACTCCGGTGCCGGCGCCCACGTCGAGCACGTGGTCACCGGGACGCAGGTCGAGGGCGGCCAGGGTGGCCCGGCGCCACCGCCGGTCCTGCCCGAACGAGATCACGGTGTTGGTCAGGTCATACCGGGACGCCACCTCGTCGAACATCGCCGCCACCTCGTGCGGCTGCTTGTCCAGGCTGGCCCGGCGTCCGGACGGGGTACGGGTCACGCCGGAACAGTCTGCCAGCCACCGGCCCGGCCGGTCGGCCCGGGGCGGGCCGGCACCCTGCCGGAACGCGGCCGGCGCTCCGGGCGACCGTCCGGCGCCTGCCGCGCCCGAGCCGGAACACACCGCGGGCGAGATGGGAGACCACCTCGCCCGCGATGCCGTGCGTTATGTGAACGGCCCTCATGGACCGATAGAGGACGACCCCGGTGCGCCGCGTCCCGACCCGGAGGCCGGTCCGTCCACGACGGTCAGCGGGTACGTGTGCCGGCACGTTATCGGTTCGACCGGCCCGGTCGCGCTCCCCTTGATCCAACCGTTATGACCGCCCGAGCCCGCCCGGTTTCCAAGAATGTCCTGGTCAGAGGCCATTTATCCGGCGCGCTGGACGTTTTGCCGCCGAATCGGAGCCAAGGACCGGCCCCTCGCCCAGCCGGCGGTGACCGAATGGACGAGGGTAGTTCAGCGGGCCTCGACCAGCGGCAGACTCCGGCCCGCGCCGCCACCGGGCAGCGCGATGGAGGAGAAGTGCGACACCACCCGGTCGTCGGTCGGGTCGTCGGCCGGGGTGCGGTGCACCGCCAGGTGCCGGTAGAGGGTGTCCCGCTGCGCGGGGATCCGGCCGGCGGAGCGGATCATCCAGATCAGCTCGTGCAGGTTGGAGCGGTGCCGCGCACCGGCCGAGGAGATGACGTTCTCCTCCAGCATGATCGAGCCGAGGTCGTCCACCCCCATGTGCAGGGCGAGCTGTCCGGCGTCCTTGCCGGTGGTCAGCCAGGACGCCTGGAGGTGCGGCACAGTGTCGAAGAAGAGCCGGGCCACCGCAACCAGCCGCAGGTACTCCAGGGTGGTCGCCTGGGTACGGCCCTTGAGGTGGTTGTTCTCCGGCTGGTAGGTCCACGGGATGAAGGAGCGGAAGCCCCGGGTGCGGTCCTGCACGTCGCGGATCATCCGCATGTGCTCGATCCGCTCGGCGTTGGTCTCCCCGGTGCCCATCATCATGGTGGCGGTGGACTCGACGCCCTGCCGGTGTGCGAGTTCCATCACCTCCAGCCAGCGCGCGCCGGACTCCTTCAGCGGGGCGATCGCCTTGCGGGGCCGCTCGGGCAGCATCTCCGCGCCGGCACCGGCGATCGAGTCCAGCCCGGCCGCCTTGATCCGGCTGATCGCCTCGTCCAGGCTGACCCCGGAGACCTTCGCCATGTGCAGGATCTCGCTCGGCCCGATGGAGTGGATGGCCAACTGCGGGTACGCCCGCTTGACCGAGGAGAAGAGTTCCTCGTAGTACTCCACGCCGTAGTCGGGGTGGTGGCCGCCCTGGAGCATCACCTGGGTCGCGCCCAGCTCGACCGCCTCGGCGCAGCGCCGCAGGATCTCCTCGGTCGGGTGCGTCCAGCCCTCCCTGTGCTTCGGCGCCCGGTAGAAGGCGCAGAACTTGCAGGCGGTCACGCAGACGTTGGTGTAGTTGATGTTGCGGTCGATCAGGTACGTCACGATGTTGTCCGGATAGCGCCGCCGCCGTACCGCGTCGGCCGCCTCACCCAGCGGGTGCAGCGGCGCGTCGGTGTAGAGCAGCAGCGCCTCCTCGGGCGTGATCCGCCCGCCGTCCGCGCCGCGTTGCAGGATGCTGTCGATTTCCCGGCTCACCGTCACATCCCGAGGGTACGCCGCCCGGCCTGCGCACAATCGAGCCCACCACGTCGCCGAAGTAGTGGGCCCGACGGGGAAGGGATGCCATCACTTCCCCCGATCGTGCGTGATCATGAACTCGCCGGAACGGCTCAGGTGGTGCAGCTGCCGTTCTCCGGGTTGACGCACTTGGCCCGGCTCCAGAGCGTCTCGAAGTTGTTGTGGAAGTCGTTCCAGACCGTCGGGTGCTCGATCTTCACCAGGGTCTCGTCGTGGTCGGTCAGTGCGGGGTCGGTGACGTTGTGCGAGCCGGTGAAGACGACGCTGCGCCCGGCGAGCCCGGCGAAGGTGCCTTTGATGATGATGTTCTTCGAGTGCACGGTGACCACCCGGCCGTCGTAGTTGCTGGCCTCGGCGTCGTGGTACTTCTTCAGCGAGACGTTCGGCTGCCCGTTCAGGGTGGCGTACGCGGTGCTGCCCATCGAGCCGTAGACGACCCGGACCCGGCAACCCATCCGGCCGATCCGGCGCAGTTGGGTGGCGACCTGCGGGCGGGCGTCGGTGAACTGGGCGTGCGCCACGTCCACCGCACAGCCGCTGGCGTACGCGTTCACCTCGGCCAGCCGGTTCGCCAGGGTGTCGCTGTCGGCCCGGGGCGAGTGGTAGACGGTGACGGCGGTGTTCGGCGACTTGTAGTAGCCGTTGGCGGCGTTGAAGTAGTCGTTGTTCTTCCGCTGCGCCCGCATGTCGTTGAAGTACGCCGTGAAGTGGTCGTACAGGTCGTAGTCCTCGTGCACGATCAGGGCGCTGTTGAAGAGGTTGTTCTGGCTGAAGGTGAGGTTCTGCGAGCTGACGAAGACGACCCGCTTCATGGTGCCGCTGGTGGAAAACGTGAAGACCTTGTTGTGGTTGATCGAGTTGCTCTTGTTGCCGATACACGCCGTCGAGCCGGCCACCGTCGACGAGGTCTTGCCGCAGATCACCAGGTCGTCGAGGTTGGCCGACTTGAGCAGCGGTACCGCGGTGTTGTCGGCCCGGGTGTTCACCCCGCCGCCGGTCTCGTCCAGCACGATCCGGACGATCACCCCCCGGGCCGCCGCCCGCTTCAGCGCCTCGGCCACCACCGGAGAGCTCCAGCTGTACATGATGCCCCGGATGTAGCTGCCGGCCGGTACGCCGTCGGCCAGCCGGACCAGCTCGTCCTCGATGGTCCGGTCCCGGGTGCCGTCCTCGGCCGGGACGTTGAACCGGGTGTACGCCGGGAACGGGTCGGCCGCGGTGGCCGCACCGTCACCGGCGTCGGCCGGGGTGGGGCCGGCGGCCACGGCGGGCGGGGTGAGCAGGCTGGTGGCCAGCAGGCCGAGCGCCGCGAAGGACGCGAGTCCGGCCCGGGCGCGACGCGTACGGAGCATCCTCATGAATACCTTGGTAGTACACATCCTTCAATGGAGCAACGGCCAAAGAAGAATTTTTTCAGGCTCAGTTGTACATGTAGAGGTAGTAATAGCCCTGCGGCTGGCCGCTGCGCCACTCGTAGACGCAGTTGTAGTAACGCCACGCGCCACCCGCGACGAGGCTTTCCCCGTAGTAGCGACAGGCGTCGAGGGTGTAGTAGGAACCGAAGGGGTAGGGGGAGGGGTTGTCGGCCACGGCCCGGCGGTCGCCCGACACCGCCGCCTGGGACGGCACACCGGCCCCGACCAGCAATGCCGCGCCGACGAAGGCGAGCGCCACGACAGTCCGAACTCGACGCATAGGTTCTCCTCGTGATCCGCGGCGCCGCCGAGTCGCCGGGGCGCTACCGACTCAAGATAGAGGCCGGTCTATCTTTCGGCAGCCGCGTTCGGCAAGGTTTCCGTCATCCGCGCAACGCGTCGAACCAACCGATGGCGATCTATGTCCGCCCGCATCACAACGGACCCGGGACAACCCCGCCTCAGCCGTCGTAGTCGACCACCAGCGTGTCGGTGACCGGGCTGGCCTGGCAGGTCAGCACGTACCCGGCGGCCACCTCGTCCGGCTCCAGGGCATAGTTGCGGGCCATCGACACCTCGCCGGCGACCACCTTCGCCCGGCAGGTCGAGCAGACCCCGCCCTTGCAGGCGTACGGCAGCTCGCCCCGGACCCGCAGGGCCGCGTCGAGCACCCGCTCGTCCCGCCCCATCCGGAAGCTCGACGCCCGGCCGTCCAGCCGGATCGTCACCTCGGTGCCGGCGTCGGCCGCCGTGTCGGCCGGCCGGACCGGCGGCGCGGGCGGCGCGTCCACGTGGAACAGCTCGGCGTGTACGGCCCGCTCCGGCACCCCACGCTCGGCGAGCACCCGCCGCGCGTCCAGCACCATGCCGTACGGGCCGCAGAGGAACCACTCGTCGATCCGCCCGGTCGGCACGATGGTGTCGAGCAGCCGGCCCAGCCGCTCGGCGTCGACCCGGCCGGAGAGCAACGGCGACTCACCCGGCTCCCGGGACAGCACGTGCACCAGGTGCAGCCGCTCCGGGTAGCGGTCCTTCAGGTCGGCCAGCTCCTCCACGAACATCACGGTGCGGCCGTGGCGGTTGCCGTACACCAGGGTGAAGGTGCTGGCCGGTTCGACGGCGAGCGCGGTCGCGACCAGCGACAGCACCGGGGTGATGCCGGACCCGGCGACCACCCCGGCGTAGTGCCGGACCCGGTCCGGCGCGAACGCCGTGCCGAACGTCCCCAGCGGCGGCAGCACCTCCACCGTGTCGCCGGCCCGCAGCGTCGAGACCGCGAAGCTGGAGAAGGCGCCGCCCGGCACCTCCCGCACCCCGATCCGGAGCTGTCCGGTCGCGGCCAGCTCGGCCGGGGTCGAGCAGATCGAGTATGACCGCCGCACCTCCGCCCCGTCCGGAAGGATCCGCCGCACCGTGAGGTGCTGCCCGGCCCGGAAGGCGAAGGTCTCCCGCAACTGCGCCGGCACCTCGAAGGTGACCGCGGCCGCGTCCTCGGTGAGCCGGTCGACCGCCCGGACCGGCAGCGGGTGGAAGACCGGGCGGCGCCGGACCGGCCGGTTGATGGTTACGCTCAAAACGCCCTCAGATGGTCGAAGGGTTCCCGACAGGCCCGGCACCGCCACAGCGACTTGCAGGCGGTCGAGCCGAACCGGCTGACCTGCTCGGTGTCGGCGGCACCGCAGTGCGGGCAGCGGACGCTCAGGGTGACCGGGACGGGGCGCCGGCCCGCCGGCCCGGGCGGGGCGATCCCGGCGGCGGCCAGCTTGGCCCGGCCGGCCTCGGAGATCCAGTCGGTGGTCCAGGCCGGGGCGAAGACGGTGACGACCTCGGCGTCCGGATGCCCGGCGGCGGCCAGCGCGGCCCGGATGTCGGCCCGGATCACGTCCATCGCCGGGCAGCCGGTGTAGGTCGGGGTGATGGTCACGGTGACCCGGCCGGTCGCCGGGTCCTCGGTCACGTCCCGCAGCACGCCGAGGTCCTCGATGGTCAGCACCCGCAGCTCGGGGTCGACCACCGCCGCCGCGGCCCGGCGCGCCCGCGCGGATCGGACCGTGCTCACCAGCGGGCTCCCGGATGCGCCCGGTGCAGCACCTGCATCTCGGCGAGCAGGTAGGAGAGGTGCTCGGTGT
Source organism: Plantactinospora sp. KLBMP9567 (assembly GCF_033446045.1). Lineage (NCBI taxonomy): Bacteria > Bacillati > Actinomycetota > Actinomycetes > Micromonosporales > Micromonosporaceae > Plantactinospora > Plantactinospora sp. KLBMP9567. The sequence continues at coordinate 67,173 of NZ_JAWQRR010000047.1, read as the reverse complement.
GCAGCCCGGCCCGGCCGCCGGTCGGCCCCCAGCCGTCGGGCGGGCGCTCCAGCGTGGCGGTCTCCAGCACCGGCTCGACGCCCGTCAGGAAGGCGGAGCGCAGCCCGGCCGGGTCGACCGGCGCGGCCGGGTCGGCCGCGAACAGCTCGCCGGTGTACGGCCACAGCTCCTCCACCGCCGCCCGCATCCGCCGGTGCGACTCCGCGGTGCCGTCGCCGAGGCGTACCGTCCAGAGGCTGGCGTGGTCGAGGTGGTAGGCCACCTCCTTGCGGGCCTTGCCGGCGATGGCGGCGAGCCGCTCGTCGGCGCAGCCGCTCAGCGCGGTGTAGAGCGGGAGCTGGTACGCCGACAGGAAGAGCAGCTTCGCCATGGTCATCGCGAAGTCGCCGTTCGGCAGCTCGACCAGCAGGCAGTTGCGGTACTCCCGGTCGGTGCGCAGGTACGCCAGGGTGTCCTCGTCGCGGCCGGCGCCCTCCAGCTCTCCGGCGTAGCTCAGCAGCAGCCGGGCGGCGCCGAGCTGGTCCAGGGCGATGTTGGCCAGCGCGACGTCCTCCTCCAGCTCGGGTGCGGCGGCGACCCACTCGCCGAGCCGCTGCGCGGCGACCAGGGCGTCATCGCCGAGCCCGAGCAGGTAGTCGACGGTGGTATTCACAGGTGCCCCAGGGGTGTTCACAGGTGCGCCGCCCCGTCCGGCACCGGATAGAACGTCGGGTGCCGGTAGACCTTGTCGGCGGCCGGGGAGAAGAAGGCGTCCTTCTCGTCCGGGCTGGAGGCGGTGATCGCCTGGGCCGGTACGACCCAGATCGAGACCCCCTCCTGCCGCCGGGTGTAGAGGTCCCGGGCGTTGCGCAGCGCCAGCTCGGCGTCGGGTGCGTGCAGGCTGCCGACGTGGGTGTGCGACAGCCCGCGCCGGGCCCGGACGAAGACCTCCCAGAGCGGCCAGCCGGCCCGGCCCTGGCTCGGGGCGGTCACGCCGGCACCGCCGTACGCGCGGCGGCCCGCTTGGCCGCGTACGCCTGCGCGGCCTCGCGTACCCAGGCACCGTCGGCGTCCGCCCGGCGGCGGTGCGCGATCCGTTGCCGGTTGCACGGCCCGTCCCCGGCGATCACCCGCATCAGCTCGGCGTAGTCGGGCTGGGTGTAGTCGTACGCCTGCCGGGACTCGTTCCACCGCAGGTCGGGATCGGGCAGGGTGAGGCCGAGCACACCGGCCTGCTGTACGCACATGTCGACGAAGCGCTGCCGCAGCTCGTCGTTGGAGAACCGCTTGATCTTCCAGGTCATCGACTGTCGGGAGTGCGTCGAGTCGCCGTCCGGCGGCCCGAACATCGCCAGCGACGGGTACCACCAGCGGTCCACCGCGTCCTGGGCCATCGCGTGCTGCTCGGGGGTGCCGTGGGCGAGGGTGTGCAGGATCTCGTAACCCTGCCGCTGGTGGAAGGACTCCTCCTTGCACACCCGGATCATGGCCCGGGCGTACGGCCCGTACGAGCACCGGCAGAGCGGGACCTGGTTGACGATGGCGGCGCCGTCCACCAGCCAGCCGATGGCGCCGACGTCGGCCCAGGTCAGCGTCGGGTAGTTGAAGATCGAGCTGTACTTCTGCCGGCCGGCGAGCAGCAGTTCGACCAGTTCGTCCCGGGTCACCCCGAGGGTCTCGGCGGCGGCGTAGAGATAGAGCCCGTGCCCGGCCTCGTCCTGCACCTTGGCGAGCAGGATCGCCTTGCGCTTGAGCGAGGGTGCCCGGCTGATCCAGTTGCCCTCCGGCTGCATGCCGATGATCTCGGAATGGGCGTGCTGGGCGATCTGCCGGATCAGGGTCTTCCGGTACGCCTCCGGCATCCAGTCCCGGGGCTCGATCTTCTGGTCCGCATCGATCAGGGCGGTGAAGTGGTCCTGCGGGTCGGTCTCGACGGCCGGGTCGTCCCCGGGACGGCCACGGTCGGCGGCCGCCCGCAGCGCCGCCTCCGCCGCCTCGACCTGATCGAGCAGGCCGCCGGCGGGTCCGTCATCCGGGACCGGGAAGTCATGTCCGTACACGCAGCAAGTGTTACAGCCCAACTAGTGAGTAACCAAGACGTGTAATAGAAATGCCGCACAGACCCGACCCTGAGCTGGGCGGCTACCCGGCACCAAATGTCCGCACTGATGGGTGAATGAGGCTGGTCACACCGCCTCATAGATTCGGCATCTATACCGACATAACGGCTCATTTCCAGGCGCCACTGAATAACTCCCGGCCTTCGCTATCTGGCGGATTGGACCCGGCCACGTAAACTTTCCCCGTTCCGACCTGCCACCTCCCCCGGCAGTTCGGGCGCGCGGAGCAGACCGCCGGTGTGGGGCTGGCGGAGGCACCGCCGACACAGCAAGACGCACAGCGCCCTGGACACAGCGGCCCCCCGGCCTTCACCTTCACCCTTGGAGCCCCATCCTCATGCGTCCCCGCGTGACCCTGGTGCTCGCCATCACGACAGTCGTGCTTGGCGGCCTGCTGCTCGTGCCCGCCGCGTACGCCCGGCTGGCCGACTCCGGCGGAAGCACGTCCTCGGCCGAGGAGGCGCCGGTCGGGATCGAGCCGTCCGCGCCGCCGCCGCCGACCCTTGCCGCCGCGCCGGTCACGGTGAAGGGGGTGGACGGCTTCTTCTCCTGGGCCCTGCTCGACCGGGAGAGCGGAAAGATCTCCGGCTCCAGGAACATGACCTCGACCAACTCGACCGAGTCGATGATCAAGGTCTGGATCGTCTCGGACTACCTCCGCCGGCTCGGCGACAAGACGCCGCCCGCGGCGTACCTGAAGATGGCGAGCACGGCGATCCGGGACAGCAACGACGACGCCGCGAACGCCCTGTACAGCGCCGCTGGCGGCGCGAGCACCCTGGACCGCCTGATCAAGATGTGCAACCTCACCGAGACCGCCAAGGAGATTCCTGCCGGCGAGGGCCGCGTTTGGTGGAGTTACACCAGTATGTCCCCTCGGGACGCGGTCCGGATGGGAGAGTGCGTCAAGGACGGCACGGCAGCCGGGCCGAAGTGGACCGAATGGGTGTTGGATGAGATGACCAAGGTACGCGGTACGACCGCCGCCAAGGATCAGCGGGCTCGGCAGGGCGGCGGCCGCTGGGGCATCATCGACGGCCTGCCAAAGGGGATCCTCGCGCAGGGGCCGGTCAGCATCAAGAACGGCTGGACACTGATCAACGCCGACGGCAAGTGGCACCTGAACTGCCTTGCGATCACCGATGACTGGGTGCTCTCCGTGATGACCCGATACTCCGGCCGGAAGGGTCTCGACTACGGCGCCGACGTCTGCGCCAGCGTCGCCAGCCAACTGGTCACCGAGCAGCCGGGCGCCGTGCTCAGGGTGCCGCAGCCGCTCACCGTGAAGCAGTCCTGATGGGCGCCGAGGAACGCGCCGCCGAGCGGCAGGCCCGGGCCAACCGGTCCACCCTGCTGCGGCTGAGCCTGATCGCGGGCGTACTGCTGGTGCTGGTGCTGGTCGGGCTCCGGCTGATGCCGGGCTCGCCGCTGGCGAGTACCGCCGCCGCCAAGTGGGGCGAACCGTCCGGCCCGGCCGGTCCCACCGCCACCACCCCGGGCAAGCCGGCCACACCCACCCCGACGCCCAGCCCCGAACTGCCGCCGCTGCCGGTGGCGCCGGCCAACGTGAAGATCGACAAAGCCGGCTGGTGGAACTGGGCGCTGATGGACACCCGGACCGGCAAGATCTCCGGTTCGGCCAACATGGACGAGACCAACCCGACCGCCTCGATGATCAAGGCGTGGATCGGGGCGGACTTCCTGCGCCGCGCCGCCGAGAAGGACGACACCCCGAGCGACGCCCGGATGAACCAGGTCTCGATCATGATTCGGGACAGCGACAACAACGCCGCGCAGACCCTCTATGAAATCAACGGCGGTACGGCGTCGATCAAGCGGCTGATCAGCATCTGCGACCTGACCGACAGCAGCCCGGCCGCCGACGGAGGCTGGAGCCGGACCGCGCTCTCGGCCCGGGACACCGCACGGATGGGCGCCTGCATCGCCGACGGCCGGGCCGCCGGGCCGAAGTGGACCGAGTGGCTGCTCGACGAGATGCGCGCGGTGCGCGGAGTGGGCAACTTCGGCATCCGCAAGGCGTTCCCGGCCGCCGAGCAGAAGACCATCGGGGTCAAGAACGGCTGGGTGGACCGGCAACGCGAGCAGAAGTACACCGTGAACTGCCTGGCCATCGGTGACGGCTGGACGATGGCGGTGGAGACCCGGTACGCGATCAACCTCGGCTACACGTACGGGGCGAAGATCTGCGAGGACGTGGCCCGGCAACTCCGGGCCGCCTCGGACGCCACCTGACCAGGCCCCGGCGGTCTGAGGGGTGGGCCGCCAGGCGGCGCGGCCGGCGGTGCGGGCCGAGTGTCAGGCGGAGAAGAAGACCGGCCCGCCCGCCGGCAGCGGCGGTACGCCGGCCAGGTCGACGGCACGGCGGGCGAACTCCCGCAGCCCCGCCACCTGTCGCTCGCCCAGCGAGAAGTCGAGCGTCCGGAAGTACGACGCCAGGGTGGCCGCGTCGAAGGTCTCCCACCGGGCCGCCGCCTCGGCCACCTCGTCGAGTTCGGCCAGGCAGAGGTCCCGGGAGCGCAGGAACGCCTGGTGCACGTCCTTGACCTGGCCGGGATGGCTGGCTGCGAAGTCCCGGCGTACGGCCCAGACGGCGAAGACCATCGGCAGTCCGGTCCACTCCCGCCAGGCCAGGCCGAGGTCGGTGACGGCCAGCCCGCGCCCGGGCGCCTCGTAGAGGGCGCGTAGCGCGACGTCGCCGATCAGCACCCCGGCCTCGGCCTCCAGCAGCATGGTGGTCAGGTCGGGCGGGCAGGTGAAGTACTCCGGGTCGACGCCGTACTGCTGGGCGAGCAGCATCCGGGCGAGCAGCACCCCGGTCCGGGAGGTGGAGCCGAGGGCGACCTTGGCGCCGTCCAGCTCGGCCAGCGGCCGGGTGGAGACGATGTTGACCGAGAGCACCGGGCCGTCGCTGCCGACCGCGAGATCCGGGAGCAGCAGCAGCTCGTCGGCGTGCTTGAGATATTCGACCAGCGTGATCGGCCCGATGTCGAGGTCACCGGCGACCAGGGCGGCGCTGAGCCGCTCCGGCGAGTCCTTGTGCAGCTCGACGTCGATCAGCGCACCGGAGCGCATCAGCCCCCAGTAGATCGGCAGGCAGTTGAGGAACTGGATATGGCCTACCCGGGGTCGCCGCAGCTCGGTCATGATCCGACCGTAGCCGCCGGCTCGACCGGCCGCTCGGCCGACCGGGGCGGAAGTGGCCCAGGACGCATCGTGGCCCGCTCGAGCCGGGCGGCCCGCAGTACCACCGGCGCCACCGCGGCGACCACGGCCAGCCCGGCCAGCCCGGCCACCGCGACCAGCGGCCGGGGCGGGAAGCCGGCGAGCAGGATGCCGCCGGCCAGGTAGCCGAACATCCCGGCGCCCTGGATCGCGGCACCCTGCGCGGCGAAGGCCCGACCGCGTGCCTCCGGCGGGACCCGGTTGGCCAGTACCAGGTTGCTGAAGACGTTCAGCCCGCCGTTGGCGACGCCGCCGACCAGCCAGAGCGGCACCAGCCAGCCGGCGGCCGGCACGGTGGCGCCGAGCCCGACGAGCAGGCAGGCCGCGCCGAGCATGCCCAGCACGCCCGTGACCCGGGCACCGTCGTCCCGGGCCCGCCGGGCGGTACCGGCCAGCAGCCAGGCGCCGACCAGCATGCCGGCGGTCCAGGCCGCGCTGACCAGGCCGAACATCGCGGTCGAGGAGTGCAGGGTCTCGCGTACGTAGAAGACCTCGATCACGTTGACCGCGCCCACCCCGGCCACCGTCGCGGCGATCGCGGCCACCATCGCCCAGAGCAGCGGGTCGCGGCGCAGCCGCCAGGCCGGGGCCGTCGGTGCCGGGCTCGCCCCGCCGGCCGCTCCGGTCGGCCGTCGCCCACCCCGTCGGGTACGCAGCAGCAGCCCGGCCGCGATCAACGCGAGGTAGCTGCCGGCGTCGAGCAGCAGCGGGATCCGGGCACCGAACTGGCCGACCAGCAGCCCGGCCAGGGCCGGCGCGACGAGGATGCCGACCGAGCCGGCGGTCAGGTTGATCGCACTGGCCCGGGGCAGGTCGTCCCGGCGCACCATCTCGGGCAGCAGGGCGGCCAGGGTCGGCTGGGTCACCGCCAGCCCGCAGGCGAGCAGCGCGGCGAGCAGCAGGATCAGGACGGTGTTCCCGGCGAAGGCGAGTGCGGCGCAGACCACCGCCTGGCCGGCACCGGCCCAGACCAGCAGGGTGCGGCTGTCCATCCGGTCGGCCAGTCGACCGGTCAGCGGGGCGAGCAGCACCAGCGGCAGCGTGGCGGCCAACATCACCCCGGACACCGCCAGCCCACCGGCGCCGGCGGATTGCAGGGCGAGCGCCAGCGAGGTCGCCGCGAGGAAGTCGCCGCAGCTCGACACCGCCCGGGCACCGGCGGCCAGGTAGACGTCCCGCCAGCGGGAGACCACCGGCGTGCCGTCATCGGGCAAGGCGGGACCGGAAGTTGTGAAGGACATACTTCGAAAGTAATCCTTCACAACTTCCGTACGCAACCAGCCACCCGACCCGAACCGATCAGCTCACTCCATCGGCAGCGCCGCGTAGTGGACCATCACCGGCCGGGAACCCTCGGGCGGGTCGGCCCGCTCCCGCCGCCGGTACGGCCGCATCAGCTCGCGGATCCGGTCGTTCAGCTCCACCAACTCCTCGGCGGTCAGCATCAGCACCGCACCGCCGTACCGGGCAGCGTCGTACCACTCCTTCGGCTCCGCGCCGGCCCGCCGGGCCCAGTTCCGGATCCGGTCCATGTCGCGGGCGGCGTAGACCTCGATCAGGGTCTCCTCGGCGGCCCGCGCCTCCGGTGAGGCGTCCTGGCCGACCTCCACCCCCCAGGAGCCGACGCTGCTGCGCCAGAGCCGCTCGCGGGCGTCGCCCCGGCTCGGCGCCTGCTCGACCAGCCCGTACTTCGCCAGCTCCCGCAGGTGATAGCTGACCGCGCTCGGCGAGAGCCCGACGATCTCGGCACACTCGGTGGCGGTGACCGCCGCCCCGGTGGTGGTGAGATGCTCCATGATCTCGAGCCGGGCCGGATGCGCCAGCGCCCGCATCACCTGCGGGTCACTGATCATCATCGGCCGCTGCTCGACGGGCTGCTCGGTCATGGGCCCATGATTCCGTCTCCGGCCCACCGGACGGCAGCGACCCGGGCGGCACGGCAGGTCCGGCGAACGAGTGGCACAAACTGTTTGTAGTACAACCAGCCAGCGCTACAAACAGTTTGTAGTCGGCGAGGCCCGCTGGCGGACCAGACCGCTCACGCCACCCGGAGGTCCGCACCTTCACCCCGGCGGACATGCTGGCGAGCGCACCCGGCCGGCGGTCCGGCCGGCGCGGCGGGTGAAATTCGGTGGAACGGGAGCTGAGCCGCAGGTAGGCTTGCTGGCCGCTTGACGGCCGAGGTGAGAAAGCACCGCAGCGGACGTCCCCGCGCCGGGTGCCGGCCATCCGCCCCCGGATACGCGAGCGAGCAGCCGACGCGCTGACGCGCCGATGGGAACCCAGCATGCCCGCACAGGACCTCGACACCGACCTGGACCACGAACGCGCACACCTGGCCGCCTCCCGGGCTGCCCTGCGGCGGATGCGGGAGCACGCCGAGTCGCTCTTCCGGACCGGCCAGGACGTCGCCGGTGACGCGTACGCGGCCGAGACGCTCGGCCGGACCCTCTCCCGGCGGGTCGCCGAACTCGCCGACGACCCGGGCACCCCGCTCTTCTTCGGCCGCCTCGACTTCGCCGATGCCAGCCACCACATCGGGCGGCGGCACGTCACCGACCCGGCCGGCGAGCCGATGGTGCTGGACTGGCGGGCTCCGATCTCCCGCTCGTTCTACCGGGCCACCGTCCGCGACCCGCAGGGGGTACGCGTCCGGCGGCGGTTCGGCTTCGGCGTCGGCCAGCTCACCAGCTTCGAGGACGAACACCTCGACCGGGGTGAGGAGTACGGCATCGCCAGCCGGATCCTGACCGCCGAGATCGAACGCCCCCGGGTCGGGCCGATGCGGGACATCGTCGCCACCATCCAGCCGGAGCAGGACGAGCTGGTCCGGGCCGAGCTGGCCGACTCGATCTGCGTACAGGGGGCGCCGGGGACCGGGAAGACGGCGGTCGGGCTGCACCGGGCCGCGTACCTGCTCTATCTGCACCGGGAGCGGCTGCGCCGATCGGGCGTGCTGGTCGTCGGGCCGAACCGGGCGTTCCTGTCGTACATCTCGGCGGTACTGCCGGCGCTGGGCGAGGTCGAGGTGACCCAGGCGACCGTGGAGGACCTGCTCGGCACCCCGGTACGTGCCGTTGACCCCCCGGCCACCGCTGCGCTCAAGCACGATCCCCGGATGGCCGAGGTGCTGCGCCGGGCCCTGGCCGGGCTGTTGCGGGCACCGGAGGAGCCGATCGTGGTCTCCGACGGCTCGTACCGATGGCGGGTGACGACGGAGGCGCTGCGCCGGATCGTCGAGGAGGCCCGCCGGGAGGGGCTGCCGTACGCCACCGGCCGGGAACGGGTCCGGGCCCGGGTGGTCGGCCTGCTGCAACGGCAGTCGGAGGCCCGAAGGGGCGACTCACCCGGCGAGGGCTGGCTGCGTCGGATGGGCCGGGCGAAGCCGGTCACCGAGTTCCTCGACCACTGCTGGCCGGCGGTCACCCCGGACGGGCTGGTGCACCGGCTGCTGGCCGACCCCGAGACGCTGGCGGCCGCCGCCGACGGGCTGCTCACCGAGGCCGAGCAGGCCCTGCTGACCTGGTCGAAGCCGCCCCGCACCCCGAAGGCGACGAAGTGGACCGCCGCCGACGCCGTACTGGTCGACGAGGCGGCGGGGCTGGTCGAGCGGCTGTCCAGCTTCGGGCACGTGGTGGTCGACGAGGCCCAGGACCTCTCCCCGATGCAGTGCCGGGTGATCGCCCGGCGCAGCGAGCACGGCTCGGTCACGCTCCTCGGCGACCTCGCCCAGGGCACCGCCCCGTGGGCCGCCACCGACTGGCGGGAGTCGCTGCGGCACCTCGGCAAGCCGGACGCCTCGGTGGTGCCGCTGACCATGGGGTTCCGGGTACCGGCCGCGGTGGTGGCGCTGGCGAACCGGCTGCTGCCGGCGCTGGCCGTGGACGTACCGCCGGCCGAGTCGCTGCGCTCCGACGGTGCGCTGGACATCCGTACCGTGTCCGACCTACCGGCGGCGACGGTGGCCGAGGTGCGGGCGGCGCTGGCTCACGACGGCTCGATCGCGGTGATCGCCGCCGAGGCCGAGACGGACGGGCTGCGCGCCGCGCTGGCCGGCGCCGGCATCCCGACCGCCACCACCGACGAGGTCGAGACGGCGGCCCGGGTCACCGTGGTGCCGGCCACCCTGGCCAAGGGCCTGGAGTACGACCACGTGATCGTGGTCGAGCCGGCCCGGATCGTGGCGGCGGAACCGCGCGGTCTGCACCGGCTCTACGTGGTGCTGACCCGGGCGGTCTCCCGGCTCGCCGTGCTGCACAGCGAACCGCTGCCCGCGCCGCTCTGACCGGCCGCGCCGAGCGCCGTCCGGTCCGGGGTCCGAATCCCGGGGGGACCGGCCCGGACGGCGTCCAGTACGGGCTCGGCCTGCTCAACATCCCGCTGCCGGCCGGCTGACGCCCGCTTCGACCGTCCGAAAACTACTTGGTGCGGTCATGGACTTTGTATTGTAAACTTGTTTACGTGACCGGGAACTTTGACGACGACCGCACCGGAAGCCCCACCGACGACCGCGACGAACTGCCGCCCCCCGACCCGGCCGCCGCACTGCGGCTGATCGCCGAGCAGCAGGCCGAGGCGGCCCGCAGGCTCAGCCCCAACCTGCTCTGGTACTACTGGCCCTGGGGCCTCGCCTGGCTGATCGGCTTCGGCCTGTTCTTCCTGCGCTTCGGGCCGGACGGCCGGGTCTTCGTCGACCTGCCCACCTGGCTGCCACTGCTCACCCTGCTCACCCTGCTGGTCGCCGCCGGGATCATCTCGGGGATCGTCGGCGGCCGGACGTACGGGCAGGTCACCGGCGACTCCAGCCGGCGCGGCCTGTGGTACGGCCTGGCCTGGGGCCTCGGGTTCAGCGGCATCAGCACGGTGCTCGGCCGGGTCTCCGACCACCTGCCCGAGGACGTCGCCGGACTGCTCTGGGCCGGCGTGGCCGTCGGGCTCACCGGCGCCCTGCACATGGCCGGCGGCGCGATCTGGCTGGACCGCAACCTGTTCCGGCTCGGCGTCTGGATCAGCGTCATCAACATCGCCGGACTGATCGCCGGATCCGGCTGGCACGCCCTGGTGATCTCGGTCCTCGGTGGTGGCGGGATGCTGGTGGCCGGGGTCCACTTCCTGCTCCGCGACCGCCATCGCAGCCGGAACCTCGCCGCCGGCATGTCGGGCACCCCGAGCGGGAGCGCCCGGAGCATCTCGTGACCGGCCTTCCCGAACTCGACCCCGTGATCCACGCACAGGCCCGGTTACGGGTGACCGCGACCCTCGCCACCCTGCGGGGCGGCGACCGGATCACCTTCCCCCGGCTCCAGGACATCCTCCAGATGACCGCCGGCAACCTCTCGGTGCACCTGCGCAAGCTCGAAGAGGCCGGCTACGTCGAGATCGTCAAGACCCACCAGGGCCGCACCCCGACCACGCTCGTCGGGCTCACCCAACGCGGCCGGTTCGCCTTCGAGGAATACACCCTGGCGGTACGCGCCCTGCTCGATCCGCCCCAGACGGAGGAAAAGCCATGATTCTCGCCCGCGCCGTCCAGGCCACCCGCCGGTACGGCGACGTCACCGCCCTCGACCGGGTCGACCTCGAACTCCCGGCCGGCGAACTGGTCGGCCTGCTGGGCCCGAACGGCGCCGGCAAGAGCACCCTGCTGAGCCTGCTGGTCGGGCTGCGCCGGGTCAGCTCCGGCCGGGTCGAACTCTTCGGCGGCGACCCCCGCGACCCGGCGTGCCGCCGGCAGATCGGGATGACGCCGCAGGAGACCGGGCTGCCGCCCACCCTGCGGGTCGGCGAGGTGGTCGACTTCGTCTCCGCGCACTACGCCGACCCGGTCCCCCGGGCCGAGCTGCTCGGCCGGTTCGGCATCGACGACCTGGTCCGGCGGCAGACCGGTGGCCTCTCCGGCGGGCAGAAGCGCCGGCTGGCGGTCGCGCTCGCCTTCGTCGGCCGTCCCCGGCTGGTCTTCCTGGACGAGCCGACCACCGGACTGGACGTGACCGCCCGCCGCGAACTCTGGGACGGCATCCGCCAGTTCCACGCCGACGGCGGCACGGTGCTGCTGAGCAGCCACTACCTGGAGGAGATCGAGGCGCTGGCGCACCGGGTGGTGGTGCTCGGCCACGGCCGGGTACTCGCCGACGACAGCGTCAGCGCGATCCGCGACCTGGTCGGGGTACGCCGGGTCAGCCTGGTCGCCCCGGAGTTGCCGGCACTGCCCGGAGTACGGGCCGTGGAGCAGGTCGACGGCGTCACCCACCTGCTCACCACCGACGCGGACCAACTCGTCCGGGACCTGGTGCGCAGCGGTACCCCCTTCGCCGATCTGGAGATCCGGCCGAGCAGCCTGGAGGACGCCTTCCTGGCCATCACCGAGGCGTCGTCCGACCCCGAGGCGCGGTCCGCCCCCCAGCCACAGCCCGCCCCCCAGCCACAGCCCGCTCCCCAGCCCGCCGACGTGTGACGGAGGAACCGATCGTGCGACTCTCGCTCGTGCACGCCAGATACCAGTTGCTGGAGACGGTCCGGATCCCGATCGCGCTGGTCGGCAGCGCCTTCTTCCCGGCCGCCTCGATGCTCTTCTTCGTCGTCCCGTTCAGCGGCGACGATCCGGCGATCGCCACCTACGCCACCGCCTCGATGGTCACCTTCTCGGTGATGAGCACCAACATCTTCCAGTACGGCATCGGGGTGGCCGAGGACCGGGCGCAGCCCTGGGACCCGTACCTGCGGACGTTGCCCGCCGGGGCCGCACCCCGGTTCGCCGGTCGGATCCTCGCCGGCCTGATCCTGACCCTGATCTCGCTGCTCCCGGTGGTGGTGATCGCGGCGGTGGCCACCGAGGCCCGGCTGACCGGCCCGGCCTTCCTGGCCGCGCTCGGTACGGTCCTGGTGATCGCGGTGCCGTTCACCCTGATGGGGCTCGCGATCGGCTACTCGCTGCCGAGCAAGGCGGCGATCGTGGTCGCCCAGGTCGTCTTCTTCCCACTGGCCTTCGGCGGCGGGCTGCTCTTTCCGCCCGGCGACTCGCCAGGGTTCATCGAGGCGATCGCTCCCTACCTGCCGACCCGCGGCGCGGTCGAGCTGATGTGGGCGGCCGTCGGCGACTTCCCGGTCGACCGGCTCTCGCTGGTGATGCTCGGCGTCTGGATCGCGCTGCTGGCCACGGTCGCCGGCTGGGCGTACCAGCGGGACGAGGGGCGGCGGTTCAGCTAGTCGCGGTGTCGCCCGCCGGGCGCGCACCTCCCTCTTCGCGCTGATACCAGGGAGTCATCCTGATGACACCGTGGTATCACGCTCGAAGGGCATATGGCTGCCGCACCGCCGGATCCCGACCTGCTAGGAGGCGGCACGGCGGGTCCGGACCGGGACGACGAGGGGGCCGTGCTCGCCCTCGATCACCCGGACCCGGGCCCGGTAGTGCGTACCGAGCAGGTCATCGGTGAGCACCGCCCGGGGCGGGCCGTCGGCGACCACCGCACCGGCGGCGACCAGCACCATCCGGTCGGCGTACTCGCCGGCGACCGAGAGGTCGTGCATGGTGGCCAGCACCGTCAGGCCGTGGTCGGTGCGGAGCTGGTCGACGAGTTCCAGCACCTCCTGCTGGTGGCCGATGTCCAGCGCACTGGTCGGCTCGTCGAGCAGCAGCAGCGGGGCGCCCTGGGCCAGTGCCCGGGCCAGGAAGACCCGCTGCCGCTCGCCCCCGGAGAGGGTCGCCAGCGGCCGGGCGGCGAATCCGGTCAGGTCCAGCCGGTCCAGAACGTCGTACGCGACCGCCAGGTCGGCGGCGGACTCCCGGCCCAGCGGCGGCACGTACGGGGTACGGCCGAGCAGCACGTAGTCGAGTACCGCCATTCCGGCCGGCACGACCGGGGACTGCGGCACCGTCGCCACCGTCCGGGCCCGGTCCCGGCGGCGGAGCCGGGCGATCGGCGTACCGAAGAGGGAGACCGACCCGGTGTTGGCCGGCAACAGCCCGCCGACCGCGCGGAGCAGGGTGGATTTGCCGGCGCCGTTGGGTCCGATCACGGTGACCCACTCCCCGGTCCGGACCGAGAGGCTGACCCCGGTCAGGATGCGTGCCCCGCCGAGGGTGATGCCGAGGTCGGTCACCTCGACGGCGACGCCGGTCGGGGCGGTCGCCCGGGTCGGGGCGGTCATTCCGCCACCCGCCGGGTGGTGCGCAGCACGATCGCGAAGAACGGGCCACCGAGCAGCGCGGTCACCACGCCGATCGGGATCTCGGCCGGTGCGGCGACGGTCCGCGCCGCCAGGTCGGTCAGGGTCAGGAAGGCGCCGCCGAAGAGCACCGACAGCGGCAGGACCGCCCGGTAGCTCGCCCCGGCCAGCATCCGTACGACGTGCGGGACGATGACGCCGACGAAGCCGATCAGCCCGGAGACCGAGACGGCGGCGGCGGTGGCCAGCGAGGCGGCGGCGACCAGCAGCAGCCGGGAGCGCTGCGGGTGCAGCCCGAGGCTGCTCGCCTCGTCGTCGCCGAGCGCCAGTACGTCGAGTTCGCGCCGGTGCACCAGCACCACGGCGGTGGTGAACACCGCGTACGGCAGCACCACCAGTACGTCGTGCCAGCCGGCGGTGGCGAGCCGGCCGAGCATCCAGGAGTAGACCTCCTGGATGCTCTCGGCGTTGCGTTGCAGCAGGTAGGTCTGACCGGCGGCGAGGAAGGCGGAGACCGCCACCCCGGCCAGGATCAGCGTGGCCGGGGAGCGGTCCCGGCCGCCGGCCGCGCCGAGCAGGTAGGTCAGCAGCACCGCGCCGAGCGCGCCGACGAACGCGGCCAGCGGCACGGTGACCGGAAGCCCGACCGTGACGTCGGCGCCGGTGACCCCGCGAACCACGATCACGGCGGTAACCGCGAGACCGGCTCCGGCGGCGACGCCGAGCAGGTGCGGGTCGGCCAGCGGGTTGCGGAAGACGCCCTGGTAGCAGCCGCCGGCCAGGGCCAGCATCCCGCCGACGAGCAGGCCGAGCACCACCCGGGGCAGCCGCAGCTCGGTGACGATGGCGATCTCACGCTCGTTCAGGCCGCTGTGCAGGTGCACCCCGGGTACCAGATTGAGCAGCTCGATCGCGACGCCGCCCGGCGGCAGGCTGACCGGCCCGAACGCGATGCCGGCCACCCCGGCGACCAGTACCGCCGCGAGGCCGGCGACCAGCCACCGGCGGCGCAGCCCGGCGGGCCGGGCGGGCCGGCCCTCCCGGGCGGCCCGGCCGGGGGCGACCGGGGCGTCGGGGCGGACCGGAGCGCCGGCTGTGCTCAAGCGGGCACCTTGGCGACCGCGTCCACGATGACCCGGAGCAGTTCGACCACCCGGGGGCCCCACCGGGACGCGATGTCGTCGTCGAGCCCGACGATCTGGTTGTTCTTCACCGCGGTCATCCCGGACCAGCCCTTGCGGGCCGAGACCGTCTGGGCGGACTGCTGGCAGCACTTGGTGTCGGCCAGGAAGACCAGGTCCGGGTCGGCCTTGATGATCGCCTCCTCGCCGAGTTGCGGATAGCCGCCCTTGGAGCCGTCGGCGTCGGCCGGGTCGGCGATGTTCTCCAACCCGACCATCCCGAACAGCGAACCGACAAAGGTCTTGCTGGTCAGCGAGTAGTACTCCGGACCGAGTTCGTAGAAGTAGCTCAGCTTCGCCGGCCGCTGCGGCACGTCCGCCACCAGCTTCCCGATGTCGCCCTTCATCCGGGTGACCAGGTCGGCCGCCTCGGCCGAATGCCCGGTGAGCGTGCCGAGGTCGGTGATCTGCCGGTACGTGTCGTCCAGCGTCTTCGCCGCCGGTGCCAGGTAGTGCGGGATCTTCAACTGGCCGAGCTGGTCCACGATCTTGTTCAGGTCGTTGGTGAGTACCACCAGGTCGGGGTTCTTCGCCGCGATCGCCTCGGCGTTCGGGGTGAACGCCGACAACTCGGTCTTCGGCGCCTCGGCCGGATGGTTCGAGTTGTCGTCGACGGCGGCGACCTGGCCACCGGCGCCGATCGCGAAGAGCATCTCGGTGGCGGTCGGTCCGAGTACGACGATCTTCTCGGGGCGGTCGTCGAGGGTGAGCGCGCCGACGGTCACCGGATAGCTGGCACCGCTGGCGCTCGGGGCCGCCTCCTGGCCGGGGTCGTCGGCGGCGCAGCCGGTCAGGGCCAGCGCCGCGCCGGCCAGCAGCGCGGCCAGCAGTCGTGGCGTACGTCGGGTCATCGGTCCTCCTGTCGGGTGAGGTCTGGTGCTCCGCCGACAGGTGCCTGTGCCCCCCGCCCACGGGGCGCCCTTCCTCGAAGGCGCTTTCCGCGACCGCACCGCAGGCGACCTGGCTCATCCTCCGCATGCCGGCTCGGGCCGCCCGAGGGCGGCGAGCGGGTGCGGGAGGCATCACAGTTGCGGGACAGCGCCGGTTTCACACCGGCTTCGCTGCGGGGTGGTCGGGGCAACGGTAGCGCATCCGTTCCGTGACCCGGCAGCGGCACAGCGCCATCCGCACACCGTTCCCGCTGATCAGAAGCTGTCTGGGCGGCCGCTCAGGACGGCGGACTTTCTCCGGGGGCACGTGGCCGGGGACGGGTTTCCGTCGGGTGGGCCTCGTAGAATCCGCCGAATGGCCCTCCCCACCGAGCAGCCGACCGGCGAGGCCCTCGACGTGCTGCGCCGGATCTTCGGCTACGACAGCTTCCGAGGCGACCAGCACGAGATCATCGACCAGCTCGTGAGCGGCGGCGACGCGCTGGTGCTGATGCCGACCGGCGCCGGCAAGTCGCTCTGTTACCAGATCCCCGCGCTCGTCCGGGACGGGGTCGGACTGGTGATCTCGCCGCTCATCGCCCTGATGCAGGACCAGGTCGACGCCCTGACCACCCTCGGGGTACGCGCCGGCTTTCTCAACTCCACCCAGGACTTCGAGGCCCGCCGGCTGGTCGAGACGGCCTTCCTCGCCGGCGACCTCGACCTGCTCTACCTCGCCCCCGAGGCGCTCCGCTCCGAGCACGTGCTCCGGCTGCTCGACCGCGGCACCATCGCGCTGTTCGCGATCGACGAGGCGCACTGCGTCGCCCAGTGGGGCCACGACTTCCGCCCGGACTACCTGGCCCTGTCGATGCTGCACGAGCGGTGGCCGACGGTCCCCCGGATCGCGCTGACCGCCACCGCCACTCCGGACACCCATGCCGAGATCGCGGCACGGCTCAACCTCAAGGACGCCCGGCACTTCGTCGCCAGCTTCGACCGGCCCAACATCCAGTACCGGATCGTGCCGAAGCGGGAGCCGAAGAAGCAGCTCCTCGACCTGCTCCGCACCGAGCATCCCGGTGACGCCGGCATCGTCTACTGCCTGTCCCGGGCCTCGGTGGAGAAGACCGCCGAGTTCCTCGTGCAGAACGGCATCCCGGCACTGCCCTACCACGCCGGGCTGGACGCGCCCATCCGGGCCGCCAACCAGCAGCGGTTCCTCCGCGAGGACGGGCTGGTGATGGTCGCGACGATCGCCTTCGGGATGGGGATCGACAAGCCCGACGTACGCTTCGTCGCCCATCTCGACCTGCCGAAGTCGATCGAGGGCTACTACCAGGAGACCGGCCGGGCCGGTCGGGACGGCCTGCCCTCGACCGCCTGGCTGGCGTACGGGTTGCAGGACGTGGTGCAGCAGCGCAAGCTGATCGAGGGTTCCGACGGCGACCTGGCCCGGCGCCGGGTGCTCGGCACACACCTCGACGCCATGCTGGCGCTCTGCGAGACGGTCCAGTGCCGGCGGGTCCAACTGCTCGGATACTTCGGCCAGCAGAGCGGGCCGTGCGGCAACTGCGACACCTGCCTGGCCCCGCCCGAGTCCTGGGACGGCACCATCGCGGCGCAGAAGCTGCTCTCCACCGTGCTGCGCCTGCACCGCGAGCGCGACCAGCGATTCGGCGCCGGCCAGTCCATCGACATCCTGCTCGGCCGGCAGACCGAGAAGGTCACCCAGCACCGGCACGACACGCTCAGCGTCTTCGGCATCGGCACCGAGCTGACCGAGTCCGAGTGGCGCGGGGTGGTCCGGCAACTGCTCGCCCAGGGGCTGCTGGCGGTCGAGGGCGACTACGGCACGCTGGTGCTCACCGAGACCAGCGCGGACGTCCTCGGCAAGCGGCGCGAGGTGATGATGCGCCGGGAGGCGCCCCGGGCCGCGTCGAGCGGCCGGACCGCGAAGCCCCGGGCCGCCGGGGCCGCCGCCGTCGCGCTGCCGCCGACCGCCGAACCGGTCTTCGAACGGCTCCGGGCCTGGCGTGCGGCCACCGCCAAGGAGCAGGGCGTGCCGGCGTACGTCATCTTCCACGACGCGACCCTGCGGCAGATCGCGGCCGAGCCGCCGGCCACCCTGGCCGAGCTGGCCCGGGTCAACGGCGTCGGGGAGAACAAGCTCGCGAAGTACGGGCAGCAGATCCTGGACACCCTCGCCGAGTGAGGCGCCCCCGAGCCCGCCAGCGAGCGGGCTCGGGGGTCGGGCCGCTACGAGCTGGTGATTGTCACGTTGTCGATCGCCGCCTCCACCAGGCTGGCCCCGGAGGCGTCGGCGGCCTGCACCAGCAGCCGCACCGACTGCCCGGCGTACGCCGACAGGTTGGCGGTGGCGGTGGTCCAACTGCCGTTGCGGTTGCTGGCCGCGCCGGCCTGGTTGAGCAGTTGGGTGGTCCCGCCACTGTGCACCACGCTCACCCGCAGGTAGTCCGCGGACGAGGCGTTCGAGCCGTGCGCGAGATACCAGGCCAGGGAAAGCGTCAACGTGCCGCTCCCGGGCAGCGTGATCGCCGGCGACTGTGCGCTGGTCAGCCCGCCGTCCACGTCATGGTCACCGGCCGCCGCGCCGGCCAGCCGGCCGGTGACCAGGTCGTTGTTGCCGGCGTACGGGGCGAGTTGCTTGGCGCCGCTGGAGGTGGTCGCCTGCGCGGTGCCCCGTTCCCACGCCCCCGAGGTCGCGGTGTCGGTACCGGCCGGGTTGACGGTCCAGCCGGTCGCGGCCTCGAAGGTGTCCGACCAGACCGTGGTGCCCCCGCCGGTGCCGCAGTACGTCGCCTGGAGCCCGACCACCCGGTACGGGCAGTCTGCGTACTCGCTCAGGATCAGCACCGCCTCCCGGTTGCGGGAGGTCTGCGCCGGGATCACCTCGTCGGGCGGGTAGAAGCCGCCGCCACCGGACGAGCCCGGGTACATCTCGAAGGTGTACGCGAAGATGTTGTGGGTCGCCCACATCCAGTCCAGGCTGTCCCCGTCGGTGATGTAGAGGTCGCTGGACTGTTCCGGGGTGTAGCCGTTGGTGGCGGCCATCTGCTGGCCGAGGGTCCGGAAGGTCCGCTCCTGGTCGGCGTTCAGCCCCGGACCGGTGTTCGCGGTGGTGTAGCCGTACGGCCAGAGCACGAGCTGCGAGTACGTGTGGAAGTCGATGTTGACCTTGATCTGCTGGGTGCCGCCGACGACCCGGCTGTTGACGAAGTCACGCAGCCGGGCGGTCTCCGGCGCGGAGAACGCCGACGGGCCCCGGTAGGTCTCCGAGGAGGTCGAGCCGGACGAGCCGCCGCAGCAGCCCCAGTTGTAGCCCCAGTTCCGGTTCAGGTCGGTGCCGACGTTCGACGATCCGCTGTTCGGCTGCCGGTTCTTCCGCCAGGACCGGTAGGAGCCGGTGGCGATGTCGTACTCGCTGCCGTCCGGGTTGACCGTCGGGACGATCCAGATCTCCCGGCTGTTGACGATGTTGGTGATCCGGGAGTCTGAGCCGTAGTTGTCGGTGAAGAGGTTGAGCAGGTAGATCGCCATCTCGACGGTCAGGTGCTCGCGGGCGTGCTGCTGCGAGTTGAACAGGATCTCCGGCTCGTTCTCGTCGGTGCCGACGTTGTCGGAGATCTTGATGACCGGCAGGTCGCGTCCCTCGTAGGAGGTACCCATGCTGGACCGGCGGGCGATGGTCGGATGGTCGGCGACCACCTGGTTGAGCACCGCGTTCAGCTCGGCGTAGTTGTGGTACGCCGAGTCGGCCGGCGGGAAGTCGAGCACCCCGACATCGGCGTGCTCGTGCTGACCCCGGTCCGGCGCCGCTGGTACGGCCGCCACCTCGAAGCCGAGCGCGGTGATCGCCTTCACCTCGGCGGCGGTCGCGGTGACGTAGAGCGCGCCGTGCTCGACGTAGTCGATGCTGGTGCCGGTGGCGGCCACCGCGTTGCGGTCGGCCAGGGTGCGTGGGCCGGTCACCCGGTATTCGGCGCTGGTGGCCGGTTCCGTGTCGGCCCGGTCCGGTCGGGCGCTGGCGGCGCCGGCCGCCGGGCCGATACCGGCCACGACGAGTCCGAGTACGACGGTGCCGGCGAGCGCGCCGGCCCGGGCCCGGTGCCGGATCGACGGCCCGGACATCCAGGTGCGGAAGGGCATGTAAACCTCCTGGGGGTAGGGAGGACTCCGCTGGGTAGTGCACACTGCACCATCCGTATCATGGTCATATCAATATGGATCACTTGACGTCCAATGCCAGTTCGACCCTTATCTCGGCAAAGATTTTCTTGGCTTGAACATCTGGCGAAACTTCCTGCCGAGCGGAATAGTGGCGACAGGACCCCGACCTTCGTCCCCCTGCGGAGCATCGATGGCCAGTTCGCCGAACCAGATCAGCCGACGCACCTTCACCCTCGCCGGCCTCTCCGGCCTGGCCCTGCTCGGCACCGGCGTGCCGGCCCGGGCCGGCGCCGCGACCGGTCGCCCCCGCCCGGCACCGCACGACGAGCAGATCACCTGGCAGGGCTTCTCCCGCTACGCCGACTGGCGGCGCGGCACCCACCAGGGCACCGTCGCCCTTCCCGGCGCGCGCACCGGGATCGCCATGCTGCGCCCGGCCGGCACCACCGAGTACGCCGACCCGCACACCGGCACCACCCGCACCTGGTCGTACGCCACCTGGACCTCGCCGGTCACCCCGGTCGGCTTCGACGCCAGCGAACTGGTCGCCTCGTGGAACGCCGAGACCCCGGCCGGCACCTGGATCCAGGTCGAACTCCAGGGCACCTACAACACCGGCGCCCTGACCCCGTGGTACGTCATGGGTCGGTGGGCCGCCGGCGACCAGGACATCCGGCGTACCAGCGTGAACCGGCAGGGCGACCCGTACTCGACGATCTGGACCGACACCTTCTCGATCGACGACGTCGCTGCCGGGGTGCTGCTGCGGGCGTACCAACTGCGGCTGACCCTCTACCGCGCGCCGGAGAGCCGCCGGTCACCCCGGGTCTGGCTGCTCGGCGCGATGAGCTCGCTGGTGCCGGACCGGTTCACCGTGCCGGCCAGCGCCGGCCGGATCGCCTGGGGCCGGGAGCTGGCGGTGCCCCGCTACTCGCAGAA
This sequence comes from Plantactinospora sp. KLBMP9567, assembly GCF_033446045.1. Taxonomy (NCBI): domain Bacteria; kingdom Bacillati; phylum Actinomycetota; class Actinomycetes; order Micromonosporales; family Micromonosporaceae; genus Plantactinospora; species Plantactinospora sp. KLBMP9567. The sequence goes on along the minus strand of NZ_JAWQRR010000047.1, from coordinate 46,482 downwards.
CATCCACGCCGGGCACTACCCCGAGTACAACGGCGGCGGCCAGGCCTGGTGCTCGCCGACCTCCACCACGATGGTGCTGGAGTACTGGGGCCGGAAGCCGTCCGCCGAGGAGACCTCCTGGGTCGACCCCAGCTACCCCGACCCGTCGGTCAACCACGCCGCCCGGATGACCTACGACTACGCGTACGAAGGCTGTGGCAACTGGCCGTTCAACACCGCGTACGCCGCCTCGTACGGGTTGGACGCCAAGGTGACCCGGCTGCACTCGCTCGACGAGCTGGAGCACTTCATCGCCGCCGGCATTCCGGTGGTCACCAGCCAGTCCTTCCTGGCCGAGGAGCTGGACGGGGCCAACTACGGCACCTCCGGGCACCTGTTCGTGGTGGTCGGCTTCACCGCCGACGGCGACGTGGTCGTCAACGACCCCGCGTCGTTGGCCAACGACGCGGTGCGCAACGTCTACCGGCGGGACCAGTTCGAGCAGATCTGGCAGCGGACCAAGCGGATCAACGCCAGTGGCGGGGTCTCCGGCGGGTCGGGCGGGATCGCGTACCTGATGAAGCCGTGCGGGAGGCCCTGGCCGAAGCTGGCCGGCTCCACCAACTGGTAGCGGCACCGACGCCAGCTCACCTGGGGAGGATCACCCGACCCGTGCCCGGCCAACGGCGTCCGGGTACGGGTCGGTGCCGTGCCGGATCCGCGCAGCACGGCTCAGGACCTGTCGGTCGGCTTCTCCCCGTCGGTCGGCTTCTCCGCGTCGGTCGGCTTCTCCTCCCCGGCCAGCGCGGCGCGCAGCCGCTCCTTCTCGGCCCGGCGCTTCTCCGCCGCCCCGGCCAACTGCTGGGCCATCTCGTCCCGCCAGCCGCGCAGCAGGAAGAACGCCAGCGCGGCGGAGAACGCCACCGCCAGCATGAGCTTGAGGAAGAGGTTCATCTCGACCGGCCAGAGCGCCAGGGCGACCGCCACGAACAGCCCGATCCGGCCCAGCGTGTACTTCACCGCGGGACTCATCTGCGCATCTCCGATCAGTTCGTCCGGCCGGCGAGCCAGCGGACGCCGGCAAACCAGACCAACGCGTACGCCATGGCGAAGACCGCCGCGGCCACCCCGCCCGAGACCAGCGGCGGGGTCGACTCGGCCAGCCCGGCGGCGAGCAGCCCGGCGGCGATCCCGACGGCCGCGGCCACCAGCGCCGCCGCGACCCGGGCGGGACCGAACCGCCAGGCCCGGAACTCCTCGACGAAGATCCAGGCCGGCAGGACCACCGCGAGCCACCCGCTCGCCCGGCCGAACTCGCCGAGGCCGACCAGGGAGGCACCGAAATCGATGACGAGCAGCGCCACCAGCCCGACGACCACCCCGACCAGGGCGACGCCGAGCAGGTCGGCCAGGACCACGATCCGCCCCTGGTCGTCCCGGCGGGGAAAGGGTGCCCGCTCGCTCCGCTCGGTCATGCCGCCTCTCCGCTGTGCTCCACCGGCAGACGTCGACCCCGATCCGCGCCCGCTCCGCCCGCTCATGACCTTTCGAGGGTACGTGAGCGGGCGCGGAACCACCCGTGCCGGGCCGGGCCGTGCGCACGACGACAGCGGAGTACCCGAGCACCGATGGCCGGCCTATCCGGCCCGGAGCGCCTCGGTGGGCGACGTACGGGCCGACCTGGCCTTCGGCTGACCCGCCCCGGAGCGCCCCGGATCAGGCCCAGACCTGCTGCGGCTCGGCCCGGCGTTCGGCCAGGCTCGGCGGGGCATCGTACTCGCGCAGCACCGCGTACCGGCTGTCCCGTTCGGCGGGACGGAGGTCGGCGTCCCAGACGAGCTGGAGCAGTTCCTCCCGGGACAGCGCGGCGGGCGTACCGGCCGGGTCGGCGGCGTGGCCGATCCGGTGTTCGGCCGCCGCGCCGGCCAGGTCGTCCACGCCGAAGTGCAGCGCGAGCTGCGCCACGGAAGGCCCCTGCGTCGCCCAGCAGCACGTCAGGTGCGGCACGTTGTCGAGGAGCAGCCGGGACACCGCGAAGGTCTTCAGCGACTCGGCCGGCGACGCCGTCTCGGCCGGCGCTTGCGACTGGAGCCCGCCGCCGGCCGGTGCCACGAGGTCGTGCTCGTAGCGCAGCGGCAGGAAGCTGGTGAAGCCGCCGGTCTCGTCCTGCAGTTCGCGCAGCCGCAGCACGTGGTCGACCCGGTGCCGGGGCTCCTCGACGTGACCGAAGCGCATCGTCGCCGGGGTACCGAGCCCCTTGGCGTGGGCGAGCCGATGGATCCGGGACCAGTCCTCCCAGGTGCGGTCACCGAGGCCGAGCCGCTGGCGTACCTCCGGGTCGAAGATCTCGGCCCCGCCGCCGCTGAGCGACGCGAGCCCGGCCGCGACGAGTTCGTCGAGGATCTCGTCGGCCGGCAGTCCGGTGTTCCTCTCCAACCAGCGCAGCTCGGTCGCGGCGAAGCCGGTCAGCCGGACGTCCGGCAACGCCGCCGTCAGCGCGCGCAGCAGTTCCGGATAGTGCTGCCACGGCAGCGCGGGGTGCACCGGGTTGACGAGCTCCAGCTCGGTGAGCCCGTCGGCGGCCAGCTCGGTGGCCTGCCGGACGGCCTCGTCGACCGGCATCGGGTACGGGTCCTTCTCACCCTGTTCCGGGCGGAAAGAGCAGTACGCACAGCCGGCCGCGCAGAGGTCGGTCAGCTTCAGTTGCCGGTTGACGACGAACAGCACCCGGTCGTCGCCCCCCGCCCCGGTACGCCGGTGGTGCGCCAGCCGGCCGAGCCAGACCAGGTCGTCGCTGGCGTACAGCGCCTCGCCGTCAACACGGCTGAGCCGAACTCCCGCGTAGACCTTCTCTTCCAGCTCACGCTTGCGTCCGGCGTCCATCGCAGCACGTCCCTCCAGGCACGATCTCCGCCACGAGCCTACGTGGAGCGCCCGAGGTGCCGGCGGAGGCGGTGGCGGCAGCGGCCTGGTTCACCTTGCCCAGGTACCCTTAACCCGCTTCTCAGCGTCTCGTTACCCCCGTCGCATCGACATCCCCGGTGCATTGAGGTAAGACAAAGTAGGACGCGATGCACCACTAATGGCGATACCACAGCAGCGCCGGGCGCGCTGCTGTGCACGGACGGGAGCGGCATGGCCAACAGCAGGCGCGGACGACCGGACCGGCCCGTCGACGCGGTTTCGCCGGTGCTACGGCCGCTGGTCTGGTCAGCCCTGGTCGGCGCGATCGTGGCAGGCGCGATGGCGACCCCGGTCTACGCCGACCCGCCGCTGCCGAACACGGTCCCCGACGCGGGGGTACGCCCGCTGCCGGCCGGAGCGCCCAGCGTGCCCACCAGCACCGGCACGCCGACGACGCCCTATCCGCTGCCGCCGAGCGTGAACGGTCCGCTGGCCAGCCAGATCATGGCGCTGGAGGTCGAGGTCGCCCAGCTCGGCGACCAACTGCTGCAACTACGGCAGGAGCGGGACAAGGCCACCACCGAGCTGACCACCGCCGACGGCGTACGACAGACGGCTCGGCTGGAACTGGCCAACGCCCGTACGGCGGCCGACAACGCGGCGGCGGGCGCGCTGAAGGACGCCGCCGGGCTGCCACCGGGTGCGTTCGGCTCCGACCTGCACGGGCTGGACCTACTCGGCCGGATCCAGCGCGGTGAGGAGCGGGCCGGCGACACCGAACTGGCCGCCGGTGAGGTGGCCCGGACGCAGCAGGCCGAACAGCAGGCGGAGACGGCATACCAGACCGCGTCCAGCACCTACCAGCAGAAGGTCGCCGCCTTCACGACTGCGGAGACGCGGTACAAGGCACGCTCCGCCGCTCTGGTGAAGCTCAAGCGCGACAACACGGACCAGCTCAAGGCGATCGAGCGGGCCCGGGAAGCCGCCGAGCAGCAAATCGGCGCGACGATCGGCAGCGACAGCGTCGCCGGGATGGTCGCGCACCCCAAGGCGCTGGCCGCGATGCGTTACGCGCTCGCCCAGCGGGGCGACCCCTACCTCTGGGGCGCCGAGGGTCCGAACCGGTTCGACTGCTCCGGGCTGATGCTCGCCTCCTATCTCTCGGTGGGCAAGCGGATCCCGCGGGTCTCCCGCGAGCAGTACAACGGCACCCGCAACCAGAGCGTCGCCCGGGAGGCCCTGCTCCCCGGCGACCTGGTCTTCTTCGCCTCCGGCAGCAGTTGGACCAGCATCCACCACGTCGGCATGTACATCGGCGGCGGCAAGATGGTGCACGCCCCGACCACCGGCGATGTGGTCAAGGTCTCCACCGTCTGGTGGTCGCGGTTCTACGCCGCGACCCGGATCTTCCCGGCGGTGCCGGCCCCGAACGCGACCACCCCGCCGCCGACCACCAGGCCGCCGACCACCCCGCCGCCGACCACCCCGCCACCCACGACGCCGCCGCCGACCACCAAGCCACCCACCACCACGCCGACCACGCCTCCGGCGACCAAGCCGCCCACCACCACGCCGACCACGCCTCCGGCGACCCCGCCGGTGACGCCGGCACCGACCCCGAACCCGCCGGATACCTCGACGCCACAGGCACCGCCGGTCAGCACCTCGGGCGGCCAGCCGACCGGTGGTACGTCCAGCGCCAGCCGGTCGACTCCGGCTGCGGAGGGTAGCTCCGACAGCGACTGAGGGTGCCGGTCACCGGCCGGCTGTGCGCCCGTGCTGAGATGTGGCACGGTGAGGGTTGACGTACTTCCGACCCGGCCTACCGGCCCGGGTGTGGGCGCGGGAGGCAACAATGGACGAATCGCAGGTCAGACCGGCTATCGGGGAGGCATCTCCGGATACTGACGGTCGGGCTGCGGCCACCCGGTCCGGACGGGACGGCGTGGACGAGAGCGAACTGTCCCCGCTGCCGCCGCCCCCGCCGGTCGGTACCGCGCTGCCGGAACCGCCAGCCGAGGAAGGGCTTCCCGAGGCCTACCAGCCGCCACCGCCGCCCGCCGCCGGAGCGCTCTGGGCGGACGCGCCGCCGGACCCGGCCGCAGCAGATCCGACCGCAGCGGACCCGACCGGTTCCACAGGCTCCGACTCGGCCCGGGACGCTTCCAGCTCGATCGGGGACGATCCAGGCTCGATCCGGGACGATCCCGACGCTGTTCCGGGCGGCGAGGCGAGTCCCACCGCCGACTCGGCCGACGAACCGTCGGTCTCACCGAACGCGGATGCCGTCCCGGAGGCCGAGACGAGTTCTGCCGACCCGTCCGACGATTCCGGCGCCCCGTCCGACGAGGTCGGCTCCGCCGCCGACGCCGGCCCTGGGACAGATCCCGCCACCGTTCGGGACGCCGACGCCGGGCTGGGCCCGCCGGTCGACTCCGAGTCTCCGGACAGCTCTGAGCCACCGGTCAGCCCTGATCCTCGCGGTGGTGCAGAGGTCGCCGACGTGCCCGGGTCGGAGCCGGTCTCCGTACCGGAGCAGGTCGGCGACAGCGCCGCCGCAGAGCCGGTCGCCGTACCGGAGCGGGCCGATGACAGCGCCACGGCAGAGCCGGTCCGCGGTCGCGCCGTGAGTACGGCGGCCACCACCCCTACCGCAGCCGAAATCGCCGCCATGCCCGCCGCTGCCTCGGGCAGCCGCACCTACCGCGCCGGCGAACTGGCCAAACCCGTCAACGCGGCGGCCGCCACCCCGGCACCGGCGTCCTCGGCACCCGCCTCCTCGGCCTCGGGCACTGCGGCTGCCGGCTCCTCGACACCGAGCGCTCCGGTCGCCGCGTCCTCGACACCGGGCACTGCGGCGGCCGCCCCGTCCGCACCGGCCGCCGCTGCACCCGCACCGGTGCTGGCCCCGGCACCCCCGGGGACTCCGGTGCCGCCGCTGCAACGGCGGCGTCCGCAGACTCCGGCGGTCGACTCCCCGTGGTCGGCGTTCGCCAACGCCGTCAAGTCCCCGCCGGCCCCGTCGAGCGGATCGGCCGTCGGATCGCCGGCCGGCTCGGCGTCCGCCCCGCCCGTCGGGTCGGCATCGGTTTCGCCGGTCGCCGCCGGACTCTCCGGGTCGACCCCGGCCGAGCCGGTACGCCAGACCCGGGAGCGGCCCGGGGCCGTGCACTTCACGGCCCCGCCCGCAGCCAGCGTGTCAGCACCGCCGGCCACTCCCGGCCAGTCGTCGCGGGACGCCGGGTCGCCCGCTGGCGGCACCCCGTCGTACACGGTGCCGCCGCAGCGCAGCGCTCCGCGGAGCAGTGCCGGTACGACCCGGGCCAGTGCCTCGGTGCCGGGCCTGTCTCCAGTACTGCCGAACGAGGCCGCCGCCGTAGCCGCGGCGCCGGGAGTGGCGAAGGTCTACCGGAGTACCGAACCGGAGCCGGCCGGACCGCCCGAGCCGGCGCATCCGTCGGCACCGCCGGCACCCGAACCGCCGGACCCGGGCCCGGCGCCCACGCCGTTCCCGGCACCGGCGCCTCCGGTACCCACCCCGGTGCCACCGACTCCGTCGCCGTACCCGCCCGCGCCGCCCCGGCCCGCTCCGGTGCCGCCAGGCCCCGCGCCGTACCCGCCGAACCCTGGCCCGACTCCACCCGGTCCGGTACCCCCGGGCCCCGGCCCGATACCCCCGGGCCCGGTGCCGTACCCGCCGACGTCAGCGGCTGCCTCGCCGGCGTACCCGGCCACGCCGGTCTCCGGTGGGCCGGCTGGCCGGCCGGCGGATCCCCCGCCACCGGCCCCGCTGGTGGTTCCGGCGCCCGCCCTGCCGAGCTGGCCACCACCGACCAACCCGATGTCCTCGGCCAACCTGGTCGGCGGCGGTACGCCGGGCTACTCGCTGCCCACCGCCGACCCGGGCCCGGCCGTCGCCGCCGAACCAGCCGGCCGGATCCCGGCCGGTGGCCGCCCGTCGGGCGCCAACCCGGCCTCGCCGCACCAGCCGAGCGCCGGCCCGACGACACCGCACTCCCCGGGATACCGGGACTGGGCCCGGGACCAGCGGGCGGAGGGCACCGTGTACGGCGGCCCCGAGGGCCACGTCACCGTTTCGATGCCCACCAACCAGCTCGAGAACTCGGGCTCGCTGACCGGGCACATCCTGGCTCAGGGCTGGACGGACACCCCCACGCAGAAGACCAACACCGGCAAGGTGGTGCTGGTACTGCTGATCGGGCTCGGCATCCTCCTCGCGGTCGGACTGATGGTGGTGCTGCTGGCCGGAGACGCGTTCAGCAGCCTCTTCGACGGTCTGCTGAGTAGTTGACGGAGCCGCCCGGTACCCGGCGGGTCGGCGGGCGCGGGTGGGTGAGCCTGCCCACTGGCGTGCGCGCCGAGGTGGCGGTGGCGGCTGGTCCCCGTACACTCGGATGGATTGTTGACCTGGCGCGTGCCACGCGCCTCTGGGCGATCTTGCGGGCGAATCAGCGGCGACCTCGTCGCGGCGGGCCATCGCGAAGATGCGCCCCGCTTGAGAGGTATCTTTGACCACCTTTGCTGATCACAGCATGTTTCCGTCCGTATTCGACGCGCAATCCGGTTCCGCTTCCGCAGGCACCTCCGCGTCTGATGAGCAAGCCGTTCTGAGTGTGCCGGCTGTTGCCGGTGCGCACGCTGATTCCGCCGACACGGTGACCGCCGACGACTCCGGCCCGCTCATCGTGGCCGCCCCGGACGCCATTGCCGGGCAGAACAACACCATTTCCGAGCCGGTCGACTCCGAGCCCGCCCAGGCCAAGCCCGCCCAGGCCAAGCCCGCCCAGGCCAAGCCCGCCCAGGCCGAGCCCGGGCCGGTTGATGAGTCCGGGCCGGTTGATTTCGCCACCCTCGGGCTGCCCCGGCAGCTCGTCCGGGCGCTGCACCGGGAGGGCATCGACACGCCGTTCGAGATCCAGCGGGCCACCGTGCCGGACGCACTCGCCGGGCGGGACGTACTCGGCCGGGGGCAGACCGGCTCCGGCAAGACGCTCGCCTTCGGGCTGCCCGTACTGGCCCGGATGGCGGCCGGCCCCCGGGCCCGGGCACACCACCCGAGGGCGCTGATCCTGGTGCCGACCCGGGAACTCGCGATGCAGGTCAACGATGCGCTGATGCCGCTCGGCCGGGCAGTCGGGGTGTTCCTCAAGACCGCTGTCGGCGGTGTGCCGTACGACCGCCAGATCGACTCGCTGCGCCGTGGCGTGGAGATCGTGGTGGCCACACCGGGCCGGCTGGCCGACCTGATCGAGCGGGGCGTCTGCCGCCTCGACGACATCGAGGTCACCGTGCTGGACGAGGCCGACCAGATGGCCGACATGGGCTTCCTGCCGGACGTCACCGAACTGCTCGCCAAGACGCCGGCGGATGCCCAGCGGCTGCTCTTCTCCGCCACTCTGGACAACGACGTCGACTCGCTCGTCAGGCGTTTCATGACCGATCCGGTCACCCACTCGACGGCGCCGCCGACCGCCGCCGTGTCCACGATGGACCATCACATGCTGCTGATTCCGCCGCACGACAAGTTCGCGGTGGCGGCCTCGATCGCGGCCCGGCAGGGCCGGACCATGATGTTCGCCCGGACCCAGATGGGCGTCGACCGGCTGGTCGAGCAGTTGGCGGCGGTCGGCGTCCGGGCCGGCGCGCTGCACGGCGGCAAGACCCAGCGGGTACGCACCCGCACCCTGGCCGAGTTCAAGGAGGGCCGGACGAACGTGCTGGTCGCCACCGACGTGGCGGCCCGGGGCATCCACGTCGACGGCGTCTCGCTGGTGGTACACGTGGACCCGCCGAAGGACCCGAAGGACTACCTGCACCGGGCCGGCCGTACGGCCCGGGCCGGCGAGTCGGGTGCGGTCGCCACGCTGGTACTGCCGAAGCAGCGCCGGTCCACCCTGGCGATGTTGCAGAAGGCCGGTGTCGAGCCGGAGCAGACCCGGGTACGCTCCGGCGACGCCGCGCTGGCCGAGGTGACGGGTGCCCGAGAGCCGAGTGGCGTACCGGTGGTGGACGAGCCGGCACCGCGCCGTGGGTCCGGTACGCGCCCGGACCGTCCCCGTTCCGACCGCCGGTACGGCGACCGGCCCCGGGCTGACCGCCGTTACGGTGACCGGCCGCAGGAGGAGCGCCGGCACAGCGACGGTCCGCAGGGTGAGCGCCGCTACGGCGACCGCTTCCAGGGCGAGCGCCGCTACGGCGACCGGCCGCAGTCCGACCGCCGCTACGGCGACCGCCGCTACGGCGACGGCGGTGGTACCCCGCAGGGCGGCCGTGCCGAGCGGGGCGGCGAGTGGCGCTCCGGCGGGGGGCGGCAGGGCGGCTTCCGGCACGAGGGCCGGCCGCACACCGACCGGCCGGTCTGGGACCGGTCCCGGGACGAGCGCCCGCGCGACGACCGGGCCGCCGGGGACCGGCCGGACGACCGGCGGGGCCGCCGCGACCACCGGTTCGACGGCCGGCGTCCGACCCCGACCCGCTGAACGGTCCGGCATCGCCGCCCGACCCGACCCGCTGAACGGTCCGGCATCGCTGCCCGACCCGACCCGCCGAACGGTCCGGCATCGTCGCTCGGTGCCGGCCGGTCCCACTGTCGGGTCGGGCAACGGGAGCCTGACGGGCTGCCGTCGGGCCCGGCGCACGGAGATCGCCCACCGCGCGTCGCGGATTGGGACGCTTGCCGGTAACAAGGCCGCCGACCAGGGCCCGCCGCCGTCGAACGGCGCGGGCCCCGGTCGGGCCGCCGGGCCGGCGGCCGGCATGGAATTGCCGCGCCCGGGCATTCCTGTCGGTCGGCGGCGGTAACGTCCATGGACATGCCGAGCATGCCGAAGACGTTGTTCTGGAGCCGCACCGACGTGCCCGGTGCCGATCACACGCTCGTCACCGACCACCGTGGGCTGACCGCCCGGGGCACCGCAGTCGCCGTCGACCCGATCGCCTTCACCTGCCGCTACGCTCTGCGCACCGACGAGCACTGGGCGACGGAGGGGCTGGAGGTGAGCTGCGAGGGCGCCGGCTGGCTGCGCACACTGCGGTTGGAGCGGGCGGCCGGCCGCTGGCGGGCGAGCACGGCCGAGCAGGGCGACCTGGACGCGGCGCTGGCCGCCGCCGGCCAGCCGGGGGCCGGGCTGCCCGGCACCGAGGAGCCGGAGCGGCTCGCCGAGGCGGTCGACGTCGACCTGAGCGCCTCGCCGCTGTTCAACACCCTTCCGGTACGCCGCCTCCGGCTGCGCGAGGCCGCGCCGGGCAGCTCACACCGGGTCGTCGCGGTCTGGGTGCTGGTGCCCAGCCTCCAGGTGGTGCCGGCCGAGCAGACCTACACGGTGCTGGAGGGCGGCAACGTCCGGTTCACCAGCGAGAGTTTCACCGCCGACCTGACCCTCGACGCCGACGGCTACGTGCTGCACTATCCAGGGCTGGCGCACCGGCACTGACCCGAGCCGGCCAGATGTCCGTCATCCGGACCACTCGCCGGTCATCAGGAAACGTTCCACCGCGGACCGGTGCGGCGCCAGGTCGAGGCCCCGGTCGGCCACCCACTCGTCCGAATAGTACGTGTCGGTGTAGCGTTCGCCGCCGTCGCAGAGCAGTGTGACGACCGACCCGGTCCGGCCGGCGGCCCGCATCCCGGCGATCAGGCCGAACGCGCCCCACAGGTTGGTGCCGGTCGATCCGCCGACCCGCCGGCCCAGCACCGTCGACGCGACGCGCATGGCGGCCAGCGAGGCCGCGTCCGGCACCCGCACCATCCGGTCGACGACGCTCGGCTGGAAGGACGCCTCGACCCGGGGTCGGCCGATCCCCTCGACCCGGGAGCCGGCGTCGGTGGTGGCCGACCAGTCGCCCGAGGTCCACGCGGGATAGAACGCGGAGTTCTCCGGGTCGACCACGCAGAGCCGGCTCGCCAGCCGCCGATAGCGGAGGTAGCGCCCGATGGTGGCGCTGGTGCCGCCGGTACCGGCGCCGACCACGATCCAGTCCGGCACGGGGTGCCGTTCCAGGGCGAGCTGCGCGTAGATCGACTCGGCGATGTTGTTGTTGCCCCGCCAGTCGGTGGCGCGTTCGGCGTACGTGAACTGGTCCATGAAGTGCCCGCCCAGGTCCTCGGCGAGCCAGCGGGCCTCGACCACGACGGCGGCCGGATCTTCCACCAGATGGCACTTGCCGCCCTGGAACTCGATCAGGGCGATCTTCTCCGGCGAGGTGGCGGCGGGCATCACGGCGATGAACTGCACCCCCAGCATCCGGGCGAAGTACGCCTCCGAGACGGCGGTCGAGCCCGACGACGCCTCCACGATGGTGGTACGCGGTCCGATCCAGCCGTTGCAGAGCCCGTAGAGGAACAGCGACCGGGCCAGCCGGTGCTTCAACGACCCGGTCGGGTGCACCGACTCGTCCTTGAGATAGAGGTCGATCCCCCACTGGCGGGGCAGCGGAAAGCAGAGCAGGTGGGTGTCGGCGGATCGGTTCGCGTCCGCCTCCACCGCCGCGATCGCCTCGGTGACCCAGGTGCGTTCGGCGTCGTCGCACCGGTCGAGCTGTTCCATGACCAGGAACGTAGCAAGCCGCCCGGCGGCCGGCCGGGTCAGGACGGGCCGACCGGCTGGGGGCGGTTCTCCCATTTCGTCGAGAGTGCGACGGCCGTCCGGGTCGAGGCGACTCCGGCGGTCCGGTTCAGCCGCAGGATGAGCTGCTCCAACTCGGCAATTGTGCCAACTCGCGCCTTGAGCAGGAACGATTCCACTCCGGCCATGAAGTAACAGGATTCGATTTCCGGCATGCCCCGGATCGCCTCGAGTACGTCGTCGGTGTCGCCGCCGGAGTCCTGCACGATGCCGATCAACGCCGTTACGCCGAGCCCGATCGCCTCCGGCTCGACGTCCGCCCGGTAGCCCCGGATGACGCCGCCGGACTCCAGTTTGCCCACCCGCTCGTGCACCGCCGGCGCGGAGAGGCCGACCTGCCGGGCCAGCTCGGCGTACGAAAGGCGGGCATTGCCGCGCAGCAGCTCGACGAGGCTCAGGTCGATCGCGTCCACGTTCTGAGACCCTAGTCCGGGCGGGTGAACGGGCCGCCCGGGGTCGGCAGCATTGTTGCTGACATAACGCGTAAATGCCGTGAATCGTCCCGGCTAACCTCACACACGGTACGTTTTCGCGTTTGCCGGACACGGCACTCCGGCGGTGTTGTAATTGCCGTACGTCCCTTAAACGAAGGCTCTGGCAAGCATGTGTTCTGGGGGCGGTCCTACCAGTCCGGGGGCTTCGTAGACGCGAGGAGGGGGCTGTGGACACTGGAGATCGTCTGCTGACGCCGGGCGAGGTGGCAGCGCTCTTCCGCGTCGATCCGAAGACCGTCACACGCTGGGCCGCGGCCGGGCGTATCGGCAGCATCCGAACACCGGGTGGACATCGCCGCTTCCGCGAGTCGGAGGTACGCGCACTGCTCGAGGGTGAGGGCATGCTCGACGAGGTGGACGAGGGCCTCGCGAACCGGCCGCGCAACGCCGGACCCGCCACGCCGAGTGGTCCCGGCCCGGCCGGCGCCGGAAACGTCGGCCTGCACTGAACCTTCTTCCGGCCTGGACAGCGCGGCGCCTGCGCCCCGACGTCCACCTGCGGCCACCACGACCGCACGGTGAGGGTCGACAGGGTTCACTGACCGACACCGGGCAGGGGGTCGGCACCGGGGGCGCTCAGCCCCGATCGGCCCCCAGCTCGCCGGACCAGCGCCGGAACAGGGAGTGCGGCACGTCGAGCGCGTCGAGCACCTTTCCGGCCACGAAGTCGACGAGCTGTCGCGCGGAGGCGGCGGCCCCGGCACCGTAGAAGCCGGGGCTCGCCGGCAACACCACCGCTCCGGCGTCGTGCAGGGTGATCAGGTGCTCGAGGTGGCTGCGGGTGATCGGAGTCTCCCGGGGCACCACCACCACCGGCCGATGCTCCTTGAGGTTCACCTCAGCGGCCCGTTGCAGCAGGTCCTTGGAGAGGCCGATCGCGATTCCGGCGCAGGCCGCCGTACTCGCCGGCACCACCACCATGCCCCGGGTCGGGTACGACCCGCTGCTGGGCCCGGCCGCGAGATCTCCGGCCGGCCAGTACGCCAGGTCGGCACCGTCCAGGTCCCGGCCCAGCCAGGCGGCGAGGTCGTCCTTCCAGTGCGCGTCCCGGAACGGACGGCCGGTCTCGTCGAGGATCGTCAGCCGGGCCGCCCGGGAGACGACCAGGTCCACCGGTTCACCCGCGTCGAACAGCCCGCCGAGCACGGCGGCCGGATACGGCGTACCCGATGCCCCGGAGACGCCGACCACCCACGGCCTTCTCATGCCCACCAGCCTGCCGCAAGCGTCGAAGCCGGCGCCGACCGGCCCCGGCCGCGACCTGCGGCGCCGGCCCATGGTGTGACCAGATCATCACTTACTGCGAAATAGGGCGTACCCGACGGCGATCACAGACCGGCCGGAAACTGCAATGCTGCTCACGTCTGCCCGCGGCAACGACGAAGGGGGCGGGGCATGTACGGGATCAGCTCGTGGGCGGCCGAGCTGAGCTGTCCGATACCGGCACGCCTCTGCCCGCACGCCGACGCCGTGCAGGAGTGGCTGGTCGACTGGGCAGACCTGATCATCGGCCCACTCGACGCGACGGCCCGGGACCGGCTCACCCGCAGCGGCGTCGCCCGGTACGCCGGCCGGCTGTATCCGGACGCCAGCGAGGCGGACCTGCGGGTCATCGCCGCCCTCTTCACCTGGTTCTTCCTGCTTGACGACGCCTGCGACGCGACCCGGCGCCCCCGGCCGGCCGAGGTCTCCGCGCTCTGCGACGGGGTGCTGCGGCTGCTCCGGTCCACGCCGGCCGGGCCGCCACCACCCGGGTCGCCGCCCCGCGCGGGGCAGCCCACACCCGCGGTCACCCCCGGTCGCCCGTCCCCCGCCGCCGGTCCGGGTCCCTGGACCGGACACCCGTCGGCGGCGCAGTCCCGGCCCGCCCACCACCCGGCGGCCGGGACGGGTGCCCGGTCGACCAACCAGCCTGCGGCCCGGCTCACCACCCCGCCGCAGAGCCGGGCGGCCAACAAGCCGGCGGCGAGGCCGGAGGCGTTCGACGGGCCGCTCCGGCGGATGCTGGCCGACGCCTGGCGTACCCCGTACCAGCGGATGTCGGCGGCCTGGCGGGACCGCTTCGTCGACGCGGTGGCGCACCACCTCGTCGGCGTGGTCACCGAGGCCACCAACAAGGCGAGCGGGCGGCTGCCCGGCGTCGCCGAGTACATCCCGCTGCGCCGGGCGACCTCCGCCGCGTACGTCTCGTACGCCCTGATCGAGTTCGCCACCGGCCAGCCGGTGCCGGACGCGATCTACCACCACCCGGTGGTACGCAAGGTCGCCGACACCGCCAACGACCTACTCAGCTGGTTCAACGACCTGCTCTCCCTGGAGCGGGACGCGGCCACCTCCGGCGGGCACAACCTGGTGCTGGCGGTGGCCCGGGAAGAAGGGATCCCGGTCGAGGCGGCGATCGAGGCGGTGGTCCGGCGCTGGCAGCGCAGCATGCGACGGTTCGTCGAACTGCGCGACGCCGTGCCGTCGTTCGGGCCGGCCATGGACAGGCCGCTGCGGGAGTACCTGGACGGGCTCGGCAACTCGGTGCGCGGCACCATGGACTGGTCCATGGAGAGTGCCCGTTACCGGGACGTCGTGGCCGCCCCGCGCCCGGCGGGACCGCTCGGCCAGGCCGAGCCGCGCCGCCGCCCCGACCGGCCGCCGAACGGCATCGGCGCCCGGGCCGAGCCGTCCGGCTAGCCGAGGCCGCGCTCCGCTAACCGGAGCAGCTTTCCGCTAACCGGAGCCGCTCATCGCTAACCGGGCAGCTTTCCGCTAACCGGAGCCGCTCACCGCTAACCGGCGAGGTGGAGCCGGATCACCAGGTCGAGCAGGGCGAAGACGAACAGCGCGATCCCGACGAAACCGTTGGCGGTGAAGAAGGCCCGGTTGACCCGGGACAGGTCGGTCGGGGTGACCACCACGTGCTGGTAGCCGAAGGCGAGCGCGGTCAGCGCCAGCCCGACCCACCAGAGCCAGCCCAGCCCGACAAGTTCGCCGTACCAGAAGAGGAGGCCGAAGGTCACCACATGGGCGACGATCGACGCGTGCAGGGCGAACCGGAGGCCGTAGCGGGCGGGGACGCTGCGTACCCCGATCTGGCGGTCGACCTCGATGTCCTGGCAGGCGTAGATCAGGTCGAAGCCGCCGATCCAGAGCCCGACCGCCGCACCGAGCAGCCAGGCCGGGCCGGAGCCGTCGAAGGTGCCGGTCACCGCGAGCCAGGCGCCGACCGGGCCGACCGCCTGGGCCAGGGCCAGGATCGCGTGCGGCCAGTCGGTGAACCGCTTGCCGTACGGATAGACCACCAGCGGGATCGCGGCGAACGGGGCGAGGGCCAGACAGAGCGGGTTGAGCGCCGCGGCGGCACCGAGGAAGACCAGCAGTGCGACGATCGCGCCGGTCCAGGCCGTCCGGACGCTCACCGCCCCGGTCACCAGTTCCCGCCCGGCGGTACGCGGATTGCGCGCGTCGATACGCCGGTCGATGATCCGGTTCGCCGCCATGGCGAAGGTCCGCGCCCCGACCATGGCGATGGTGATCAGCAGCAGCTCGAGCCAGCGCACCTGCCCGCCGTGCCGCTGCATCGCGGTCAGCGCGGAGAGGTACGCGATCGGCAGCGCGAAGACCGAGTGCTCGATCGTCACCAGCCGGAGGAAGGACTTGACCCGCCCCGGCGACTCCGCCACAGCCGTCACCTGCGCCACCTCCCGTTCGCGACTGCGGGGCTCGCAAGCTCACTCCTCGCGCTCACCTGCGCCACCCTCCGTTCACGACTGCGGGGCTCGCAAGCTCACTCCTCGCGCTCACCTGCGCCACCCTCCGTTCACGACTGCGGGGCTCGCAAGCTCACTCCTCGCGCTCACGAGATGCCGTACTCCTTCCAGCGCTTGTCCACCAGCGACCGGATCTCCGGCGACATGGTCATCTCCTCCGGCCAACCCCGGGTGTAGCCCTCGGTCGGCAGCTTGCGGGTAGCGTCCACCCCGGCCTTGCCGCCCCAGAACTGCTGGTACGACGAATGGTCCAGGTGGTCCACCGGGCCCTCGGTGAGCAGCAGGTCCCGGGCGTAGTCGACGTTGCCGAAGGCCCGCCAGGCCACCTCGGCGTAGTCGTGCACGTCGCAGTCCTCGTCGACCACCACGATCAGCTTGGTCAGCGACATCAGGTGGGCGCCCCAGATCGCGTTCATCACCTTCTGGGCATGCTTCGGATAGCGCTTCCGGATCGAGATGATCGCGCAGTTGTGGAATACCCCGGCGGCCGGCAGGTCGTAGTCCACGATGTCCGGGATCAGCAGCTTGAGCAGGGGCTGGAAGATCCGCTCGGTGGCCTTGCCGAGCCCGTGGTCCTCCTGCGGCGGCTTCGAGGTGATGATCGAGTGGTAGACCGGCTCCCGCTGGGTGGTCATCGCCTCGACGTGCAGCACCGGGAACGGCTCGACCGGGGTGTAGAAGCCGGTGTGGTCGCCGAACGGCCCCTCGGGCAGTCGTTCGCCGGGCTCGATGTAGCCCTCCAGCACGATCTGGGCATGCGCCGGCACCTGGAGCGGCACGGTCAGGCAGTCGACCATCTCGACCCGCTCGCCGCGCAGGAAGCCGGCGAAAAGGTATTCGTCGATGTCGCCGGGGAGCGGAGCCGAGGCGGCGTAGCTGACCACCGGGTCACACCCGATCGCGATCGCCACCGGTAGCCGCTGGCCGAGGCGTTCCGCGACCGCGTGGTGCGCGGTGGAGTCCTTGTGGATCTGCCAGTGCATGCCGAGGGTGTTGTGCGAGTGCTGCTGCAACCGGTAGAGCCCGAGGTTGCGCTTGCCGGTCTCCGGGTGCTTGGTGTGGGTCAGCCCGTAGTTGTGGAAGATCCCGCCGTCGCCGGGCCAGACCTGGAGGCCGGGCAGTCGGTTCAGGTCGACGTCGGCGCCCCGGTAGACCACCTGCTGACAGGGGGCGGTCTTGACCTTCTTCGGCGGTACGGACTTGAGCTGCATCACCTTGCCCAGGCCCTCGCGGATGCCGGACCAGCCGACCGGCAACTCCGGCTTGACCAGCGCGCCGATCCGTTCGCCGATCTCGTCCAGCCGGTCGACGCCGAGCGCCATCGCCATCCGCCGCTCGGTGCCGAACAGGTTGATCGCGACCGGCATCTCACCCCGGGTGGGGCGCTCGAAGAGCAGGGCCGGCCCGTGCGCCCGGACGGTACGGGTGACCACCTCGCTGATCTCCAGCGTGGGGTCGACGGGCACCGGGACCCGGCGCAACTCGCCGGCGCCCTCCAGCGCGGTGAGGTACTCCCGGAGGTCGGTGTACGGGAAGCCACGAGCCGCCATGGCCGCTAGTCTGTCGCACCGCCGGTCGGGGCGGCACGGCCGGGTCCCCCGCCGTGACCGGGCTCCCGTCGATGGGTCCCACCGGCACGGCCCGGTGCGGCGCCCCGGAACAGCGTCGGTCGACAGCTCGGAGCAGGCCAAGCCCGGCACCTCAGCGCAGGCCGAGCCCGGCGTCTCAGCAAAGGCCGAGCCCGGCACCTCAGAGCAGGCCGACGCCGAGCAGCAGGGTGCCGGCCATCAGGCCCGCCCCACCGACTCCCACCAGCCAGATCAGCTTGTTGGGTCGGGTGTCCGAGGGGCGTACGACAGAGAGGAAGAAGCCGATCGGCATCAGGATCGGCGCGGCGACCAGCAGGACTCGGATCAGCATCCGCATGCCGTCGCCGTAGTCGGCCCGGTCCAGGTAGAGGAGTGCGACGAGGGCGAACAGCACGAGTACGCCCGCGTGGGCGTGCCCGGCGGTCCAGAGCGCCCGCCGGACGGGGTTGTCGAGATAGCCGGGTATCCGCCGGACCAGGTGCATGAGCAGGGACAACCCGCCGAAGGCGACGGTCGAGACGGTGATCAGCAGGATGGCGGCGGTGTTCTGGGTGGCGGACGACATCACAGGGCTCCCGAGGCGGTACGGCGGACCGAACTTGGCGCCGTCAAGATTGCCCCCCGGCACAGTATCTTGTCAACAGCAAGACTGCTCTCCATCCGGCTCGGAGCCACCGGCCGTGGAGGTGGCCTACCCGCTGTTCTCCGCCAAGGGCGGCCCGTCTCCGCTATGTGGCCTGCTGGCCGACCGGTATCCGGGCCCGGTGCCGTCTGGCCCGGCGCCAGAACGGGAAGCCGCGCGCGATCAGCAGCGACGCGACGACCGACGATCCCGACCTGCCCGGCGTCGCCGCCTCAAGCTACGGGCTGAGTACGAAGATGCCGAGGTTGAGCTGGACGATGGTGATGGCGAACTTGCCGAACACCCACGAGTGCCGGAATTAGCCGGGCGACACGCCGGGACACACACCGGGGTGCCGACCCGGAAAGCTCCCTGATCCGCCACTGATGGATACCCCTAGAGGCAGCCGGACAGGCCGGCCGGGTCCGGGCCGGGGCTGGCGCGGGGGTCAGGCCCGCTCGGTGGCGAGCCGGACGCTGAAGCCGAGCATCGCGACACCGGTACCGGCATCCATCGCCCGGCGTGCCCGGCGCAGGGGGAGCACCCGGCGTGCCCGGTGCGGCAGCCCGACCAGCGTCAGCAGGTACAGCGGCTGGGACCGTACGATCACCGCGCCCAGCCCGGCCGCGGCCGCACTGCCCTGTACGGCGTTGGAGCAGGCGATGCCGAGCGCGCTCCACCAGCCCCGCCCGCGACCGGCGGCGAGGGTGTTCCTGGTGACCACCGCGAAGTCCGGGCCGGGCACCACGATCAGCACCACCGCGAAGGCCAGGGAGCTGCCATAGGTCGTCCAGGACATGGTTCCGAGCCTACGACCGCTCTCCCTCGGCGGCACGCGACGGACGGATCCGACCAGGTCAGAGCCGCACCAGCCGGCTCGCGGAAAATTCCCCGAAAAAGTTCGGCCCACCTGTCGGATCCGCCGTCGCCCGTTCGAGGCAGAGGTAGCGGCCGGTCCGAGCACCGAACCGGACCGGTGGAACCGAAGGAGGACGACGATGAAGACGATGAGCCAGCACAGCACCGTTTCCGGGGCGGCTGCCCGGCCGGGCGGACAGCCGTGCGACCCGGCGACCAGCGTCACCAGGACCCTGCTGGCGTACGGCGTGCTCGCCGGGCCGTTCTACGTCCTGGTGTCGCTGGCCCAGGCGCTGACCCGGGACGGATTCGACCTGACCCGGCACGCCTGGAGCCTGCTGGCCAACGGCGCACTCGGCTGGATCCAGATCACCAACCTGGTGCTGACCGGGCTGATGACCTGCGCACTCGCGGTCGGACTGCGCCGTAGCCCCTCCCCGGTCACCGGGGCCGGCTGGGCGCCGCGACTGATCGGGGCGTACGGGATCAGCCTCCTCGCCGCCGGGGCGTTCCGGGCGGACCCCGCTCTGGGCTTTCCGATCGGCACTCCGGAGACCGGCACGGCGGTAACGTGGCACGGCACGCTGCACTTCGTGGCCGGCGCCATCGGTTTCGGCTGCCTGATCGCGGCATGTCTGGTCCTCGGCCGGCGGTTCTCGACCGAGGGACGACGGGGTTGGGCGGCCTTCTCCCGGCTGACCGGCGTGCTGTTCCTCGCCGGCTTCCTGGCGATGGCCGCCGGTGCCGGAGCCGTCTGGTCCAACCTCGCCTTCACCGGGGCGATCATGCTGGCCTGGGCCTGGCTCTCGGCCCTGGCCGCGCACCTGTACCGCCGGGCCACCCCCGCCCGGGCCGACCGATCCGACCGGCGGCAGACGGCGTAGCAGAGCGGACAACCAATCGGAGGAGAAGAGATGCGTTACCTGGCACTGTTGCGGGCGACCCGGACCACGACCCCGCCACCGCCCGGACTGATGGAGGCGATCATGCAGCTCGGCGAGGAGGCGACCGCGGCCGGCGCCCTGCTCGACCAGGGCGGGCTGGCCCCGAGCGCGGAGGGGGCACGGATGCAGGTCGCCACCGGCAAGCTCAGCGTGACCGACGGGCCGTTCGCCGAGGCGAAGGAGACGATCAGCTACGCACTGTACGAGGTGCGCTCGAAGGAGGAGGCCGTCGAGTGGGTCTCCCGGTTCCTGGAGCTGCACCGCGAGATGTGGCCCGGCTGGGAGGGCGAGGGTGAGGTGCTCCGGGTCTTCGGCCCGGAGGACTTCCCACCACCCGCCTGACCCGCTCACTCTCCTTCCGCACACCCGATTCCCAGTAGATCTTGACGACTTGTTGTCGTTGCGGCGACGACAAATCGTCAAGATCTACAAGCTGAGACGCTCGCCGGCCCGGCGTGCTTGGATCGGGAGGCATGAGGGTGGGAGGACCGGGGCGGGCGAGCCGGGAGGCGGTCGAGGCGGTGTGGCGGATCGAGTCCGCCCGGATCGTCGCCGGGCTCGCCCGGCTGGTGCAGGACATCGGGCTCGCCGAGGAACTCGCCCAGGACGCGCTGGTCGTCGCGCTGGAGCAGTGGCCCCGGCAGGGGGTACCGCCGAATCCGGGTGGCTGGTTGATGTCGACCGCCAAACACCGGGCGGTCGACCTGATCCGGCGACGTACGACGTACCAGCGGAAGCTCCCGGAGCTGGGGCGGGAGGTGGAGAGCCGGCCGGACCCGACCGAGGCGGAACTGGCCGCCGTGCTGGACTCCGAGCGCATCGACGACGACCTGCTCCGGTTGGTCTTCACTGCCTGCCATCCGGTGCTGCCCACCGAGGGGCGGGTGGCGCTGACGCTGCGGCTGCTCGGCGGGCTGCGTACCGACGAAATCGCCCGGGCGTTCCTGGTGCCGGAGCCGACGATCGGGCAGCGGATCACCCGGGCGAAACGTACCCTCGCCGCGAAACGCGTACCGTTCGAGCTCCCGCCCCGGGACGAGCTGGCCGACCGGCTCGGCTCGGTGCTGGAGGTGGTCTACCTCGTCTTCAACGAGGGCTACTCGGCGACCGCCGGTGACGACTGGACGCGACCGGCGCTCTGCGCCGAGGCGCTGCGGCTCGGCCGGATCCTGGCCGGGCTGATGCCGGAGCAGTCCGAGGTGTACGGCCTGGTGGCGCTGCTGGAGCTGCAGGCGTCCCGGATCCCGGCCCGGACCGGGCCGGACGGCGAGCCGGTCCTGCTGCCCGACCAGGACCGCCGACGCTGGGACCGGCTGCTGGTCCGGCGCGGGCTGGCCGCTCTGGACCGGGCCGAGTCGCTGGGCATCGGCCCGTACACCCTGCAAGCGGCGATCGCGGCCTGCCACGCGCGGGCCCGGACCGCCGCCGAGACCGACTGGGTACGCATCGCCGCGCTCTACCGGGTGCTGGCGCACGTGTCGCCGTCGCCGATCATCGAGCTGAACCGGGCGGTCGCGGTCGGGAACGCCACCGGCCCGGCCGACGGTCTGGCCATTGTCGACACTCTGGTCACCGAGCCCCTCCTGGCGACATATCCGCAGCTACCGGCCGTCCGGGGCGACCTGCTGTCCCGGCTGGGCCGGCACGACGAGGCGCGGCGCGAGTTCGCCCGGGCCGCCGAGCTGACCCGGAACGCCCGGGAACGGGCGCTCTTCCTCGACCGGGCCGCCGAGGCGGCGAGCCGGTCCGGCAGTCAGCAGCGCTGACTCCAGTCCGGACTACGGCTACTTCGGCGCAGCGATGGCCGGCGCGCAGCTCTTCCTCACCCCGCGCCTCGGGCTGGACACCACGGCCCAGGGCCGCTGTTCATGTACCGGGACGATCCGCAGGGCCTGCGCCTGCATCTGGGCCGCAAACTGCTGACCGCGCTGGCCGACCAGCCGCAGAGCGACGCCGTCACCCTGGCCGTACGCCTGCTCGGCTGGCTGCCCCCGACACCCGCCGAGGGAGCCGCCGCTACTGCGCGGCAGCCGCCTCGGTCGGCAGGGTGAGCTGCCAGGAGACGCCGAAGCGGTCGTTGACCCAGCCGAACTTGGCGCTGAAGCCGTACGAGCCGAGCGGCATCAACGGTTGGCCACCCTCGACCAGCGCGCCGTAGAGGTGGTCGATCTCCTTCTCCGACTCGCAGGTCACGAAGAGCGAGATCGCCGGGGTGAATCCGAACCCGTGCGGGACGCTGCTGTCGATGCACATGTACTGCTGGCCGCCGAGCCGGAAGGTGGCGTGCCGCACCGTCCCCTCGGCGCCGTCCTCGCCGGGGCCGTACCGGTCGACGGCGAGCACCTCGCCGTCGTCGAAGAGCGACGTGTAGAAGCTCATCGCCTGCTCGGCCCTGCCGTCCTGGAACATCAGGAACGTGGTGACCTTCGGGGGCGCCATCCCAGACACTTCGCGGAACTCCTTCGCGGTACAGGCGGCAGGGTGGGCACGCGATTCGACCGCGCGCAACCCAATCTTTGGCGCCTCGCTTATATAAGTCAAGACTGAAAATCGTCGCTCACCGGAGGAGCCAGCAGGATCAGTCGAGGCCGCCGTACGAGTGCAGACCCTCGAAGAAGATGTTCACGCCGTACAGGTTCATCTGCATGGTCAGGAAGCCGAGTACGGCGATCCAGGTCGCCACCGGGCGCTTCACGCTCGGCGTCGCGCGGGCGTGCAGGTAGCCGGCGTAGACCACCCAGGAGATGAAGGCCCAGATCTCCTTCGGGTCCCAGCCCCAGTACCGCCCCCAGGCCGCCTCGGCCCAGACCGCACCGGCCATCACCGCGAAGGTGAAGATCGGGAAGGCGAACGCGTGCAGCCGGAAGGTCAGCCGCTCCAGCGTGTCGGCGGCCGGCACCCGCGCGCCCAGGCTGTACGGGAAGCTGCGCTTGCCCTGGTCGTAGCCGTGCCGGATCAGGTACATCACCGCCGGCACCGCACCGAGCAGCAGGATGCCGGACGAGGTGGCGATGGTCGCCACATGCACGACGAACCAGTACGAGTCGAGCGCCGGCACCAGCGGCACGATCGGCACGTAGAGCACCAGCCCGGCCACGGCCAGCAGCAGCACCATGGCGAGCGCGACGAAGAGCCCGAGGTGCCGCAGCGTCGCACGCCGGTAGAGCAGTACCAGCCAGCCGACCACCCCGACAAAGGTGACCGAGAGCAGGTACTCGTACATGTTGCCCCACGGCATGCGCTCGGCGGCGATGCCCCGGGTGGTCAGCACGGCGAGGTGGACCACGGCGGCGAGCACGGTGAGCGCGACGGCGGCCCGCCCGGCCAGCACCGCGCGGGACGACCTCGACCCGCCGGACGGGACCGGCGCGTCGGTACCGGGCAGCTTGGTCCCGCCGACCGGTCCGGCTTCGTCGACCGGTCCGGTCTCCTCGGCCGGGCCGGATCCGCCGGCCGCCCCTACCCCGGCCCCGACCAGCACCCGCTCGCGCTCGGGTCGCGCCGCCGCCCGACCGATGACGCTGCGGCTGCCGAAGGCGTACTCGACGGCGTGGCAGATCATCGCCAGCAGGTAGCCCAGGATCGCGACCACCAGGAGTTGGTCGGACAGCGCGGCCATCAGTCGGTCCCCTCTTCCGTCGCACCGTCGGTTCGCGCCCGCTCGGGGTGCGTCCCGTCGTCCCGTGCCCCGTCGTCCCGTGCCCCGTCGTCCCGTGCCCCGTCGGGTCGCGTCGCGGCGACGAGCCGGTCGAACTCCTCGGCGAACCCCGCGTACTCGGTACGCGGCAGGCCACCGACCTCCACCAAACTACTACGACCTGTCGTGGTCGCATCGGCCGGTGCCGGAGAAAGCCGGAACCAGACCCGGCGCCGCCGCCCGAACAGCGACGACATCAGTCCGACCAGCAGTAGTACCGAGCTGATCAGCACGATCCGTTCGCCGGGGTCGTACCGGACCGAGATGGTGACGTACGGGCGGGTGCCGAGGAACTCCACCGACGTGCCGTCGTCGAGCGTCCACTTCTCACCCGGCCGCAGCAGCTTCCCGTCGCCGAGCTGCTTGAGCTTGCCGCTGCTCACCTGCCGCTGGTCGAGCCGGTAGATCGAACCCGGGATCCCGGCGTCCAGCCCGAGGTTGCCCCGGTACGCGAAGAGCATCACCGCCGGGGACCGCTCCGCCGGGTACGTCGAGCGGACGAACGGCGGCGCGTCCGGCGCGGTCGGGAAGTAGAGCCCCTCGAAGGCGACCTGAAGATCGGGGTTACGCGCCCCGGTCACCGGATCGAGGTTGACGTCCGGGAACGCCGCCACGCCCTCACTGGTCAGGTTGCCGTCGATGGTCAGGAAGGCCTCGTCGCTCTCCAGCGACTCGCCGTTGCGGTCGGTGTAGCTCAGGATCGGCGCATAACCGTGCCCGAGCAGGTAGACGCTCGCTCCGTCCAGCCGCAACGGGTCGTTGACCGAGAAGCTCGCCCGGTACGGTGCCCGGTCACCCTGCTCCACGAGTGTTGTCGCCCGGAACGACGACGGCTGCCCGGTCGGCAGGAAGCTCGCCGTGAAGTCGGTCAACTCCAGGCAGAACGGCGGCAGATCACTCCCGTCCACCCGGTGCCCGAGCTTGGACTCCGCGTACTGCTGGAGCGTGTTGCAGAGCGCGTTGTCCGGGCCGGCGACCAGCAGCCGGTTGCCGTGCCAGCCGTACCAGGAGCCGAGGCCGATGCCGAGCAGCACCCCGATCAGCGAGAAGTGGAAGAGCAGGTTGCCGGTCTCCTTGAGATAGCCCTTCTCCGCCGACACGGTGTCGCCGCGCACCACCACCCGCCACCGCCGCTTGCGCAGCACCGCCGCGATCCGGACCAGGTCACCGTCGGAGTCGGTCAGCACCGCGTGCCGGGGCAGCCGGTCCAGCCGCTTCGGCGCGGGCGGCGGGGCGGCGCGCAGCGCCCGGACGTGGTCGCGCAGCCGGGGAACGATGCAGCCGACCAGCGAGGTGAACAGGAGTACGTAGATCGCCGAGAACCACGGCGAGGCGTACACGTCGAAGCCGCCGACCCGGTCCAGGATCGGGAAGAGGTCGGGATGCTCGGCGGCGTACCGGTTGACGTTCTCGATGTTGATGTTGCGCTGCGGCAGTACCGAGCCGGGGATCGCGGCCACGGCCAGCAGGAAGAGCAGGATCAGCGCGGTACGCATGCTGGTGAGCTGCCGCCACGAGTTGCGCAGCAGGGCCAGCGGCAGCGGCGTACGGCGTACCCGGGACGGTTGCGCACCACCGGTCGGGCCGCCGGCCGCCGACGGCTCGGCCTCGGCGATGCCGGCCGGCGCGCCACCCGACCCGGTCACCGTCTCCCGCTCCCCGGTCGACATCAGATGCTCACCTCGCCGACCCCGAACGTGGTCTGCAACCAGATGACCAGGTCCTGCCAGCCGCCGGTGACCAGGGCCAGCCCGATCGCGATCAGCAGTGCGCCGCCGACCCGGGTGACCCAGCGACTGTTCCGGCGCACCGCCCGGAACAGTCCGAGCAGCCGGGAAAAGCCGAGCCCGAACACCACGAACGGCAACCCCAGCCCCAGGCAGTACGCGACGGCGAGCAGCGCGGCCCGGTCCGCCTGCCCGCTCGCCGTGCCCATCCCGACCACCGCACCGAGGGTCGGGCCGACGCAGGGTACCCAGGAGAGCGCGAAGACCGCCCCGAAGACCGGCGCACCGAGCAGGCCGGCCGAGGGCAGCCGGCGGATCCGGAACTCCCGCTGCATCCCGGGGACCAGTCCGAGGTAGGAGAGCCCCAACACCATGATCACGATGCCGATGCCGATCTCCAGCGGTCGCCGCTGCGCGAACAGCGCCTGCCCGACGGCGGTGACCAGCACCGCGGTCAGGGTGAAGACGACGGTGAAGCCGGCGATGAAGAGCAGCGTGCCGGCGAGCACCCGACCCCGGACCGCCCGGGGCGTCCGGACCGGCCGGGTGGCCACCGCCACCCCGCCACCGGCCGACTCCCCGCCCGGCCCGTCCGGAGCGCGGTCGGTCGCGGCCCGGCGCTGTTCCAGGTCGCTGCCGGCCAGCCCGGTCACGTACGACAGGTAGCCGGGCACCAGCGGCAGCACGCACGGAGAGAGGAAGCTGACCAGGCCCGCCAGCGCGGCCGCCCCGATCGCCAGCAGCACCGGCCCGCTCTCGGCCAGCTCGGCGAAGGTCTCGCCCATCAGCCCGCCCCGCCCGGCACCGTGCAGCTCCGGCCCGTCCGCGCCGGCCGCCGATCCGCACCCGGCCCAGCCGTCAACTCGGCCCGCCCGGCCATCAGTTGGGCCCGCCCGGCGGCTTCTCGTCGGCCACCCGGGCGACGATCGGCTCCAGCCTGTCCCGGGTGGTGCCGGCCCGGATCACCACCGCGATCCGGTTCTCCCGGTCGAGGACGATGGTGGCCGGGATCGAGTTCGGTGGGATGTCGAAGGCCAGCGCCAGCCGGCTCGGCGGGTCGAAGAGGCTGGGATAGCTCACCTTGTAGGCCGCCTCGAACGCCTTCGCCTTGTCCCGCCCGTCCTGGATGTTGATGCCGAGGAAGCGGACGTCCCGGTCCTTGGTCGCCTGGTAGGTCGCCTCCAGATCGTCGGCCTCGGCCCGGCACGGCGCGCACCAGGAACCCCAGAAGTTGACCACCACCACCCGGCCGCGCTCCCCCGCCAGGTCGTACGTCCCGCCGGTCAGCAGTTCACCGGAGACCGGCGGAGCCGCCGGGCGGTGCTCCGGCGCGCACTCGACGATGCCGTCCGTGGTCGCGCAGTCGTCCTTCCAGTCGTTCCCGCCCCCGTCGCCGCCCGAGCAGCCGGCCACGGCCAGCGCCACGGCGACGGCGAGCAGCGCGCCGATGCCGGCGGACCACCGGGGGAGACTCACCTCATGCCCCCTTGGCCGTCCGAGCGGTCGGCGACATGGCGACCAGGTGCGCGGCCGGTTCGGTGTAGCCGATCCCGACGATCCTGGCACCGTCGAAGTGGAACGAGGTCAGGCTGGCCAGCCCGCACTGCCGCTTGCGCGGGTCGTGCCAGAGCCGCTTGTGCTCGACGTACCGGCGCAGGGTCCAGATCGGAAGCTGGTGCGAAACGCAGACCGCCTCCCGCCCCTCGGCGGCGATCCGGGCCGCG
The DNA here is from genome assembly GCF_033446045.1 of Plantactinospora sp. KLBMP9567. Classification (NCBI taxonomy): domain Bacteria; kingdom Bacillati; phylum Actinomycetota; class Actinomycetes; order Micromonosporales; family Micromonosporaceae; genus Plantactinospora; species Plantactinospora sp. KLBMP9567. Next base: position 19,541 of record NZ_JAWQRR010000047.1, on the reverse strand, counting down.
TGCAGGGCCGCGAACATCCGCTCGGCGATCAGCGTGTACGCCTCGCCCCAGGACGGGGTGACCGGGTCGCGTAGCACCCACCAGTTGCGCGGGTCCCGGAACGAACCGTCGCCGGGCGAGACCCGCTTCCCCTCGAACCAGTTGGCGCTCTCGATCAGCCGCTCGTCGACCCCGACCGGCAGCCCGAACTGTGCCGCGATCGGCTCCGCCGTCTGCTGGGCCCGCTCCAGCGGACTCGCCACCACATGCGTGACGTTGCGCTCGGCGAGCGCCTGGGCGGCCGCCTTCGCCATCTGCACACCCAGCTCGGAGAGGCGGTAGCCGGGCAGCCGGCCGTAGAGGATCTTCTCCGGGTTGTACACCTCACCGTGCCGGAGCACGTGCACGACCGTTGTGCTGCCCACGTTCCCTACCCCCCGTGACCGGCCGCCGCCGCAGCCTCCGCCGCGACCGGCAACACGGCCGCGACCTGCTCCAGCGCGGCGTCGTCCAGCGCCGTCGACACGAACCACGATTCGAAGGAGCTGGGCGGCAGGTAGACCCCGCCGGCCAGCATCGCGTGGAAGAACGCCCGGAACGCCGCGACGTCCTGGGTCCGCGCGGTGTCGTAGTCGTAGACGTCCGCGTCGGTGAAGAAGACCGAGAACATGTTCCCGGCGTACGAGAGCCGGTGCGGCACCCCGGCGGCGGCCAGCGCGTCGCTCGCCAGCTTGCCCACGGTGGCGGCCACCTCGTCGAGCCGCCGGTACGTCGCCACGTCGGCCAGCCGCAGCGAGGCCAGCCCGGCCGCCGTGGCCAGCGGGTTACCGGAGAGCGTGCCGGCCTGGTAGACCGGGCCGGCCGGCGCGAGCCGCCCCATCACCTCGGCCCGGCCGCCGAACGCCGCCGCCGGCAGCCCGCCGCCCATCACCTTGCCGAAGGTGTAGAGGTCGGCGTCGACCGGGTCGAGCCCGGCCCAGCCGCCCGCCGAGACCCGGAAGCCGGTCATCACCTCGTCGAGGATCAGCAGCGCGCCGTGTGCGTGGGCGATCCGGGCCAGCGCCTGGTTGAAGCCGTCCCGGGGTGCCACCACGCCCATGTTGCCCGGAGCGGCCTCGGTGATGACCGCGGCGATCTCCGACCCCTGGGCCGCGAAGACCGCCTCCACCGCCGCCACGTCGTTGTACGGCAGCACGATCGTCTCGCTCGCCGCCGCGCCGGTGACCCCGGGCGAGTCCGGCAGGCCGAGCGTGGCGACCCCGGACCCCGCCGAGGCGAGCAGCGCGTCGACGTGCCCGTGGTAGCAGCCGGCGAACTTGACGATCCTGCCTCGGCCGGTGAAGCCCCGGGCCAGCCGGATGGCCGACATGGTCGCCTCGGTCCCCGAGTTGACCAGGCGGACCTGCTCGACCGGGGTACGCGCGACGATCTCGGCGGCCAACTCGACCTCGGCCTCGGTCGGTGCGCCGAAACTGGTCCCGTCGGCGGCGGCTGCCTGCACCGCCGCCACCACCTCGGGATGGGCATGCCCGTGGATCAGCGGGCCCCACGAGCAGACCAGGTCGACGTAGCGTCGCCCGTCCGCGTCGAAGAGCCACGCGCCCTCGCCCCGGGCCATGAACCGGGGCGTACCGCCGACGGCCAGAAACGCGCGCACGGGAGAATTCACCCCGCCCGGCACGAGGGTGCGGGCGCGGTCGAACAGGGCCTGGGAGGCCGGTGCCGCAGCCGGATAGCGACCGGGGCCGGCGGGGTACGTCTCACTCACGGTGCCGCCATTCTGTCAGCGGTACCTGTGCGCCCGGCACCCACCCCTCGGGCCGTCGCCCACGTCACGCCGACAGCCGATCACCCCGGGCCGGTCCCCTCGCCGACCGGCGGGGCGAACGGCCATCAGAGGCCGGTTCGGCTAGGTCGCGATAGGCTGAACGGGTGAACCGGGCGGACCTGACCATCGGCGTGCAGCGCGGCACCGACGAGGTGACACTCATCCTCGCCGGCGAGATCGACATGCTCACCGCCGCCAGGCTGTCCAGCGTCGTCAACGAGGTGCTCGGCGACGCACCGTCCCGAATCGTGCTGGATCTCACCGATGTCACGTTCTGCGACTCGCAAGGCCTCGGCACCCTGGTCGTACTCAGTCGCAAGGCCAGCCACGCGCAGAGCCTGCTGATGCTGACCAACGTCGGCGACTTCCTGCTCCGGGTGCTGGACATCACCGGCCTGCGCTCCGCCCTGATGATCCGCAACGAACAGGCCACCGGCTGACGCCACTCACGACCGACGGCGACGCGACCACCCCGACCAGGTCGGGGTTGGGGGCCGGATCGCCCGCGTCGGGATCAAGCCTGACCGCCCAGAGCGGACGATCCGGCCACCAACCCCCGCCCGACGGCGCGGAAGCCACCCCACCGCCTCGTCAAGCCACCGCCTCTTCAAGCCCGACGACCCAGGACCACCGCCCGACAGCCCTTTCAGGCCACCGCACCCCTTTCAGGCCGCCGCACCCCAACGCGCCTGCTCCAGCACCTCCACCGCCCGCTCCCGCCCCTCCGGGTCGTCCGAGCGCAGCAGCGCCACCGCGTCGTCCACCGCCTCGGCCATCGTCCGCCACTGGTTGTCCCGCTCCCGGACCAGCTCGGACTGAGCGGCGAGTTGCCGGGTCTTCACCCACAGTTCGACGAAGACCGAGACCTTGGCCCGGAGCACCCACGGGTCGAACGGCTTGGTCAGGTAGTCGACGGCACCGACGGCGTACCCGCGCAGGGCGAGCTGGGCGTCCCGGTCAGCGGCGGTGAGGAAGATGATCGGCACGTGCCGGGTACGCTCCCGCCGCTTGATGTGACTGGCGGTCTCGAAACCGTCCATCTCCGGCATCTGGGCGTCCAGCAAAATGACCGCGAAGTCCTCCACCAGGAGCTGCTTCAGCGCCGCCTCGCCGCTCTCCACCGCGACCGACTGGACGGGCAGCCCCTGGAGGATCGCCTCGAGCGCCATCAGGTTCTCCCGCCGGTCGTCGACCAGCAGGGCTTTGGCCAGCTCGCTCACTCGAACGTCCCCCCGCCTCGGATCGTGCCCGTGTCGTCCGCGCTCACCCCTCGACCTCCCGTCCGCTCCCGTTGACCCAGGAGGCCATCAGCTCGATCAACTCGTCCAGGTCCACCGGCTTGGTGATGTAGTCGCTCGCACCGGCGCCGAGTGCCGACTCGCGGTCCCCCGGCATCGCCTTGGCGGTCAGGAACACCACCGGCAGGTCGGTGAAGCGGTGGTTGCGGCGGATCGCCCGGGTTGTCTCGTAGCCGTCCTGGTCGGGCATCATCGCGTCCATCAGGACGATGTCCACCTCCGGATGTTCGGCGAGCAGGCGCACCCCGTCCACCCCGTTGTCCGAGTAGAGCACGGTCATGCCGTGCAGCTCCAACGCGCTGGTCAGGGCGAAGACGTTGCGGACGTCGTCGTCGATGATCAGCACGGTGGCGCCGTCGAGCTGCCGGGCCGCCGGGGTGATCGGCCGGTCCGGCTCGTTCTGGGTACGCAGCATGGCGGGCAGCCCGCCCCGGGGCGTCTGCATCGGCGGTACCGGCACCGGGGCGACCACCGCGTCGGGGGCCAGTACGTCCGGTACGAAGAGGGTGAACGTCGAGCCCTGGCCCGGCGCCGACGACACCGTGATGGTGCCGCCGATCAGGCGGGCCAGGTCGCGGCTGATCGACAGCCCGAGCCCGGTGCCGCCGTACCGCCGGCTGGTGGTGCCGTCGGCCTGCTGGAACGCCTCGAAGATAAGTCCGAGCTTGTCGTCCGAGATGCCGATGCCGGTGTCGATGACGGTGAACGCCACCACCTGGTTCGCGGTCGCCAGCGCCGGTACGTCGAAGAACGCTCCCTCCGGCGCCGGACCGATCCGCAGCGTCACCGCCCCGTTGTCGGTGAACTTGACCGCGTTGGAGAGCAGGTTGCGGAGGATCTGCTGCAACCGCTGTGCGTCGGTGACCAGGGTCGGCGGCAGCTCCTTGGAGATGCGTACCTGGAAGTCCAGGCCCTGCTCCTCGGCCTGCGGTGCGAACGCCTGCTCGACGTAGCTGCGGATTTCGGAGAACCGCACCTCGGTCGGCTCGACGTCCATCCGGCCCGCCTCGATCTTGGACAGGTCGAGGATGTCGTCGATCAGCGAGAGCAGGTCGGAGCCGGCGCTGTGGATGGTGCGGGCGAACTCGATCTGCTTCTCGGTCAGGTTGTCCTCCGAGTTGTCCGCCAGCAACCGGGCCAGCAGCAGCAGCGAGTTGAGCGGCGTACGCAGTTCGTGGCTCATGTTGGCCAGGAACTCCGACTTGTACGCCGAGGCGCGGGCCAACTGCTGCGCCTTGTCCTCCAGACCGATCCGGGCCAGTTCGATCTCCCGGTTCTTGGTCTCGATGTTGCCCTTCTGCTCGGAGAGCAGTTGCGCCTTGTCCTCCAGTTCGGCGTTGGTGCGCTGGAGTTCGGCGGACTGTTCCTGGAGCTCGTGGGCGAGCCGCTGGGACTGGGAGAGCAGTTCCTCGGTACGCCGGTTGGCCTGGATGGTGTTCAGCGCGATGCCGATGGTCGAGACCAGCCGCTCCAGGAAGGCCAGGTGCAGGTCGGAGAAGGGCGAGACGCTGGCGAACTCGATGACGCCGAGCAGTTCCCCCTCGAAGAGCACCGGCAGCACCACCAGGTCGGCCGGGGGCGTGGCGGCGAGTCCGGAGCGGACCGTGAGGCTGCCGTTGGGCGGGGCGCCGACCCGGATCGTCCGCCGGGACAACGCGGCCTGCCCGACCAGCCCCTCGCCGGGGCCGAACGTGACGTCGTGGTGCCGGGCCACGTAGCCGTACGACGCGGTGAGCCGCAGCCGCATCACCGCCTCGTCGGTGTCGGCCAGGAAGAACGCGCCGAGCTGCGCGTCGACCAGCGGGGTCACCTCGGTCATGATCATGCGGCAGACCTCGCCGAGATCCCGCTGCCCCTGGAGCAGACCGCCGATCCGGGCCAGGTTGGAGTCGAGCCAGCCCTGCTCGGCGTTCTTCTTGGTGGTCTCCCGGAGCGTGACGATCATCTGGTTGATGTTGTCCTTCAGCTCGGCGACCTCGCCCTGCGCCTGTACGGCGATCCTCTGGGTCAGGTCGCCGGTGGTCACCGCCGTGGAGACCTGGGCGATCGCCCGGAGCTGGGTGGTCAGCGTGGAGGCGAGCTGGTTGACGTTCTCGGTGATGTCCCGCCAGGTGCCGGAGACCCCCTTCACCTGAGCCTGACCGCCGAGCTTGCCCTCGACGCCGACCTCGCGGCCGACCCGGGTCAGCTCCTGGGCGAACGAGGAGAGCTGGTCCACCATCGTGTTGACGGTGTCCTTCAGCTCCAGGATCTCGCCCTGCGCGTCGACGGTGATCTTCTGCGACAGGTCGCCCCGGGCCACCGCGGTGGTGACCGAGGCGATGTTCCGGACCTGGGCGGTCAGGTTCGAGCCCATCGAGTTCACGTTGTCGGTCAGGTCCCGCCAGGTGCCGGAGACCCCCTTCACCTGGGCCTGACCGCCGAGCTTGCCCTCGGTGCCGACCTCCCGGGCCACCCGGGTCACCTCGTCGGCGAACGACGAGAGCTGGTCCACCATCGTGTTCACCGTCTGCTTGAGCTCCAGGATCTCGCCCTGCGCGTCGACAGTGATCTTCTGGCTCAGGTCACCCCGGGCGACCGCCGTCGAGACCTGGGCGATGTTCCGGACCTGGGCGGTCAGGTTGGACGCCATCGAGTTCACGTTGTCGGTCAGGTCCCGCCAGGTGCCAGCGACGCCACGTACCTGGGCCTGACCGCCGAGCTTGCCCTCGGTGCCGACCTCCCGGGCCACCCGGGTCACCTCGTCGGCGAACGACGAGAGCTGGTCCACCATCGTGTTCACCGTCGACTTCAGCTCCAGGATCTCGCCCCGGGCGTCGACGGTGATCTTCTGCGACAGGTCGCCCTTCGCCACCGCGGTGGTGACCGAGGCGATGTTCCGGACCTGGGCGGTCAGGTTCGACGCCATCGAGTTCACGTTGTCGGTGAGATCCCGCCAGGTGCCGGAGACCCCCTTCACCTCGGCCTGGCCGCCGAGCTTGCCCTCGGTGCCGACCTCCCGGGCCACCCGGGTCACCTCGTCGGCGAACGACGAGAGCTGGTCCACCATCGTGTTCACCGTCGACTTCAGCTCCAGGATCTCGCCCTGCGCGTCGACAGTGATCTTCTGCGACAGGTCACCCCTGGCCACCGCCGTGGAGACCTGGGAGATGTTCCGCACCTGCGAGGTGAGGTTGCCGGCGAGCTGGTTGACGTTCTCGGTCAGCGCCCGCCAGGTGCCCGAGACGCCGCGTACCTGCGCCTGACCGCCGAGCTTGCCCTCGATGCCGACCTCCCGGGCCACCCGGGTCACCTCGTCGGCGAACGACGAGAGCTGGTCCACCATCGTGTTGACGGTGTCCTTCAGCTCCAGGATTTCGCCCTGCGCGGCCACCGTGATCTTCTGGCTCAGGTCGCCCCGGGCGACCGCCGTCGAGACCTGGGCGATGTTCCGGACCTGGGCGGTGAGGTTCGACGCCATCGAGTTGACGCTGTCGGTGAGGTCCTTCCAGGTCCCGGCGACGTTGGGCACCTCGGCCTGGCCGCCGAGTTTGCCCTCGGTGCCCACCTCCCGGGCCACCCGGGTCACCTGCTCGGCGAAGAGCCGCAGCGTGTCGGTCAGCCCGTTGATGGTGTGCGCCAGCTCGGCGACCTCGCCCTTGGCCGAGACCGTGATCTTCTGCGACAGGTCGCCCCGGGCCATCGCCGTGGTCACCTGCGAGATCGACCGCACCTGGTAGGTCAGGTTCGACGCCATGGTGTTCACCGAGTCGGTGAGGTCCTTCCAGGTGCCGGCGACGCCGCGTACGTCGGCCTGGCCGCCCAGCTCGCCCTCGGTGCCCACCTCCCGGGCCACCCGGGTTACCTCGTTGGAGAAGGACGAGAGCTGGTCGACCATCGTGTTGACGGTGCGGCCGATCCGCAGGTATTCACCGCGCAGCGGCCGGCCGTCGATCTCCAGCGCCATGTGCTGGGAGAGGTCGCCGTCGGCGACCGCCACGATGACCCGGGCGATCTCGGTCGTCGGCCGGCCCAGGTCGTCGATGAGCTGGTTGATCGCCCGCTGCCCCTCGGCCCAGGCGCCGTCCAGCCCCTCCTCGTCCAGCCGCTCGGTGAGCCGGCCGTCCCGACCGACGATCCGGCTGATCCGGCGCAGGTCGAGGTGCTGTCGTTCCTGGAGGGAGACCACCTCGTTGAAGGCGTCGGCCACCTCGCCCGCGACGCCGGCCCGGCGGGGCAGCCGTACCTTCAGATCGCCGCGCCGGACCCGGCGCAACGCGTCGGCGAGTTCACTGAGCAGCACCGCGTCCTCGCCGGCGGACCGCTCCTCGGCAGAGATCTGTTTCGCCGTGGTCATCGTTCCTCGCTCAGGTTTCGAAGGAGGTGGGCCAGCCCGGCCGGCCCGCGCCGCCAGGTGGTCGGCGAATCCGCTCTGCCGCGCCCGCGCGGTTCCGCGCGAGCGGCGGCCACACCCATCATTGTGCCTTTCGTCCATCCAATGCCACCCTCGGCGCACACCGGAGTCGGTAGTGGCAGTCGGCGGGACCAGCCAGGAGGTAAAGCGGGCAGAACGGTCAAGTGGGGCACGGTTCAGCGTAGCGCGGCCCCGCTCCGACCGCCTGCCGGGCACGAGCGCGGCGCAGACGTGCCCGGCCCGGATAGGGTGGCCTGGGTCTCGGATCGGTGGAGGATACGGAAGGTGTCAGCGGAGGCGGGCGGCACGGGCACCGGCGGAGCGGCCACCGGGGGCACCGGCGATCAACTGCGCCGGGTACGGCTACCCGCCGACCGACGTACTCCGGCGGCTGCCCGCGCCCTGGTCCGGTCGGTACTCGCCGAGGTCGGCCTGGAGGAACTGCTCAACGAGGCGCTGCTGCTCACCACCGAACTCTCCACCAACGCGGTCGAGCACGCCCGCACCGAACTGGACATCGAGGTCGTCGCGGACTCCTCGGGCCTGACCGTGACGGTCTCCGACTTCGCGGCCGGACCGATCGACGACGTGACGGCCCGGCCCAGAAACGACCTGACGGACATCTCGCAGGTTTCCGAGCGGGGCCGGGGGCTGCTCCTGGTCGACCACTTCGCCAGCCGGTGGGGCACCACGCACCAGGCCACCGGCAAGGGCGTCTGGTTCCGGCTGAACCGCAAGGACCCGGCCGGCTCGGGGCAGCATCCGCTGGAGGCGGGGCACGCGGTGTCCGTCGGCGGCGCCGGCAGCCCGCCCGGCCCGCCCGGCCCGTCCGCGCCGAGCGCCGGGGCGATGAGCGCGCTGATGCAGACCGCCCCCGATCCGTACGCCGACGATCCGCTGCCCACCTTCGCCGCCGACCTGCTGGTCCGGGTCGGCGACATGGTCGGCGCGGCCGGCGGGGCGGTACGCCTCGACCGGGGCGACGGCGCCGGCTCGCAACTGCTGGCCCGGTACGGCCGGCAGCCCCGCCCCGGTGACGAGCTGCTCCGGGTGCCGTTGACCGTGCACCGGCCGTACGCCGGGGAGCTGGAACTCGACGCCGCGCCGTCGGGGTACGCCCGCCCGCTCGCCGCGCTGGTCGCCGAGCGGCTCTCCCTGCACCTGGAGAACGACCGGCTGCGCCGGGCCGACGTACGCCGGCAGACCTGGCTGACCTTCCTCGCCGAGGCGAGTGAACTGCTCGCCCAGTCGCTCGACGTCGAGTTGACGATGGCGCTGATCCCGCAGCTCGTGGTCCCCCGGCTCGGCCAGTGGTGCGCGGTGCACGTCACCGACGAGTGGGGACGGTTGAAGCTGGCCGCGGCCACCCACGCCGACGAGGCGGTGCTGCCGCAACTGCACAAGATGCTCAAGGAGGACGGTCCCGAGTCGGTGCAGTCCCGGTTGCGCGAGGCGTCCCGCAGCCAGGGCCAGGTGCCGATCGGCGCCCCGATGGACGGCTTCGCCATCCCGCTGGTCGCCCGGGGGCAGCGGCTCGGCACCCTGGCGGTCGGCCGGCACCAGCGGCACCGGCACGACCCGGACGAGATCGCCGTACTGGAGGACGTGGCCCGGCGGGCGGCGCTGGCGATCGAGAACGCCCGGATCCATGACGAACGGCGGAAGGTCGCGCACACCCTTCAGCAGTCGCTGCTGCCGCCCGTGCTGCCGGTGGTGGAGGGGATCGGGTTCGCCGCCGAGTACGTGCCGACCGGGGACGCGGCCGAGGTCGGCGGCGACTTCTACGACGTCGTACCGCTGTCCGAGGACCGCTGGCTGGTGGTGGTCGGGGACGTCTCCGGCAAGGGCGTGCAGGCGGCGGCGGTGACCGGGCTGGTCCGGGACGTGATCCGGGTCCTGGTCGGCGACGGCAAGCCGCTGCCGGAGGCGTTGGCCCGGCTCAACGGCACGCTGGTGGAGCGGGGTGGCGGTCGGTACTGCACGCTGGCGCTGGCCGCCGTGGACCGGGACCGGACCGGCCGGCTCACCGTCTCGCTCTACCTGGCCGGTCACGACCGGCCGGTACTGGTCCGCGCCGACGGGCGCGCGTCGTTCGTGGGTTCCGGGGGTACGGCGCTCGGCCTGCTCGACTCGATCACCTCGCCGGCCGCGGAGGTACGGCTCGGCCCCGGCGACGCGCTGGTCTTCTACACCGACGGGGTGACCGAGCGGCGGCGCGGCCGGGAGCTCTTCGGCATCGAGCGGCTTCGGGACGCGGCGGCGCCGCTGGCCGGCTACTCGGCGGAGGTGGTGGCCGCCCGGCTGCGCGCGGCCGCGATCAACTTCTCGGTCGAGTCGCCCCGGGACGACATCGCCATCCTGGTACTGCGCAACGACTCGACCGGCTGACCTCCACCGGAGCCGTCCGGCTCAGCGCGACCCAACCCGTCGCCACCCCCTCGCCGCCGGCACCACCCGCACCGACAACGCCCGCCGGCGCGTTGGGCGGTCCCCACGAACTCCACTGTGGTCAGAGCTGGCGGGCACCCTGCGGGGGTGGTGACAGGTCCGGACCGGTTGCGGCGTCCGGGGCAGAGTCGCTTTCGGGAAGCCGCTGCAACCGTACGGAGATCCGGTGTCCGGTCAGCTCGCGCAGTCGGTCCGCCATGATCCGGGCGGTGTCCTGGCACTCCAGCCGTCGAGCGCGTCGCGGACCGGCCCGGTATTCGGCGAGCATCGCGGAGGCGAGCGCGGACGGGTCCGCCACCGGGCAGCGGCGGCCCGTCTCCTCGGTGCACAGATCGTCGGCGGAGGCCATTTCGACCGACGCGATGACCCGCGTGCCGAAGCCCAACGCCTCGTTGATCACCCAACCCCACGGCTCGCGGTGGGACGGAGCCACGAAGACGTCTGCCGCGGCGTACACGGCGCCCAGCCGCTGCTGGGGAATCGTGCCAAGGTAGCGGCAGTCGTCGTGGGCGTCGACGTACTGGCGGACCTGCGGCTCCAGCGACCCGCTGCCGACGATGACGAGAGCGGTGGTGCCGGCGGGCACCGCCTGGCGTACGACGTCGTACGCCTGCAGAAGGTCGCTGACGCCCTTGATCGATTCAAGCCTGCCCACAAAGGTGAAGACGAAACGCTCGGTGAGCCCCAGCCCGGCTCGTAGCGCCGCGGCTCCTGACTCGTTCCCCGGCAGTTGTTGCAGCGCGTAGGGGATCAGATGGTGCCGTCGCAGGCCCAACAGCCGCCAGTATGCGGTGTTGGCCGACCCGTTCGTCCACACCTCCGGTTGCCCCACCAGCATCCTGAGGTACCAGCGTTTGAGTAGTCGGCGGAACGCCGGGCGAGACGATTCGTCGCGGACGTTGGCCGCACCCCGCAACACGAGCGGGAGACCGCGCAGCCGGGCGACGTTCGCCGAGACCAGCCTGGCCAGGCCGCGGTATCCGTACACGCCTACCGCCCGCAGCCTCGGCGACAGGAGAGCCTTGGCGAGTGCGACCCGGCCGCGGAGGTGGCCGAGCACGATGTAGCGGTGCGTCGCCACGACATGGCCCCAGCCGTGGGAGGTGTCGGCGCCGTAGAGGTAGAACACGCAGAGCTGGTCGCCCAGCTCCTCCTGTAGCCGGTTCAGCACAGGCGTGTGGTATGGGCTGGGACACTCGACGACGAAGACGATCATGATCGGACCTTTCCCCCGTTCCTTCTCGGCCAGGGTCTTCGGGATCAGCGGATGGCCTCCACGAACAGGCTGTCCGGTCGATGCTCCACCTCGGCCAGCCCGGGTAGGGCGCCGACCAGGTACTCGCGTGGTTGTGGGTTCGGGAAGCCGGCCTGGCGCAGCATCTCGTGCACCAGTGCTGGCGTCGGCTGCCAACGATGGGACGAGCTGGAGAACCGGGTGACCACTCGCTCTCTGCGGGTCGGCCGGGAGAGTGGACCCATCAGCAGGTTCTTGGTGAACTCCAGGCCGGCAGCGGCGGCTTCGTCGCCTGCGGCGGAGAGAAGTCGGCGGGCCAGTACCTGGGCGTCCGGCAGAGCGAGCCGGATCGTCCCGCCCGGACGCAGCGTCCGATGGCACTCACGCAGGAGCAGGAGGGCCTGGTCGTAATAGAGATGTTCCAACGTGTGCGACGAGTAGATCGCGGTGACCGAGCTGTTTGGATACGGCAGCGACTTGGTTACGTCGAACTGCTTGATGGACCGTGGCCAGGGGACCATGTGTTCCTTGCTCAGCACCCCGGCTCGGCGGAGGAGCGATCTGGCACCCGGTACGCGGGCCAGAGTCAAACTTGGCGACCTGTCGATGTTGACCCAGCCGGCGGGAGCCCGTAGTCCGCAGCCCAGGTTGAGGCGAATATCTGCCTGTTTTCCGAAGAACGTCTCATGAATCACTGAAAGGTTGGTTAGCCCCATAAGCACGCATAGTAACCACAAGGGGGCGCGGCCGAGGGCTACTTACCGTCTCGTGGCGGCGTCCGCGCCGCACACCGTTGACGTGCGGGTTCTCCTGTCGGGTCAGATGCCGCCCGGATAGCGCCCGGGGGCGAGTCGTCGGGCCGGATCGAAGTGCTCCTTGACCCGGCGCAGCATCGGCAGGTCGGGCAGTTCGCCCCAGACATCCACGGCTTCCCGGATCCGGGCCGGAGCGGCGACCACCACGCAGCGGCCGGAGCGGGCGCGCAGCACCGCGCGTACCCCGTTCAGGATGGTGCCGACCCGCTCCGGTGACGAGTCGGCCGACAGCGCGGCGTGCACGACACCGAGCCCGGCCGAGCCGCGTACCGGCACCGGCGCCCCGGCCGCGTCCCGCAGCGCGTAGACGGCGGCGTGCAGGTCACCGATCGGCACCTCGATGCGCAGCGCCACCTGGTCGGGCTGGAACGGATAGCGGCGCCACCACCCCGGTGCCGCCCCGACCACCTGGGCGTCGCCGCCGAGCAGCGCGGTCAACCGGGCCGCCCGTTGCGCCACCTCGGTCGGCCCGCCTTCGAGCAGCACGGCCAGGCTGCCGGAACCGGGCTCGCCGAACCGGCCGCGCGACCCGGGACCACCGCCGAGCCCGGGCTGTCCCCGGTCACCGGATCCGCCTGCGCCCGCGGATCGGCTCGGCACACCGGGCCGGCCCGGTGACTCGAACCAGCCTCGCCCACCGGCCCGGCCGGACGGGCCGGGTGCCCCCGTGGCACCCGGTCCGTCCGGCGGAAGGTGCCCACCGGAGCCGAGGCGCCGGACGCCGCGGTCGGTCGTCGGCGCCCGACCGCCGGGCAGGTCGACCTCGATCGCGGTCGGCCGCAGCTCGGCGTCGAGGACGGCAAGGACCAGGTCGTGCACCTCCAGCGGGGTCCAGACCGAACGGACCACCCAACTCCGGCTCGCCGGAATCGGCTGCACCCGCAGGGTCGCCGAGACCAGCACGCCGAGCGCACCCTGCGACCCGCAGAGCAGCCGGGCGACGTCGGGATGGGCCGGCACCGCATCGGGCCGCTCCCCGGGACGGCCGGTCGCGCCGGCCCGGGCGTGCGCGAGCACCCCCGAGGCGTCCACGTAGCTCACCCCGACGAGCTGGTCGCAGGGCCGGCCGTGCAGGTGCCGCAGCGGACCGCTCTCGTCGGCCGCGACCACGCCCCCGACGGTGGCGCCGACCGAGGGCACGTCGATCGGCAGCCTGCGCCCGGTCCGTTCCAGGATCGCCTCGGCGGCCCGGACCGGTGTCCCGGCCCCGATCTCGGCGACCAGCTCGCCCTCCGGCTGCTGCCAGACCCCGGCGAGCCGCCCGGTGTCCAGCACGATGTCGACCTGCGACGGGGGCATGCCCCAGTCGAGTTTGGTGCCGGCCCCCCGGGCGACCACCGAGAGGTCGTGTTCGGCGGCGAGCCGGACCACCTCGGTGACCGCCTCCGGACTGCCCGGCGCCGCGACCCAGCGGGCCGCCGCGCCGGCCACCCCGTCGGCCGCCCCCGCGGCCCGGGCGAAGTGGGCACCGCAGATGCCCGCCAGTCGCCGTGCGATGTCAGCGCCCCCGCGTCGTTCTATCGAAATCTCCCCCACCTTGGTCATCGTACACATGTGCTAATTTTCGGCAACGCCCCGGACCGCACCGGACGGCCCACCGGCCAGCCGGACAGGTAACGTGACCGGGTGACCACTGAGACGACCGCCGCCCCCGTCGCCAAGCGGGTGCCGACCGAGCGCACCCACCACGGCGACACGGTGATCGACGAGTACGCCTGGCTCGCCGACAAGGACGACCCGGACACGATCGGCTACCTGACCGCCGAGAACGCCTACACCGAGCAGACCACGGCCCGGCTCGGCCTGCTGCGGGAGACGCTGTTCAACGAGACGAAGCGGCGGACGAAGGAAACCGATCTATCAGTGCCGACCCGCAAGAACGGCCACTGGTACTACACCCGGACGGTCGAAGGCGAGCAGTACGGCATCCACTGCCGCCGATCGGTGCGGGACGGCGGGACGGCCCCGCCGATGCCGGAGGACGGCGCACCACTCGACGGCGAGGAGATCCTGCTCGACGGCAACGCGCTGGCGCAGGGGCACGACTTCTTCTCACTCGGCACCTTCGACGTCAGCCCGGACGGGCGCTGGCTCGCCTACTCCACCGACTTCGCCGGCGACGAGCGGTTCACCCTGCGAGTCAAGGACCTCTCCACCGGAGAGGTGCTCGCCGACGAGGTACCGGACACCTTCTACGGCAGCGCCTGGTCGGCCGACGGCTCCACGCTGTTCTACCTGACCGTGGACGAGAGCTGGCGGCCCTACCGGGTGTGGCGGCACACCGTCGGCACGGCGGCGGGCGCCGACGAGATCGTCTACCAGGAGGACGACGAGCGGTTCTGGGTCGGCGTCGGGCTGACCCGCTCGGAGAACTTCGTCGTCATCGACTCGCACAGCAAGGTGACCAGCGAGGTACGGGTCATCCCGGCCAGCAATCCCAGCGGCGCCCCGGCGGTGATCGCGCCCCGACGGCAGGGCGTCGAATACTCCATCGAGCACCACGGGCACCGCTTCCTGATCCTGCACAACGACGGCGCGGAGGACTTCGCGCTCGCGTACACCTCGGCGGACGCGCCCGGGGACTGGGTGCCGATGATCGAGCACACTCCCGGCACCCGGCTGGAGGCGGTCGACGCCTTCGCCAACCACCTCGTGGTGTCGCTGCGTACGGCCGGGCTGACCGGGATCCGGGTGCTGCCGGTGGGTAGCACCGAGTCGTACGACATCGACTTCCCGGAGCCGCTCTACAACGTCGGGCTGGACAGCAACCCCGAATACCAGACCACCAGCGTCCGGCTGCACTACGCCTCGCTGACCACCCCCGACTCGGTCTACGACTACGACCTGGTCACCCGGGAGATGGTGCTGCGCAAGCGGAAGCCGGTGCTCGGCGACTTCGACCCGGCCGGCTACGAGCAGCACCGGGACTGGGCGCTGGCTGACGACGGGACCCGGGTGCCGATCTCGCTGGTCTGCCGGGCCGGCACGCCCCGGGACGGCTCGGCGCCGTGCGTGCTCTACGGCTACGGCTCCTACGAGGCCAGCATGGACCCGTGGTTCTCCATCCCTCGGCTCTCCCTGCTGGACCGGGGCGTCGTCTTCGCCGTGGCGCACGTGCGCGGCGGCGGCGAGCTGGGCCGCCGGTGGTACGAGACCGGCAAGCTGCTGAGCAAGAAGAACACCTTCACCGACTTCGTGGCCACCGCCCGGCACCTGGTCAAGACCGGTTGGACCTCGGCGGACCGGCTGGTCGCCCGGGGTGGCTCGGCCGGTGGGCTGCTGATGGGCGCCGTGGCGAACATCGCCCCGGACGCCTTCGCCGGGATCGTCGCGCAGGTGCCGTTCGTCGACCCGCTCAACTCGATCCTCGACCCGTCGCTGCCGCTCACCGTCACCGAGTGGGAGGAGTGGGGCAACCCGCTGGCCGACCCCGAGGTGTACGCGTACATGAAGTCGTACTCGCCGTACGAGAACGTCACCGCGCAGGACTACCCGCCGATCCTCGCCGTCACCAGCCTGAACGACACCCGGGTGCTCTACCACGAGCCGGCGAAGTGGGTCGCCCGGCTCCGGGCCGTCGCACCGCAGGGGTCGTACCTGCTCAAGACGGAGATGGGTGCCGGGCACGGCGGCCCGAGCGGGCGCTACGACTCCTGGAAGGAGGAGGCGTTCGTCGCCGCCTGGATCCTCGACCGGCTGGGCGTGGCCGCGTAGAGCGCAAGGTTGTGGAAGGGTGACTCGCATGACGGTCCTGACGGACGACCGCTCCGGACTGGTCGGCGTGGGTTACGAGGGCCGGGACATCGGGGACTTCGTGGCAGACCTGGTCACGATGGGCGTGTCACGTCTGGTGGACGTACGGCTCACCCCGATCTCCCGGAAGCGGGGGTTCAGCAAGTCAGCGCTCGGGCAGGCGCTCGGCGACGCGGGGATCGCCTACGAACACCGACGTGAGCTGGGAAATCCGAAGGACAACCGGCCTGGATTCACCGGCTCTCCGGAAACGATCGCCCAGGCCCGGGCGATCTACGCCGGACTGCTCGCCCGGCCGGAGGCCGTCGACGCACTCGACGCGCTCGCCGCCGCGAGCCAGCGGAAACTCGTCGCGCTGCTCTGTTTCGAGGCTGACCAGCGGCAGTGTCACCGGGACCTGGTGCTCCAAGCGGCACACGAGCGGCGTCCTATCGGTGGGGCGGTCAGTAGACCCCGAGGACGCTGAACGTATTGACCCGCTTGGCCTGGTTGCCGACGTAGAAGGCGACATCGCGACCAGGCCCGCAGAGTTCGTGCAGGAACTTCTGTTCCACGGCTCGCCGCACCTCGTCGTCGTAGCGGCCCCGCAGATTGCGTTGCAGGGCGACGAGTTCCCAGTCCAGGATGCCCTTGCCGGTGCCCACCGCAGCCCGGTTCGTGGCAGTGGTAGTGGTAGGCCGCTCGAAATCGGGGTGCCTCAAGTGGCGTCCGGTCGCGGCTATCGAGCAGGTCGAGTTGGCTGACGTACGCTTCGATCGCCGATGCCCCACAAGCGCGCCACCGTCTACGACGGACCCCGCTCGCACAGCAGGGCGATTCGATCCAGGGGCGATCCTCTCGACAGACTGCGGCTCCGCAACTTTCTTTTTAGTTAACAACCTTGCAAGAAAGCGCTCTCTGGCGTAGAAACATTGACATGCGTACACGCCGAGCCACCCTCGTCCTGGCCCTGCTGGCCGCAACGCTGGTGGTCACCCCACCCAGCCCGGCCGTCGCTGAGCCGGGCGCGCTCACCTGGAGCGACGAGTTCAACGCGCCAGCCGGCACCGCCCCCGACGGCACCAAGTGGAAGCACGACATCGGCGGCGGCGGCTGGGGCAACAACGAGCAGCAGTACTACACCAACAGCACCAGCAACGCCGCGCACGACGGCAACGGCAACCTGGTGATCACCGCCCGCCGGGAGAACCCGGCCAACTACCAGTGCCACTACGGCCGCTGCCAGTACACCTCGGCCCGGCTGCTCACCGCGGACCGCTTCACCCAGACGTACGGCCGGTTCGAGGCCCGGATGAAGCTGCCGCGCGGCCAGGGCATCTGGCCGGCATTCTGGATGCTCGGCGGCATGCCCTGGCCGGACATGGGCGAGATCGACATCATGGAGAACATCGGCCGCGAGCCCGGCAACCTGTACGGCACGCTGCACGGCCCCGGCTACTCCGGCGGCAGCGCGATCAGCTCCCGCTACACCCTCCCCGGCGGCCAGGCGTTCGCCGACGCCTTCCACACCTTCGCCGTGGACTGGGCGCCGGACTCGATCACCTGGTACGTCGACGGCATCCAGTACGGCCGCAAGACCCCGGCGGACCTGAACGGCAACCGCTGGGTCTACGACCACCCGTTCTTCATGATCATGAACATCGCGGTCGGCGGCCACTGGCCGGGCTACCCCGACGCCAGCACCACGTTCCCGCAGCAGATGCTGGTCGACTACGTCCGGGTCTGGGGTTGGAACACCGGTGGCGGCGGCAACCCCGGCACCGGCAACCAGATCGTCGGGATCGGCAACAAGTGCATCGACGTGCCGGGCGCGAACCCGGCCGACGGCACCCAGTTGCAGATCTGGGACTGCAACGGTACCGCCGCGCAGAGCTGGGCCTTCACCGGCGGCACGGTCCGGGCGATGGGCAAGTGCATGGACGTGGCGAACGGCTCGACGGCCAACGGCGCCAATATCCAGATCGTCGGCTGCAACGGCAATCCGGCCCAGCAGTTCGTGCTGAGTGCGGCCGGCGACCTGGTGAACCCGCAGGCGAACAAGTGCGTCGACGTACGCGACCGGAGCACGGCCAACGGCGCGAAACTCCAGCTCTGGGAGTGCACGGGCGGCGCGAACCAGAAGTGGCGGCGCGCCTGACCCGGCGGACGCGCGGCGGCACGCCGACCCGCCGCGACACCGGCCCCGCACCGAACCCGGTGCGGGGCCGGTCGCTGGTACGCCCGGTCCACCGGCATGACCCGGTCCACAGGTATTGCCAGCTCGCAGGCATGGCTAGCCCGCAGGCATGGCCCGGTCCGTCCCACCCGGACCGCCGGCTCCGCGTACCAGGCATGTCACCAGCAACCTCGCCGTCGAGGTCGACGAGGCGGCCGGTACCGCCGAATCCCGCTGCTACGTCACCGTTTTCCAGGCGCTGCCCGAATTTCCGCTCCAGGCGGTGGCGAGTGGGCGGTGCCGGGACCGATTCGAGCGGCGCGACGCCGGATGGCGCTTCGTGGAGCGGTGGGTCAGCACGGACTTCCTCGGCGACGCCAGCCACCACCTGCGCGGCCGAGGTACCGGCTCGGGACGGAGCTAGGGCCGCCGGTCCGGTACCTGAGCGACGAACGCGCGCCACGCCTCAGGCGCGAAGGCCAGCACCGGACCGCCCGGATCCTTCGAGTCCCGTACGCCGACCGCCCCGCCCAGATCGTCGGCAACCTCCACGCACTCGGCCGAGCCAGCGTTGCTTCGGCTCGACTTCTTCCAGCGCGGCTCGGTGCTCACAACTCGTTCACCAGCTTCAGAATCAGGTCACGCGAGAGGTCACGCGGCAGCGCAACCGCCCTCACAACCTCCCATATCCGGTTGAGCCGAGCAACCTGCGTCGGGTCCGTCACGACCCGCCCCTGCAACTGGTCGTCCATGAATGCCACGTCGTCGCTGCCGTCGAACGAGGCAATGATGAACGGACCTGACTGGCCGAGCCACAGTCCGGCCGTTGCCGGGACCACGTGTATGAAGAGCCGGGGACGCTCACTCAGGTTGAGCAGATTTTCGAGTTGTTCCCGGAGCATCTTCGACTCGCCGCTGCGGAGCACTGCCTCGGGGATGACGAAGGTGGCCAGTGGCGGGTCGTCGCGGTCCAGGATCGCCCGCTGCCGCTCCAGCCGACCTGTGACGATCCGCTCCACCTCCTCGATGGTGTGCAGGCCGGTGGACATGACGGCCCGCGCGTACGCCTCGGTCTGGAGCAGGCCGGGGACGAGCAGCGGGTTGCAGGCGCGCAGGGCGACCGCCTCGCGCTCGTACTCCAGCCAGGGGCGGAGCCAGACGGGTGCGTCGTCGAAGGCGGTGACCTTGGCGAGCAGCCGGGTGTAGATGCCGCCGGTCTGGAGCCCTTCGTCGACCGCCGCGACGTAGTCCTCGGTCGGTGGCCGGCCACCGGTCTCGACCGCGCTCACGTGCGAGCCGGAGTAGTTCGCGATCTTGCCGAACTCGTCCTGGTTCATCTTCCGGGTCGCCCGAGCCGCCCGAAGCTCCGCGATCAAGAAGTCTGCCAGCATGCCCATGACCTGCCCACGCTCCCTCCACATCCGGCTCGGGGCTACCCGACCACACCCGACAAGTCGGACGGTCGCCCAGTGTCCCGCAATGTCTACCGAACGTAGGCACCATCCGTCCAGAGTGTCGGCAGCGGAACCGTTCGATGCTGGCCCGGCTCGGGCGGAACCGCGCGGGGACCGTCCCCGGAACGCCTCCCCCGCCTCGGGGACGGTCCCCGCTTCCAGCCAGGACAGCAGCGGCGCTTGG